>CAMLEO010000079.1 GCA_946478975.1 uncultured Steroidobacter sp.
CAAAGCCTCCAACGAGGTGGGCCCCGACCTGCAGGTGCAAAAGAAATATTACTTCGACCGTCCGCGACGCACCGGCGACCTGCACGGTCAGTCGCCGATGCTGTGGACGGCAGCGGCGTTACTCCGATGATGAAACGAACAACATTAGCTCTTGCCATTGCCTTTCCCGTCGTAGCCTTTGCGGGCAAGGCAACTGTCGTCCTCCACAATGACGGCAAACTCGCCCGGCCGGCCGAAACCGTCGTCATTCCCTTCGCGGACGTGAAAAAGGCGCTGCCCGACGTTGCCTTCGATCAAGTCATCGTGCGCGATGACAAGGGCGCCGTCATTCCATCGCAGGTCACGGCGACGAAACACATTCATAAGGGCCCGGCCGAATATGATGACCTGATTTTTCAGGTCGACTTTGCCGCCGGCAACGCTCGCGAGGTCGTGACCATCGAAACATCGGCGACACCTCAGCCGCCGTTCCCGAGCAAGGTGTACGCCCGCTACGTTCCGGAACGCTACGACGACTTCGCCTGGGAAAACGATCTAACCGCTCATCGTGCGTACGGCCAGGCATTGACGCTGCCGAGCGCCACCAAAGATCAAATGACCAGCAGCGGCCTGGATCTATGGACCAAGAAGGTCCCGTACCTGGTCGCGGATCGCTGGTATCGCAAAGGTCACGACGGCCTGCACTCGGACACCGGCGAAGGTTTGGATTTTTATGAAGTCGGCCGCAATCGCGGCGTGGGCGGCACCGGCGTGTGGGATGGCCACCAGCTGTTCGTCTCCGGCAACTGGCAGCAACATCACGTCTACGCCAACGGCCCGGTGCGCGCGATCTTCGATCTCACTTACGAACCCTGGGATGCGGGCAATGGCGTCAAGGTCAGCGAGACCAAACGTTTCATCGTCGACGCCGGCCAGCAGCTCGATGAAGTGCACAGCACCTTCGACTTCACTCCTCCGCCCGGCTCCGACGGCACGATTACAGTGGCGATCGGCCTGACCGAACATCCCAGCGCCGCCGATGTTCAAGCCAAGCGTGACGAGCGCGGACGATTTCTCTCATTGTGGGAAACGTATAAGGACCATCCCTCGCACGGAAATCTCGGCACCGCCGTGCTGCTCGCGCCGGATGCGAAATTCGCCGGCTTTGCTCGCACCACGCCGCCCGCCAAAGGCCGGCCCGACAGCTTGTTGCTGGTGAAGGTCAAACCGGGCGAGACGGTTCGTTACTTTGCGGGTGGCGCGTGGCAGCCAGCGGGCAAGATCACGAGCGCCGAGCAATGGAACGCCTATCTGACTGCGAAGGCGGCGCGGCTGGCCGCGCCGATTCGTGTTGAGATCAATGCGACGGCTGCTCCATCAGCACGGTGATCGGGCTCGTGCCGATCAGGCCGGCCGGCAACGGCTGCAGGTTCTCCATGTCCTGCGGCTGGAACCGCTCGCCGTAGCGAAGATTGAGCAATCGATAATCCGGCGCGGCGCGCCCGGCGAGTGTGTTGATGGCGAGATTGCCGACGCGCACTTCCAATTCGTTCGCGCCTGCTTTGAGCTGCTGAGTGATCTCGACTTCATACGGCGGCGTCCACACCGAGCCCACGCGTTGGCCGTTCACAAATATTTCTGCCGCTTCTCGCACGGGGCTTTCCAGCCACGCGCGACTGCCCCGCTGCTTGTCATTGAACGGCACCGGCGTGCCTGCGCCGAAGTTCAGGAAATAACGGGCGCCGACCGATCTGATGTCGACACTGCGTTTGTAACTGGCGACGCCGGAGTAATAGCGAGTCGCCGGATCTTCGGTCCAGGACGCCAGCGTCTTCAGCGAACGCTGCACATGCAATGGCGCGAACTCGACCTGCCAGTCGTTGGAGACATCGGCGACGGCAGCTCTCGTGGTCTCAGTGGGCGCCGACACACCAGTTGCGGGCGCGCCGAACACCACAATGACAGATTCGTACGGCGCGAGATTCAGCTCGATCTCATCGCCGCTGATTGCATTCAGGACGCCGGTGACCGGATTCCACAGCTGCGCCGGCTTACCTGCCGCATCTCGAAAGCGCGCACGAGTGTTGAGGTCTTTGTTGGTCGTGTTGGCGAGAAAATAAACATCGCCCTGATCCAGCCGGCGGTGAATGAAGCCGATGGCCGATCGATTGCTTTCGAGTTGCAGATCCGGTTCGAGGACCTTGCGCAGCTGTTCGCCAACGGCGTTCTCCGCAACCACGCGCGCACGACTGGATGGGCGAAAGATCTTCTGCGTCAGCGCATGCACCTGCTCCGCTTGCGCCGCCGAGTTGCGATAGCCGGCGCCCAGAGACGGCGCCTTATCGATCGCGATCACCGCTCCACCGCGGCGTGCGAACTGCTCTACCTTTTTATAGCCCGACGGGTCGATCCGTGTGACCTTGGGCAGCAACACCGCGCGATAGCGACCCTGCAGCTTGTCGAGCGAGGCGGCGTCGATGTAATCGAAACCGTAACCCGCGTCGAGCAGCTGCGCCGTCAACGCGGGTGTCACATAGTTCTGCATTTCATCGCTGACCGTGGCTCGACCAGGCTTCGTCGCGGCCCACGCATCGTTGGTCGGCAACAAAATCGCAACGTCATTGGCCGGGCGGCCCTGGCGCAGCACGTAGCTCACTCGCTGCAAATAGCGAGATATGTCGGGCATGACCAGCCACCAGGGATTTTGATCGCTGAACACCGCCGCGGCGTACAAACTCCAGCCCGGCTCGGCGACCCCGGGCGGCGTGTACGGCCAGCCGTGACCGATGAGCTGGTTGATTCCTTGCAGAAACAGAATGTCCGCCTCGGCTTTCATGTCGAGCGGCGTGGCACGGAACGAAGGCGAGTGCAGCCACGTCCACGCTTCGGCGGAAGTCACATTGCGATCGAACAGATGACTCGCCGAGGTCGCCCAGCGCGTCGTCGTGAAGGCACGCCAGTTGTTGCCCTCGCCTTCGGGCAATCCCACCAATGCGTTACTCGACAAGGTGACCGGCGGGAAGCCGTAGGTCTGGGAACGGAACTGCGTGCGATGAGACTGCGCCCAGGCATTGGCGGGCTTGAGATAACGATCGTCGATCAGCTCCGACAACGTCTGGCCCCAGTCGTGGCGAATGTTTGCAGCCTCCGGGCCGGTTTCCAGAAACAACGACGGCAGCAGCGGCAACAAGTCGTAACCGCGCCGGCGTTGGAATTCCTGCAGCAAGTCGTCAGTCCAGTCCGCTCGATACACTTCGAGGCTGTCGCTGAACACCGCAGTCGGCGGTCGGTCGCCGAACGCTTGCAGCAGCCGCTCGCCGACCACGCTCAAATGGTGATCGACGGCCGCACTGCTCATGTGATCCAAAACGAAACCTTCGCCGCCGAGTCCCGGACGTTTCACTTGCTGCCCGGTCCGCGTCTGGAGGAAGAACAGCACGGTCCGCTCGCCCTTGGCTCCCTCGACTTGCACTCTCGGCGCGCTCGTCAGCGGCAAGGGTTTGAGCGTGGCAAGTTGAAAACTTTCCGGGGCGCCGGCAGCGATGAACATGCCGAGCAGCTTTTCTCCCGGGCCGACGCGCGGCGCGGGAACGGATGTTTCCAGCGCGGCGAGCGGCGTTTTGTACATGACGATCTCGGAGGCCGCCTCGGTGACTGGCACGTGCGGACCGCCGAAGGGCCAGCCGCTGCCGAGCGTGACATCGACACGCAAACCTTGCTCGACACCTTCTTTGGCCGCGAAACGCAAGGCGTCGATGAACTCATCCGACAGATAAGTCAGGTTGCGCAGCCCGATGCTGGGATCGTCAAGCGACAGCGGATACACCGGCTGAATCTCGAAACCGCCGAACCCGCCGGCTCTCATCGCGGCGATTTCTCGTTTCAATTCCGGCTCCGCGACCGCCGGCCCGAACCACCACCAGCGCATCATCGCTCGTGCATCATCGGGCGGCGTGACGAACCCTGCTCGCACCTGCTCGACGGTCTGCGCCGTGCAAAGCAGCGGCTGCATGAGCAGCGTGAAAACAACCCAACGTCGCGCGCGCGTAGTAAACATTTCCGGGCCTGGTTTCGTCCTTCGACGCGGCCATCCTATTTTGTCTGTCTCGACAGCGTCAACGTGACAACGATGGAGGTCGCCGATGCGACTTAGTTTCCGTGCGGCATTTGGATTGCTGCCGCTACTGCTTGCGAGCATCTCGCGAGCTGCGTCTGCCCAGGCTGAGCCGCCGACCGATTGGATCGATCCGGACACCGGCCATCGCGTGGTGCGCCTGTCGACGGAGCCCGGCACCGCGAGCCTGTATTTTCATCAAAACAGCTATTCGCCCGACGGCAAGAAGCTGGTCGTGACCACGCCGGATGGCATTTCCACCATCGATCTCACCACGCGCAAGATCACGCAGGTTGCTAAAGGCAACGTGCGCATCATGGTCACTGGCCGGAAGAGCGGCAACGTCTACTACACGCGCCCCGACGAGAAAGACAGCGCAGCGCGCTGGGTTTACGCGACGCATCTGGACACATTGAAAACGCGCAAGATCGCAAAGATCCCGCGCGGCAGCCTGACGGCAGTGAATGCCGACGAAACATTGCTGCTCGGCTCCTGGGTCAATGGCGATGAGATCCAGGTCGGCGATCCACCAAAAGCGCCGCAAGTCGGTCCCGATGGCAAGCCGATCACCTATCACCAAGCGCGTGGCGCGCGCATCCGGCAAGTGTTCGAGCAGCGACTGGAGCGCACCATCTTCACGGTCAACATCGCGAGCGGCGAGATCAAGAACGTTCACACGTCGCGCGACTGGCTCAATCATCTGCAGTTCTCGCCCACCGATCCGACGCTGATCATGTTTTGCCATGAAGGGCCGTGGCACGAAGTCGACCGCATCTGGACCATTCGCACCGATGGCTCGCAGCTCACCAAGATCCATGAGCGCACCATGCACATGGAAATCGCCGGCCACGAGTTCTTCTCGCCCGACGGCAAGACGATCTGGTACGACCTGCAGACTCCGCGCAGCGAAGTGTTCTGGGTCGCCGGTTACAACCTGGAGACCCATGAGCGCACCTGGTACAACCTGGCGCGCGATGAATGGTCGGTGCATTTCAACGTCAACGACGACGGCTCGCTGTTCGCCGGTGACGGCGGCGACGAAGTGCAGGTCGCCGAGGCCAAGGACGGCAAATGGATTTATCTGTTCCGTCCGCAGCTGGCCGAGAATCTTGCGACCGGCCCGGTGTCGAAGCAGAACCTGATTCACGCCGGCCATTTCGAGGCCGAGAAGCTGGTGAACCTGAAGTCGCACGACTACCGGCTGGAACCGAATGTCACGTTCACGCCGGACCAGAAGTGGGTGGTGTTCCGCTCCAATATGCATGGCCCGACGCATGTGTATGCCGTCGAGGTCGCGAAGGCGGCTATCGATCGACAGGCACTCGCGCAACGTCACAATCCGGTGCTGACCAAGATCGATCCGGCCGCGCCGCTGATGGTCGGCAATGGCAACATCGCGTTCACCGCCGATATCACCGGGCTGCAGACGTTCCAGGATCAATACTCGCCGCGCGTGCCGCTCATGACCCAAGCGCAATGGGCCTGGCACAGCTTTCCGAATCCACGAGGCTTCACGGAAGCGGACGGCATGACGCAGATCGACGTGCGCGGCAAGAAATATCCGTTCGCCTACTACTCGGATTGGAAGGACGCGACGAAGCCGGCGATCGCGTGGCTGCGCGAGAATCCGCACCGATTCTCGCTTGGACGCTTGTCGCTGTATCTCACATCCAAGGATGGCACGCCCGCGGCATTCTCCGCTCTCACCAACACGCGTCAGAGCCTGGACCTGTGGAGCGGCGCGCTGACCAGCAACTTCTCGTTCGAAGGCCAGGCGGTGCAAGTCGAGACACGCGTGCATCCGACCCTGGACATGGTGATGGTCGAGCTCACGTCACCGCTGCTCGCGACTGGCCGGCTCGGAGTGGACCTGAAGTTTCCCGGCGTGTCGGCGCAGCTCAATCCCGATCCGGCCGACTGGAAGCATCCGGACAATCATCAAACGATCGAGCGCGCGCGTGATGCGCATCAGCTGAAGCTCGATCGCGTTCTCGACGACACCCGCTATTACGTGAGTGCGCTCGCGGACAAGAATGTTCGGTTCTCGCCCGCCGGTCCGCATAGTTATCGCATCCTGCCCTCCGGCAAGCCCAACAGCCTCACGTTGATGGTGATGTTTGCTCCGGAAGCGATTCGCACTGCCCTGCCCGCTGCAGCTGCGGCGAGGAACGACGTGACAGCGCATTGGAAGGACTATTGGTCCAAAGGCGCAGCCGTCGATTTCACCGGCAGCACCGATCCGCGCGCGGCCGAGCTCGAACGCCGGGTCGTGTTGTCACAATACCTGATGGCGTTGAACGGCGCCGGCGCGCTGCCGCCGCAGGAAGAAGGCCTGTTCTCGAACAGCTGGAACGGCAAGTTCCACATGGAAATGCATCCCTGGCACTCGGCGCACTTCGCGCCGTGGGGACGACCGGAACTGCTCGAACGCAGCATGGGCTGGTACCTCGCACATCTGCCTGACGCGAAGAAACTCGCTGCCGAACACGACGTGCGCGGCGCGTGGTGGCCAAAGATGGTCGGCCCTGAAGGTCGCAACAGCCCGAGCAAGGTGTCGCCGTTCATCATGTGGCAACAGCCGCATCCGATTTATCTTGCCGAGCTGCTGTACCGCTCGGCTCCCTCCCAAGAGACGCTCAACAAATATCGCGAACTGGTGTTCGAAACGGCCGAGCTGCTGGCGTCGTTTCCTCACCTGGACGCGCAACGCGATCAATATGTGCTTGGTCCGCCGGTGATCCCAGCGCAGGAAGTGTTCCCGCCGCTGACCACCTTCAATCCCACGTTCGAGCTGGAATATTTCCGCTTTGGCCTCATGACCGCCCAGCAATGGCGTGAACGACTCGGCCTGTCGCGTAACGCCGATTGGGACCGCGTGCTCGCAAAGCTGTCGCCGCTGCCGATGAAGGACGGTTTGTACCTGGCAACCGAATCGTTTCCACAACTGTGGGATCAGGCTCGCACGCCGACCTGCTCCAACGGCCACACCGCGCCCGAATGTTTCAATCGCGATCACCCGTCGTTTCTCGGCGCCTTCGGCTTGCTGCCGGGGCCCAGCGTCGATCCGCCCACGATGAAAAAGACATTGAGCGCGGTCGAGGATTTCTGGGACCTGCGTCAAACCTGGGGCTGGGACTATCCGCTGATCGCCATGACCGCCGCGCGTTTGAACGATCCGGAGGCGGCGGTGAGGTTTCTGATGTACGACGGCAAGAACAATCAATACGGAGTCACAGGCATGACACCGCGAGTGCATCTTGCCGAGCACGCGGACAGCTTCGTGCCCACGGCCAACGATGCCGCCAAGCCGGCCGGACCCGACGGCCCGGGCTATACGCGCGTGGCTGAAACATACTTTCCCTCCAACGGCGGATTGCTGCTCGCAATCGCGATGATGGCCGGCGGCTGGGACGGTTCAACCGGTCACGCACCCGGATTCCCCAAGGAAGGCTGGGTGGTGCGGGCGGAAGGTTTCCATCCTCTGCCATGAGGAACTCTCTTCGGAGCATTCAAATGTGGATACAACGTCGATCGTTACTGCAGGCACTTGCCGCCACACCTGTCGTGGCAGCGATCGTGCCCACCGACAGCCGCGCCGCGAGCGTAGCGCCGAAGCAGGCCAATACTTATCAAGTGAAGGACTTCGGTGCCAAGGGCGACGGCAAGACGCTCGATACGCAAGCCATTCAAGCTGCCATCGATGCTGCCGCCAAGACTCAAGGCACAGTGATTTTCGATGGCGGCGTGTACTTGAGCGGCTCGTTGTTTCTCAAGAACGGCGTCACTTTCCGAGTCGATCAAGGCGTGCGCCTGCAGGGTTCGCAAAACATCGACGATTATCCGATGCTGCCGACTCGTATCGCGGGCGTCGAGATGACCTGGCCCGCGGCGCTGGTCAACGTCTACAAGGAACAAAACGTCCGGCTCACCGGCGACGGCATCATCGACGGCAATGGCAAAGTGTTCTGGGACAGCTACTGGAACCTGCGCCGCCAGTACGATCCCAAGGGCATTCGCTGGGCGGCGGACTATGACTGCCGCCGGCCGCGACTGATTCAATTCTTCGAAGCCCAGAATGTGCGGCTCGAAAACCTGTCGCTGTATCGGGCCGGCTTCTGGACCGTGCACATTTGTTATTCGCAGGATGTGACGGTTTCGGGCGTCATCATTCGTAACAACGAAGGCGGCCGCGGCCCGAGCACCGACGGCATCGACATCGACTCCTCCCGCAAGGTGCTGGTCGAGAAAGCGGATATCACCTGCAACGACGACGCGCTGTGCATGAAAGCGGGCCGCGATTCCGACGGCTTGCGGGTATCGCGCCCGACCGAAGACGTCGTGATCCGAGATTGCATCGTGCGCGATGCCGCCGCAGGCGTGACGTTCGGCAGCGAAACATCGGGCGGCTTCAGGAACGTGAGAGTCTCCAACCTCAAGGTGTATCACCCAACGCCGATCGGCATTCTGTTCAAGTCGGCGCAGACGCGCGGCGGCACCATTTCTGGCATCGAGATCTCGGACGTCTTCATGCAGGACGTCGCGATCGTGATGCGCGTGAACTTGAATTGGTACCCGGCGTACAGCTACGCCAAGATCCCGGACAGCATCAAACAATATCCCGACTACTGGAAAACGCTCTCGACGCCGGTGCCCAAGGAGCGCGGCATTCCGCAGCTGAGCGACGTGTATGTGCACGACATTCAGGCGGTCGGCGCCAAGACGGCGTTCGAGATCTCGGCGTATCCGGAAAAGCCGCTGAAGAACTTTCGTTTCGAACGGCTGCACCTGGATGCCTGGTCCGCCGGCAGCATCGCCAACGCCGACAACTTCACCTTCCAGGATCTCACGATCCTGTCGCTCGACGGCAAGCCGGTCGAGATCACGCAATCGGCCCATGTTCGAGGATTCGATGAACCATAAGATCGCCACCGCCACGCTCTGCTGTCTCGCATGCGTCCAAGTTGTCGCAGACGCTGCAGCGAGCTCACGAGATCAGCAACTCGCCTTCCCAGGAGCGGAAGGCTTTGGCCGTTTCACACGGGGAGGACGCGGCGGCAAGGTTTATAAAGTCACAAATTTGAACGACTCCGGCCCAGGCTCGCTGCGCGAAGCGGTGGAAGCGGACGGGCCGCGCATCGTCGTGTTCGATGTCGACGGCACACTTCGCCTGAAGAGCGTGCTGCACATCAAGAACGACTTCATCACCATCGCCGGCCAGACGGCTCCGGGCGGCGGCATTACGCTGCGCGACTACCCGCTGCAGATCAGCGCCAACGAAGTCATCGTGCGTTACATCCGGGCGCGCATGGGCGATGAGATGAAGCTGGAAACGGACGCTGTCTCCGTCGGGCAAGGCAAAAACATCGTCATCGATCACTGCTCGGCCAGCTGGTCGAACGACGAGACGCTGTCCGTGACTCAGAAGGTCGAGCCGGGCCTGAAACATCTGACCGATGTGACCGTGCAATGGTCCATCATCTCCGAGTCGTTGAACGATGCCGGCCACCAGAAAGGCCAGCACGGCTACGGCAGCCTGATCCAAGGCTCGTACGGCGCGCGCTATTCGTTTCATCACAACTTGTGGGCACACCACGAAGCCCGCATGCCGCGGGTCGGCAACTACGCGAGTGCCAAGGTCGATGCCGACGGCATCATTGCCGACTTCCGTAACAACGTGTTCTATGACTGGGGCCCGGGCGCGACCACGGACTTCTACAACTGGCAGCCCGGCCTGGACCGCGGCTACAACATGGATCCGTTCTACGGCCGCCCCGACAACACATCGCGCTTCGCCGCCGGGACGGACCTCAACAGCAACGCGACGACTCACACCAACTTCATCAACAACTGGTACCAGCAAGGCAGCGCCACCGGCGGGCCGGTCGCGTTTTATATTCGGAACGCGAGCGGCAAGACGCACTTCTCCGGCAACACCATGGACGGCAAGCTGGTGAAGGACCAGTTCTCGCTGGTCGTGACTTCGCAGAATCCGGTCGTCTTCAAGACCGAGCAGCCGTTCGAGGTCGCGCCGGTGAAAACAGAGTCCGCGGAGTCAGCATACAAACGAGTGCTCGCCTCGGCAGGTGCGTCGAAGGCACGAGATGCAGTGGATGAGCGTGTCGTCGAATCCGTGCGTAGCAAGACGGGCCATCTCATCAATAGTCAGAAGGACGTGGGCGGTTGGCCCGAGCTGCGCACCGGCGTCGCCGCACCGGACGCGGACGGCGACGGCATGCCGGATGCCTGGGAGAAATCACACCAGCTCAATCCGGCCGATCCATCGGACGCGTCCCGCGTCGGCAAGGACGGTTACACCAATATCGAGCTCTATCTGAACGGTTTGGTGCCCTGACACAGATTGGCCTCCGTCGGCCGCGCCAACGTCACAGCCATCAACCCGATGACCACATCGTTGGCGAGCGCCCGGACCGTCAGAGATTCGAGAGTGCGATTTGTTTCTAGTGGAAAGTCGAGGACGGTGGCCGAGCCACCGTCTACGACTCCACCCTCCGACGTCGGATCAGACGCAGCCATGCGCACCTGACCCGACCTCAGATCGACGCGGGTCGCGCGCGTCGCACGCAGCGGGAATTGATATGTAGCGGTCAGATAATCCTGATCGATTGGCCACCACGTCGACGGATTGCGCAGTGGGAAGCGCGTGCTAGTTCCATCGGCATACGCGACGACGATCTCGCCGTTATCGATGCGGCTCTGCATGTGATTCGTCGAGCCGGCCATGAGCAAATGCGCGCGGCTGGCTCGGCCGCACAACGGCACGGCAACTTCACGGGGATAGTTGTCCCACTGCGAGGTGAAGATGATGTTTGGTGTCGCGGCTTGACCTGGCGTTCTAAACATCAAGCCATCGGGCAATGAGAACTCCCCGTTCGCGGCCGCTCGACGCAATCCAGTGTCATCGATATTGGCCATCGCATTCACGTGCCCGGCCCACGCGCCGATGCCTTGTGTCGGCATCGCCAGCGACACATACGGCGAGCGCGGGCTTCGATACTTGCCGCGACGAAAGATCTCAGTCACGCGATCGTTAAAGTACGAACTCAGGTCGATCGGCTGCAATTGCGTGGAGGCGGAACGTTGATAAGGAGTTGTCGGCGACGACTCCGCGACTGTGCTTGCCTGAAACGAAGGCTGCCACCAGGTGAAAGTGCCCTGGCGCGTGCGCTGGAAGCGATTGCCGGGCACATCTTCGACTGTTAGCGGCGGCCCGCTCCACTCCAGCTCCACGACGACTCTGGCATTCATCGGCGCGACGATCTCCAGCATCGGCCGACCTACCGATTCTGCATCGGCGCTCCAGCGCGCTGGCAGGCCGTTCACAGTGACCCGCGCGATTCGCTCGTGAGTCGCCGGAAGTCGCAGCTTCAGCAACTTAAAACGATGGTTGGCGGGCTGCTGAATCGTCCATCGATCCACGCGTCCTTCGCGTGCGAATGCAAATGTGAGATCGGGATGCGTGAGGCTGGCGTGCTGCCAGCCCTTGGGAAAACCGGGCCGGACTTCGAGCAGGCCGCTCAACGCATCGGGATGAATTCCAAACAGTCCTTGGACGATGGCGCGCGACATCACACCTGCGCCGTCACCGAAGTCGCGCTGGGCTTCGCGCCGATACACATCTAAATAGTTCAAAGATCCGACGTTGCCCGGCGAAATTCCCATGTACATGCTCGCGAGCAACGCGCTCTTCGTTAATCCATAGGCGGCATCGGCACGGCCGGCCTGCCAGAAACCGAGCGCCGTATGCAGGTTCTCTCCCATCACCACGTTGTTGATCGACCAGGAGTACGGCATCCAATCGGTGGTCGCGAACATTTCATGACGCCGATCCGTCGGCACGCCCGGGCCGATCACGGGCAGACGAGGATTGAGCCGTTCGACGGCGCTCGCCATCGACCACGCCTCGCGTGGCGTCGGCACGCCGGAATCGATCGTGTGATAGAAGCTCCATAGACCCGCGCTCGGATGCACCAGCTGACGGCCGAGCAGATCTTTGTATTCGGCGAATGCGCCCTGGTCCGCCAGCCACAGATACTTGCGCATGGCCTGGGTAATCGCATCGGCCTCGGCGTCATGAGGCTTCGCATCGTGCCCGAGCGATCTGGCGAGCCTGGCCGCCATACGATTGTGATAAATGTTGTACGCGGAGGCATACGCCACGCCGCCACCGCTGTACTGCAAGTCGTCGCTTGCCCAGATCTGGGCGTACGCTTCATACAACGGCAGGCGGTCGTCGCCGAACTCGCGACGGAACAAACGTTTCTCCCACGCGAGGTGACGCTCGATCACGGGCCAGGCCTGTCGCGCGAATTCCAGATCTCCCGTCCAGGCAAAGTGACGAAACAGCGCGTCGATAAACACCGCATTCATGTCGTAGTGCGCGTTCGCCATATCGCCGTTCGAATGCAAGCCGGCTTCGCTGCGAGCGAGATTGGACTCCTCGTCGGCTGGCGGCAGCTGCGCTGGAATGGGATCCGTGTTCTGCCGTCCGAACCAATAAGAGAAGTTGGCTCGCGCACGGTCGTGCCAGCCCAGTGCATCGAGCGCATAAGGTCCACGCCAGCCCAGCAGCTTCGCGCGCCACGCGATCGCGCCATGCATGATGGCCTGCTGCGGCTCATCCCAAAGCGCGTCGGCACCGACGTTGAGTGCGCCGACGGCTGCATTCAAGAATGGATCGGGCGTGTCGATGGCAACTCGCGTACGCAAGGCGGAGAAATATTCACGCGTCGCCTCGAACCGAGCTGCAAGCGACGCCGCCGAGAATTCAGGCGGGAGTTTCTCGACAGCCGGAGGCACATCGGTTTGTTTGCGTTTCGCGCTGACGGCGTCATAGACGTCGAGCTCTTTGGCCGCGCCGTCATTGCCGCCGACTCGCTGCACAGATAAATAGCTGGATTCGACATTGAGCGGCAGCGTGCCGACGACCAAAGGCTTCGCCGCCGCTGGCCGGCGCGAAGCGTCGAGAGCGGCAAACAATTCTGCAGGCTGGTCCCAGAGGTCCGCATTGGCGATGCCCATGACGACGGGCTGCGATGTCATGCCGACCAACGTGGCGGCTTTGGCTTCGAGCTTGAATGTGCCCGCGTTCTGCAGCTCGATGCGATTGTCCGCCGCGAACCCAGGTTTCGGCTGGAACCATTCGCCGATCGGCACCGCCTCGGTGCCGATGTCACCATCGCGTTTGCCTCGTTGCCCGTTGACGCCGCCGAACGCCCACAACAGCTCGACACCCGGGCGAACGCCGCTCGACGACACCTGCAGAATCAAACCTTCGGTTTCGGCATACGCGAGCGCGCTGATACGCAACTCACCTTCCGCGCCGAGCATCGGGTCACGAATCTCATAAAACAGCTCGCCCGGGCGATAGCCACTGGTGATATCGGCCGCCGCGTGCAGCCAACGCGTTTCGTTCTCAGCACGCAAGGCAAAGCGCAGATTGCCGCCGCGCCCCGGCAGATACAGCACGAACTCGGGCAGATCGCCGCCATCGACACGAAACGCAGTGTTGCCGCCGTAGAGCGGACGATTGAAACGTTCCTTGCCGTTGTGAATGATGAACGCGTCCCCGCGCGGCTGGTAACGCAAGGTGCCGGCAATCTGCGCTTCAGTGTTTGGATGAATGCCGCCGACCGCAGACGGCGCCTGGGCGTTCAGCGAAATTGGCGAGATGGCGAGCGCCAGGCCCGCGAGCAGCGATTTCATCGGCAACTAAAACCTCCGCACCAACGACGCGTTCGAGATTATGTCTCGCGCGTATCTTACGTGCGGCCGGCGTGCCACTGATACACTGCACCATGAGGAGGTCCGAAGATCTCAGAAGATCTCATTGGACCGGACGACTAAATAAAAACGGATTGCGGGAGCAAGCGGGCGTGCGGATGCAGGTTTCACGTTGGGTGTCGTTGGGATTGGTGTGCCTGCTCGCAGGCTGCGGTGGCGGAGGTGGAGGTGGCGGCGGATCCTCGCCGGATACGACTCCCGCGGCGTGTTCTTTCACAGCCCAAGCCGGAGCTGCGCCATCGACTGTCGTTATATCCAACGACATCGTCATCTCCGACATCAATGCGAATGCGCCGGTCTCCATCACTGGCGGCGAATATTCGATCAATGGCGGCGCGTACACCTCGGCGCCAGGCACGGTTGCCAACAATCAGACGATCCGCATCCGCGCGACCTCCTCGGCCGACCCCTCGAGCACGGTCACGGTGACTTTGACCGTCGGCGGTGTGTCAGCTTCGTTTACGGTAACCACGGTGGAGCGCGATGACGCGCCTGACGCGCTCCAATTCCAAAGAATTGTCAACGCAACTCGCGGCACGCAGGTTACGTCCAATGCAGTGGTCGTTGCCGGCATCAACGTTCCGGTGCCGATCAGCGTCGAGAACGGCGAATACTCGATCGACGGCGGCGCCTTCACGAGCGCCGCTGGAACGATTCGCGCCGGCCAGGCTCTCGCAGTTCGCACGCAGGCCTCGATGACCTATTCGAAAGTCTCGGTAGCACGCGTCACCACCGGTTCGGTGATCTCGAACTTCGAGGTCGTCGCGGAGCTGCCGAGCTATGTTCCGGACAGCGTCGTTTTCGACGGCCAGGACATCGTTTATTTGTTGAGTGCCAGCAACCGGCTGGTGTTCCGCTGGTCGTTGGCGGAAGAGCGTTATCTGGACGCTTACGTCGTCGGCACCACTCTCGCCGCGCCGACGATGATTTCGTATTCACCCGCCCATCAGCGTCTGTACGTGGGCTATGCAGCCGGCGCGATGCGATACATCGATGTCACTGCGGGCAATGCAGCCGAGGTGGATTTCGCCAACCTCGAAGGCGGCCTCACCGCCATGCTCGCGGCCGGCAACTATCTGTGGGTGCAAGAGGCCCGCTACTATTCCTATCGCTACACGTTCGATCGCGCCGGCGCTCAGGCCTACCGCAGCGAGTATGGGTCCAATGCGCGTCCCCTGGCGTACAGCTGGGACCCCGTGCAGTCGCGGGTCTACCTGTTGAGCGAGTTCAGCTCGATACAATCCGAGGTGGTCAACCAGTCGAGCGGCGCGATCGGCTCGCAACTGAGCTCATACAACTTCGGCAACAACGTTCCCGGGCCCATCCACGTTTCTCCCAGCGGCCAGCAGGTCCTGCTCGGCAGCGGCAATATATATAAACCCGAAGATTTCAAGTGGTCGAGCTCGCTTGCGGAGCCGCTTGCCGACAGCCGCTGGCTGGCTGACGGCTCGCTGGTTTCGTTGAGCACCAGCGGCGGTCAGACCACGCTGCGTCGTCGAGCGGCAACGAGCTTCGTCAACCTGGAAACGCGCAGCTACACCGGCCAGGCGCTGCGCATCGTCGGTACCGACACCAAGATGGCGGCGCTGTTGATCGACGCCGGCACGGTGCGCTTCCAGATCTATGTTCCTGGCGACGACACCGACGGCGACGGTGTCGCCAACACACGCGATGCGTTCCCGGCCGACGCAGCCGCCTCGCTCGACACCGACCACGACGGTTATCCGGACGCGTGGAACTCCGGCCGAAGCGCGAGCGACAGCACCACCGGCCTCACCCTGGACGCGTATCCCGAGGACTCCGCATGCTATCTCCCCGCGCACGGCAACGGCACGACCTGCAACTTCAGCGCGACGCTTCCCAACTACGTGCCCGATCAAGTGGTCCAGGGCGGCGATACGGTTTATTTGCTGAGCAATGCCAATCGCCGCGTATATCGCTGGTCGATCTCCAGCGGCGCTTACCTCAATCCGTACGTGGTCGGCATGGCCGAAGCCGGCGGCACGCTGGCTCCGGTCAAGATGGCTTACTCGAGCAGCCATCAGCGCCTGTACCTGGGGTACAGCAGTGGAGCGATTCAATACATCGATGTAGCTGCAGGCTCCGCCGAGATGCCGTTCGCCGCCACTGCGAAGGCGGTGGGTGGCCTGGTGGCGGCTGGCAACTACCTGCTGGTGCAGGACACTCGCGATGCCCGCTTCAGCGATTACGTGTTCGATCGCAACGGCGCCCTCACCGATCTGAGCGACTGGTATTACTACTATTCCTCCGGCGACTACGCCTGGGATCCGGTTAGCTCGCGCGTCTACATACAGCGCAATGTCACACCTGGACCGGTGGCTTATATAGAGATCAATCAAGCCACCGGTCGGATCGCCTCACGCGGCGAGTCGTCCAACAGCTACTACGCGCCGGCCCCGGTGCGCGTGTCAGCGAACGGTGAGTCCATCCTGCTCGGCAGCGGCGACATCTACAACCGCAACGGCTTGACATGGTTGCGTTCGCTCGGCGAGCAGATTGTCGACGCGCGCTGGTTCAACGACGGCTCGCTGGTTACGTTGGCCACGGCGAACAATCAAACGACGCTGCGTCGTCGCGACACCCATTCGATCCAGGTGGAACAGCTGACCTACAACGGCCAGGCGTGGCGCGTGGTGGGCTCGGATACCCGCATGGCGGTGCTGACCATCGACAACAACACGGTGCAATTCCACATCTATGTGCCGGACGACGACAGCGACGACGATGGTGTGACGAACAGCCAGGACGCGTTCCCACGCGATCCGGCCGCAGCGCTCGACAGCGATCGCGATGGCTATCCGGATGCATGGAATCCGGGCCGCAGCGCCAGCGACAGCACCACTGGCTTGAGCCTGGATGCGTATCCCAGCGACTCCGCGTGTTATCTGTCTTCTCACGGCACCGGCGGCAACTGTAACTACGGCGCCACGGTTCCCGGTTACGTTCCGGATCAAGTGCTCCAGAATGGCGATACGGTTTATCTGTTGAGCAAGGTCAATCGCCGCGTGTATCGGTGGTCGATCGCCAGCGCGTCGTACCTGAATCCGTACGTCCTGGGCACCCTGCAAGGCGCGAGCACGCCGTCCATGATCGCGTATTCGAGCAACCATCAACGTTTGTATGTCGGCTACGCCACGGGCGACATCAATTACATCGATGTGACTTCGGGCAGCGGTGCGGAGGTCCCGTTTGCCAGCACCGCGCACGCCGTCACCGGACTGGCGGCCGTCGGCAACTACGTGCTGGCCC
The DNA here is from genome assembly GCA_946478975.1 of uncultured Steroidobacter sp. The sequence goes on from CAMLEO010000079.1 coordinate 17,165, forward strand.
AGGACGACAGCTACTACTGGGGCTCGCGTTACATCGTCGATTCCAACGGCGTCACGACCAGTCGCAGCGACTGGATCTATTCCTCCAGCGAGTACGCCTGGGATCCAACCAGCTCGCGCGTGTACCACCTGCGCGATAACACGACTCCGAACGATCTGATGTTCGAACAGATCGACCAGGCCACGGGGCAGACCACCGCGACGGGTGAGACGCCCTATCACGGCAACTACACCATCCAGGCACCGATCCGCGTCTCCACCAGCGGCCAGTACGTGCTGCTCGGCAGTGGCGACCTCTACGGCCGGAGCGGTTTGACGTGGGCCGGCTCGGTGGGCTCGCAGGTCGCCGATGCGCGCTGGTTCGCGAACGATTCGCTGGCGCTCCTGCGCACCACGAACAATCAAACGACGCTGCGCCGGCTGGGGGCGAACCTCTCGACGCTGGAGCAACGGACGTATGCCGGCACGGCGCTGCGCATCGTGGGTTCGGACACACGCATGGCCGTGCTGGTCAACAACAACGGCAGGGTGCAGTTCCATATCTACGTACCCAGCGACGATGGCGATAACGACGGCGTGCCGAACACTCTAGACGCCTTCCCGCTCGATCCCGCCGCATCGCTCGACACCGATCGCGATGGTTATCCCGATGCATGGAATGCCGGCAGCGGCTCCGGCGACAGCACCACCGGACTGAGCCTCGATGCGTATCCGCAGGACGCCGCGTGCTACCTGGCATCGCATGGCGACGGTGTGAACTGCAATTACGCCGCCACGGTTCCAAACTATGTGCCGGATCAAATGTTCAGTCTCGGCGACACGGTTTATCTGCTGAGCAGCGCCAATCGCCGTGTGTATCGCTGGTCGATGGCGACGCGCACGTACCTCAATCCGTACGTCGTGGGCATCGAGCAGGGCTTCGGCAGCCTGGCGCCGATCAAGATGGCGTACTCGAGCGCCCACCAGCGGCTGTACCTGGGCTATGGCACAGGCGTGATCCAGTACATCGATGTGACGTCGAACAGCGGCGCCGAGATTGCGTTCGCTAAACTGCCGACGAACGTGGACGCTCTGGCCGCCGTCGGCAACTTCATGTTCGCCAGCGAACGCAACTACTACTCGACTCCGACGCAGTACCTCATCGACAGCAACGGCGTAACGACCGCTCGCAACGAATACGGCTACTACGCCACGGAGTACGTCTGGGATCCGGTCAGCTCGCGTATGTACTACGCGCGGGACGGTTATAACCTCTACTACAAACAAATCGACCAGACCACCGGCACGATCACCGCCGAAGGCGAGGCGCCGAGCCAGTACTACAGCAGCGGCATCTCGTCGCCGATCCGCATCAGCGCGGACGGTCAGCGCATCCTGGTCGGCAATGGCGACATCTTCGGCATGCCGGGCCTGACGCGACTGACGTCGCTCGGCAAGGTCGTCAAGGATGCACACTGGAGCGACCATGCGCTCGTCGACCTCGACACGACCGACCAGATCGAAATTCGAGATCTGCATACGCGCGACGTGCTGGCGAGCTATCAGTATCCGGGACAACCGCTCGGCCTGGCGTTCGGCCAGACCGAGGCCTTCCTCGTGCACGTCGTGAACAACACCACTGCGTTCGTGCAACTGCAGTTCGGCGACCAGGACTCCGATTCGCTGCCGCGCTGGTGGGAAGTGCTGTACCACTTCAGCGATTCAAACGCGGCGGACGCGACTGGCGATGCGGACGGCGACGGCGTGAGCAACCGGGACGAATACGTGCATGACTCCAATCCGCTGCTGCCTGACTCGGACGGCGACGGGTTGACCGATCAGCAGGAGATCGTCACCTATGCGACCGATCCGTGGCGGGTCGACAGCGACGACGACGGCTTGACCGACCAGGCCGAAGTCCTCACGCATCACTCCAATCCGCGCGACGTGGATTCCGACGATGACGGCTATGCGGACCTGATCGAAGTGCTCTATGGCGGCGATCCCAACGACCAGTCCAGCGTCCCGCAGCCCATCGTCAGTTACAACCAGTCGTTCGAGAACAATCCGAACCTGGCGGCGTGGAGCACGCCACCCTCCAGCAGCGCCGACTGGACCGTCGACACCACGGTCGCGAACACCGGCGCCGCGAGCCTGAAGGCCGGCACTATCGCCACCGGTGAAAACAGCAGCATTCGTTTCAACGGTTTCTTCCGGCCGGGGCAGCTCAGCTTCCGTGCCCGCGTCGATTCGCAATACTGTTGCAATCAACTACTGGTGCTGATCGACGGCCAGTCCATGCTGTCGATATCGAGCTCGAGCTCCAACCAGTGGTACCAGTACACCCTGCCGATCAGCCTGGGTGTGCATACGATCGAATGGCGATACGAGAAATATCCGTATTACACCGATGATGGCGACGCCTACATCGACGACGTGGCATTCGCCGGCCAATGAACCGCGGAATGCTCATCGCTGCAGCGGTTGCACTCGCCGCGTTCGTCGCGGGAGTCATCGTCTATTGGAACGACGGCCCGGCGAATCGAGCCGCCGCATCCATGACAGCGCCTGCGCCTCTCAACGCGAGCTCACAACGCGACGTCCCGGAGGCGCCGCATCGCGGCGACTCGGCGCCGCCGGTGGCTGACGATCCGCGCCTGGCCGCGCTGCAAGTGTCGCCGGACAACGGCCTGATCAAATTCGTCACCGCGCCTGACGGCAAGGTGATCGCGGAAATCGATCAGGATCCGGCGAGCCCGGGCTATGGCAGGCCAAGCCGCGAATACATTTATATGAGGAACGCGGTCGTGTCTCTCACGGCCTATCGATACACGAGCGATCAGGTCGAAATCACTCAGACCCTGGTCGCGTACCAGCCCGACGGCCGCGTCGCCGACATCAAAACATCGACCCGCTACCAAAATAACGCCGGGCAAACCCGCTAGAGCAAATTAGCAAAGCACGCCGCAACCTTTGTCGGCGGCGCTTCGTCCAAACCTCGCAAAACAGGAGGCTGACGGATGCGCCACGCAATCTTCGCGTGCCTTGCTTTGTTCGCCCAATCGATCGGCTGGAGCGCGGAAGCGACGCCGGAGTGGGTTGCAGCCGTCTGGCGGCCGCAACGCCTAGTGTTCCAATATCGCAGCGAAGGTCGCATGTATCCATGCGACCTGCTGGAAAGCAAGGTTCGCAGGATCCTCACTCAGTTCGGGGCGCGCGAGCGCATCGTCGTCAACGGCGTCTCCTGCCGCGACTTTGCCACCGCGGCGCTGCTCGAAGTGATCATGGAATCGCCGGTCATCGCGACGCCCGAGAACATTCGCGCCATCACCGCCTACAGCAGCGAAGATTTGTTGATTGCGCGCGTCAACGGCATCACGCTGCCCACAGCCCAGGATCTGGAAAGATTTCCTGCGGTGTGGGAATCCATCGCGATTCAGCGCGCGCCCAAAGTGACATTGGATACCGGCGACTGCTCGCTGGTCCAGCAGCTGCGCCGCCAGGTGCTGCCGAAGATGTCGGTGCAGATCGTCAAAGACATCGAACGCGTCGATTGCACACAATCCAGCCCACGACTCACGGTGCTCGCGCTGGTCGCAAAACTCTAGAAACAATCCTCGACGCTGGGGCAGAATCGATGCTCGCCTTTCCAACAAGGAACAGTCATGGCCGAGCACCCTTCGCATCGCCCTTCGCATGGAATGGATCGTCGTGAGTTTTTGACTGCCGCTGCGCTCGCGGGTGCAGGCTCGATGATGTTCGGCTCGCCGGGCGCATGGGCCGCCCGCGAGCGCTATCCAGCGATTCGCAAAGCGGCCGAAGCCGGTCGTGAAGCGGCGATCAAGCGCATTCAAGACTGGATTGCCCTGCCCTCGATTGCGGCCGAAAACCGCAATATGAAAGAAGGCGCCGAGTACATGGCAAACCTTGCACGCGAGGCCGGCTTCGATGCGGCCACCGTCGTGCCCACCGATGGCCATCCAGGTGTGTTCGCAACCATGGACAACGGTGCGAAGCGCACGCTCGCTCTTTATTTCATGTACGACGTGAAGCAGTTCGATCCGGCGGAATGGTCTTCGCCGCCGCTCGAAGCGCGTCTCGTCGACAAGCCCGGGCTCGGCCGCGCAATCGTCGGCCGCGGCGCTGTAAATCAGAAAGGCCCCGAAGCTACCCTGCTGGCCGCGCTCCATGCCATGCGTGCGGCGAAAACAAAGTTTCCAGTGAACCTGGTGCTGGTCGCCGAAGGCGAGGAAGAAATCGGCTCGCCGCATTTTCACCAGGTGGTGCAAAAGCCCGAAGTGTTCGCCGCGCTCAAAAAAGCCGAAGGCATTTTCATTCCCGCCAGCTGGCAGGACTTGAACGGCAACGTCGCCGTGAACCTCGGTTCGAAAGGCCTGATCGAACTGGAACTGATCGCGAGCGGCGAAAAATGGGGCCGCGGCCCCAAAGGCGATGTTCATTCCAGCGTCAAAGCCATGGTCGACTCGCCTGCCTGGCGCCTGGTCGCGGCGCTGAATTCTTTGGTGACACCGGACGGCAATACGCCGGTCATCGACGGCTGGTTTGAAAATGTTCGCCCGCTCACGGCGCGCGAGAAAGAGCTGATCGCGGAGCTGGCCCGCACCGGCGATGAAGCCTCGCAGAAAAAACTGCTCGGCGTCAGCCACTGGATCGACGATCTTCCCTACAACCAGGCGCTGGAGCGACTGGCATCGCAGCCGACCGTAAACATCGAAGGTTTGGTCGCGGGTTACACCGGCCCGGGCGGCAAAACAGTGCTGCCGGGGCGTGCCGTGGCGAAGCTGGATCTGCGGCTGGTGCCCAATCAGACGCGCAAAGAAGCCGAGCAGAAGTTACGCGCCCATCTGGACAAGCATGGCTTCGCCGATGTCGAAACAAAGGTGAGTGGTGGTTACGATCCGACCGAGACCGCCGAGAACAGCCGCATCATTCGCGCCGAGCTCGCCACCTACAACCGCGCCGGGATCAAAGCGACGCTCAATCCTCGCCTCGCCGGCTCGTGGCCGGGCTCCGTGTTCACCGCTCCGCCGTTATCGCTGCCGGCGGGCCACTTCGGCTTCGGCCATGGCTCGGGCGCGCACGCCCCGGACGAATATTATTTAGTGGACTCGACCAATCCCAAGATCGCCGGCCTCACCGACGCCATCATGGGTTATGTGGATATGTTCCATCAGGTCGCCCAGGTGAGCTGACGGCGTCAGATGATTCTCAACGCGTTGTCGGCAGGTGCGCGGAGCCGGTGCTCCGCCTCGTGCATGTCATAAAGCCGGCGCACGGCGTCGGCGACCTGCTCTTCCAGCGCGACCGTACAAAATATGGTGAATAGCCACTCATCGCCGCGGAAGGCTTCGATCTTCTCGACCCTGGAGTTGTAGCCGTCCTTCCAGGCGACCAGCACCGGAATCGAGCGCGTGCGTGGATCCTGTCGCAGCTGTTCGAGCACGCGTTCGCCGGACACGATCGGCAGTCGCGCGGACAGCAGCACCAGGTGCGGGATTTGAGGGTCGGTGGTCAGCAAGCCGGCATGGAAGGTAAACCGCAGCGCTTGCTCCCCATCCTTGACGCGCAGGACGGCGGCGTCCGGCAGGCGCCTGCGCAGTCCCCTTGCGATCGACATCCAATCTTCATTGTTGGGCTCCGCCACCAGGACGTTGAAGCTCATGGTCGTTCCATCGGTTGCACCTGATGGAGTACACGAACGAGCTTGCAAAAGGGTTGCACTTTACGGCAGCAATTTTCCCAGCCGGGCCACCGTCACGCCGGGGCGCAACTGGCGCAGCGAAGGCATGACCAGCACACAGTTCGGATACGGTGTACGGACTGCTTCGCCCGCATTCCAGCCGATCAGCGTGCCTTCCTCGGCGAACACTTCGAGGCCCGTGTAAGGACCTGCGAATTGAAAGTCCATGCCGGTCGCGACCACCGGCTGGGTGACGCGAATGACCTGCGAAGGCTGCTGCCGCGGAATCAGCCAGCCCGAAGGAAGATCGCCAGTATCGACGACGTCGGCGCGCACCAGAAAACGCGCCGTACTGTCCCTGCCGACAGCGAGCGCGGACTTTTCCCAATGCTGGCCGCACTCGATCAGCAGCGCATTCTTCGGACTCTTGGAATCGCCGAAGCCGGCGTAGTCCCGCATGCGTCGGCCCTCGGGATGTCCTTCATCGCTGATGATGGTCGGCGGCGAACCGAGCTCACGCGCGAAAGCGATGCCTTTGTCCAACGGGCCGCAGACGATCAGCGGCGCGCTGCGCTCGTGCATCGAATGCAGGTCGAGCAGCAGGTCCACTGTATCCACCACCGGCCGCAGCTGACGTGCGCGACGCAGCTCGGACGAATCCTTCGTCACGTCGTCGAGCGTCTGCGGACTCCAGACGCGATTGAAATCCTGATCGACGAAGCGGGAGGCATCCGGGCGCGTCGGATCGAAACGGCGATACGCTTCGACGTTTGCAAACGACAGCGTGAGTCGGCCGCGCCTCGGTCGAACTCGCCGGTCGAGCAGCTCTTTGACGACGATAGCGCCGCAGACTTCGTTGCCGTGGGTCAGCGCGTTGACCATGACGTGCGGCCCGGGCACGCCGCTGTCGAAGGTCCACAGCCACGGAATGCCGCTGTTGCCCGCCTGGTAGGGCGCGATGTTCGGAAAGTCGAGCTCGATGGCGTAGTTCGTCCGGCCCGCATCCGTCATGACAGCGATCCCTGGCATAAATATTTGGTGTGCATGTAATCGTCCAGTCCGTAGCGCGATCCTTCCCGTCCGTATCCCGATTCTTTGACGCCGCCGAACGGCGCCGCCTCGCTCGCGAACGCACCTTCGTTGATGGCAACGATGCCGGTCTCGAGCTGGTCGGCGACGCGCCAGATGCGAGCCACGTCGCGCGAATAGAAATAAGCGGCCAATCCAAACGGCGTGTCGTTGGCCTGGTGCACGACCTCGGCCTCGTCCTGGAATCGAAACAGCGGCACCACCGGCCCGAATGTTTCTTCCTCGGCGAGCGTCATGTGACGATTCGCTTCGCACAGCACGGTGGGCGCATAGTAATGCCCATTGCCCAGATCGCGCATGCGATAGCCGCCGGTGACGACTTTCGCCCCGCGCGCGATCGCATCGTTCACGTGACGCTCGATCTTCTGCACGGCCCGCTGGTTGATCATCGGCCCGACCTGCGAGCCACGCACACTCGCCGGCCCCACCTTCAGCGCGCTCACGCGCTCGGCGAGCTTTTTCGCGAATGTATCGTAGACGGACTGCTGCACGTAGACGCGATTCGGGCTCACGCACGTCTGGCCGCCATTGCGAAACTTCGCTTTCATCAAGCCTTCGACCGCGCCGTCGAGATCGGCGTCGTCGAAGACGATGAACGGCGCATTGCCGCCCAGCTCCAGCGATAGTTTCTTCAACGTGGCGGCCGACTCACGGGCCAGATGTTTGCCAACCGCGGTCGAGCCCGTAAATGTGATTTTCCGGACGCGTGGGTCCCTGAGCCAGGTCGCCACAACTTCAACACCGCGTTCGCGTGATGCGGTCACGATGTTGATCACGCCCGGCGGCACACCGGCCTCTTCGCTCAACTTCACCAGCGCGAGTGCTGTGAGCGGCGTGTCCTCCGCAGGCTTCGCGACGACAGTGCAGCCTGCCGCCAGCGCCGGGGCGATCTTGCGAGCAATCATCGCCAGCGGGAAATTCCAGGGGGTGACCGCCGCCACCACGCCCACCGGCTCCTTGACGACCATGAGTTTCCTGCCGCGCACGGGCTCCGGGATCAGGTCGCCATGCGTGCGCGTGGCCTCCTCGGCGAACCATTCGACGTAGGAGGCGCCGTAGAGCACCTCGCCGCGCGCTTCCGCCAGCGGCTTGCCCTGTTCGGCGGAGATGATCTTCGCCAGGTCGTCCTGGTGGGCGACGATCAGGTCGTTCCACTTCTTGAGCAGTTGCGCCCGCTCGCGCCCGGTGCGCTCGCGCCAGGCGGGGAAGGCGGCATGGGCTGCGTCGAGCGCCGCTCGCGCATCGGCGGCGGCGCTGTCGGGAACCTGGGCCACCGTCTGCAGAGTGGCCGGGTCGGTGACGGCAAGCCCGGCGCCCGACGCGGCCGGCTGCCAACGGCCGCCGATGAAGTTGTGGGTGCGCAGCAGCGAAGTGCGCACCAGGGTGCCCAGCATGATGGAACTCCGAGGTAGTTGATGTCGAACCGTGGCTGGCGTCAG
>CAMLEO010000080.1 GCA_946478975.1 uncultured Steroidobacter sp.
CATGGCGCAACCTGGTGCGCGCCCTGCTGCATCAAGGACTGGTCCAGGAGTCGCAGGATGGCTATGCCGTGCTGTCGCTCAATGCGCTCAGTTGGGAGGTGTTACGAGGTGAGCGCAAAGTGCAGCTTGCCGTGGCGCCGGTCACAAATCGACGCGCCCGGTCCGCAGCCGCGGACGCCGAGCACTCGGACTCGCCGGCCGAACACGCGCTGTTCGAGCGCTTGCGCAAGCTCCGCAAGCGGCTCGCGGATCACAGCGGAGTGCCGCCGTATGTCATCTTCCATGACTACACGCTGCGAGAAATGGCGCGCCAGGCGCCGACCAACATTGCAGAATTTGCTGCCATTCCGGGCGTGGGCCAGGCCAAATTGGCACGCTACGGCCAGATGTTCACGGACGAAATCCGCGCCGGCCTGGAAAACGGCTGAGTTTTTCTCGTGTCGTCATCGGTTGGGGCGTGACTTTTGCAGAGCCGGGTATAATCGCCGCTTCCGCGTGACCGGCCCCGGCCATGTGGCGCGCATTGTTATTTGTAGAGCCCCTCAGTACAGCTAGTCGACAGAGACGACCGATGTTCATTCATGCCTCGGGTGAGTACCTGCCGGAACGGGTCGTTGATAACGACTACTTCTCGCGCCTGACCGGCCGCCCAGCGCCGTGGTTCGAGCAACTGACAGGTATTCGTCAACGCCGTCGCGCGGGCGAAGGCGAGAACGCGAACACGATGGCGATCGCCGCGGTCAAGCATCTGCTGCGCACGGGCGATGCGACGCTTGAAGGCGTAGATCTCATCATCGGCGCGTCCTATACCCCGTGGGACACGATCGGCACGATTGCGCACGTATTGCAGAGAGAGTTCTCGCTGGCCGATGCGCGTGCGATGTATTTGTCGACCGCGTGCTCGTCCTTCATCGATGCCATCGACATGGCGTCCGCGTACTTCTCCTCCGGCCGCTCGCGTAAAGCACTCATCGTCGCGTCCGAGCACAACAGCCTGTACTCCTCGGACGGTGACGAAAAGTCGGGTCACTTGTGGGGCGACGGCGCCGCCGCGTTCGTCATCGGCAACGAGCCGGGCAAGTTGCGAGTGCAGATCTTGGACACCCACACCGTCGGCCTGGCCGACTGCGGCCGCGGGCCGTTCGGCATCACGATGGTGCCCCGTGACGGCGGGCTGGTCATGCACTATGGCAAGGACATCTTCATGCACGCGGTTCGTGAGATGGCCGCGATGGCGCGGCGGCTCATGGAACGCAACAAGCTGACCGTCTCCGACATCCGCATGGTTGTGCCTCACCAGGCCAACAAACGAATCATCGACAGCGTGGTCGAGGATCTCGGCATGTCGCCGCAGCGGGTGGCGCTGACCATCGGCGAGCTCGGCAACACGGGCTGCGCGAGTGTCGGCATCACACTGCATCGCTATTTGCACCGGTTGGAGCCGGGCGAATACGCGCTGCTGATCGCATTCGGCGGCGGCTATTCCGCTGCCGGCGCGCTCATACGCCGAACAAATTAATACGAGGGATCGGGCATCCTGCCACGACCCTCGTGCGAGCAACAAAAGGCGTGACTTTTGCTGCTCGCTCGCCGCTTGCGCGGCGGAGCACCGTCCTGGTGCTCCACGCGCTATATGGTGATGTGCTCGGAGAAGTTCGGCGGCTTCACGATCAACGCGTCGCACGGCAACCGTTCGAGCACATCCTCCGCAGTGCTGCCGATGAAGATGCGCTTCAAGCCGCTGCGCGCGATCGCTCCCATCGTGACTACATCTGCATGCAGCGAGTCAGCTGCATGCGGCAATACCTGGGCAGGGCCGCCGACATGCAGGTGGATGCGCTCCGGGCCGAGGTGATATTCGGCCAGCAGCGCGTCGAGCAGCTTGCGCCGATTCGCTTCTTCTACAGCCAAGTCCTCCGGCGTCACGGCAGCTGCCAGCGGCGGATTGCCTGCAGTCGCGGCGCCGATGATGGCCATCGGCAAATAAACATGCACGACGTGCAACTCGCCTTCCAGCCGCTGTGCGAGCAGCGCCGCGTGTTCGAGAATCCAATGATCCAGGATTTCCGGTTTGTCATTGACGTGACCTGGATCGACCGCCGCAACGATGCGCGGCGCAGACGCCCACTTCGTTTTCTTCGTCAGCAGCAGCGGCACGGGACAGCCACGAATCAGCTGCCAGTCCGTGTTGGTCAGAAACGTTCGCTTGGCGAGCGAATGATGATGGGTGTCCTTGATCACGAGATCGGCATTCGTGTGCCGGGTGCGATCGATGAGCGCGACGTGCAGAGCATCGGCGTACATGCACTCGGTCGTCACATCGAGCCCACGGCTGCGCAACGGCGCCGCCAATGTTTCTAACAACGATTTGATGTCGACCAGGAACGGCTGATCGGAATGAGCACGCAAGTGCACCGCGAGCCGCATCTCGCGCGTCACCTTGGTGTCGCAGACGAACAGCTCGATGCGTGCTTTGAATCTCTCGGCGAGCACCGCGGCCTTGTCGATCGCGGGATGTTCGCTCGCCGTGGGGTCGACGATGACCAGTATTTGTTTGATGTAGTCCATGAGCGGGAGTCTCGAATTGCCGGCGAGACGCCGACATCGGGACAACCGCGTAACCGCTCAGCGAAAGCCCAGGGCTACCGCAGAATTCGCATCGCCCTCGCTCGACAGCTCCTCGATCGCGGTCAGCAAGGCGGTGGTATCGACGGGCTTGCTGAGGAAACGACAATGAGCCACCGGCCCGCGCAACGAGCGCACAACCGAAGGCAAATCGCCGCTGAGCACGACTGCCGGCACATCGGCACCGACGCGTTCACGCAGCTTGTTCAGCAAGTCCAGGCCGGTGTTGCGACCGTCGAGGTGATAGTCCGCGATGATCAATGTGCGGGTGACTTCGGCGGGCGGAAGTGTTTGGAACAAGGCCTCCGCCTCCGCGACCGACGGCGCGCTGACGACCGGAAAACCTTCGAAGCGCAGGAACAGCTCGGTCGCGAGCCGCACGCCTTCATTGTCCTCGACCAGCAGGATGCGCGCTCGACGCTGCGTTCCCTCGGCGGCCGTGGCCATCGCCGCCTGCTCCACATTTGTATCGGCTTCGGCGAGAAATTCTTTGGGGATGGTGACGATCGCCTGCGTGCCTTCGCCAACGCGCGATGTGATCTTCACGCTGAAGCCCAGCAGCCGCGCCACTTCTTTGACGATGGCGAGGCCCAGCCCCACACCCATGCGCTTGGCGCCCTGCGTGTCGACTTGATAGTACTCATCGAAAATGCGATCGAGCTTGTCGGCGGGAATGCCGATGCCGGTATCGCTCACGATCAATGTCAGCCCATCCTGGTCCACGGCGCAGGTGACAGCGACTTCGCCGTGATCGGTATATTTGAGCGCGTTGCCGACCAGGTTTTGTAACAACTGATAGAACAGCGTGCGGTCGGTCGTGACCACGAGCGAAGCAGACTCGATGCGCAGCGCGATGCCTCGCGCCTGGGCAAGCGAATCGAACTCGCTCTGCAATTGATGGAGCACATCGCCGACGGCGACCTGGCCCGGCACCGGCTCGATCGCGCCCGACTCCAGGCGGCTGATGTCGAGCAATGCATTCAACATGCGCGTCATGCCTTCGATGGCGCGCTCCTGCTGTTGCAAGAGCTCGCGCATCTGCGGTGACGCCACCTTGAGCATCGCTGCGTTGAGCAGGCGAATGGATTGAATCGGCTGCCGCAGATCGTGACTGGCGGTGGCGAGAAAGCGGCTCTTGGCCCGATTGGCGCGATCGGCTTCTTCGCGCGCGGCCACCAGCGCTTCATTGACCTGCTGCCGCTCGGTGTTGTCACGAATCGCCGCGGCGACAAACAACTTGCCGTCGATCTGAAACGGTGCGAGCCGGATGCCGGCCGCAAACTCGCTGCCGTCGGCGCGTCGTGCAAACAATTCGGCAATCCGGGCGCCCATTTCTCGGCCGCCGGGACTGTCGATGTACGCCGCCAGGTGGCTGCCGTGGCGGCCCCGCAGGCGCTCCGGAATCAATGTATCCAGCGGCTTGCCGACCAGTTGCTCGGGGGAATATCCGAACAAGGCCGTGACCGTTTCGTTCGCAAAACGAATGCGGCCGGCGGCATCGATGACGATCAGTGCGTCGGGCGAGAAGCGCAGCAGGTGTTGCGTGATGTCGCGCAGTTCATCCATCGGTAGCCACGGGTCCGGTGCCGCTCAATGAAACCATGTCGGCAAATTATGCCGCCGCCGGGTCGTCAACGATATGATTTTACATGCAACCGCTTAGTCTCTAAGGGGCCGGCGTAGTGAGTTCCGTGGAAGTCGCGGGTGTCCCGCAGCGGGGGTTGCGGCAGTCTCCCTGACCATATGACACTCCCCGCCATCATGGCCGACGAAAAAGCCTTCGAACCTGCATCCCAGCTGCAGACGTCGCGGCTGCTCGAGCAGTTGATGCTGATCGCGCGAGCCTCGGCGCTCGAAGAAATGGCCAGCGGCTTCGCGCACGAGCTGAACCAACCCATCGGTGCCATCGCCACCTTTGCGCAGGCCGCCCAGCGCATGCTGACGCGTGCCGAACCGATGACGGCGGCGGCGGTGGATGTCCTCAAACACATCAGCACCGAGGCGCTCAATGCCGGCCAGGGCATCCGGCGCATTCGCAAGATCTTCAACGACGGCGCCGTCGAGCGCTCGGTATGCGCGCTGCCGGATATCCTGAGCGAGCTGATGCCGGTGCTGGAATTACTGGCAACTCGCGCCGGCGCACGGCTGGACGTCGCCGTCGACGCTTCGCTGCCGCTGGTCGCAATCGATCGCCTGCGCGTTCAGCACGTTATCTACACCTTGGTGCAAAACTCGCTGGAAGTGCGCCGGCCCGCCGGCCAGGCACCGCAGGTGCGCATCGAGGCGACGGGCGATCGTTACGCGGTCACGCTGGCAGTGATCGATAACGGCATCGGCCTGACGAATGAAGCACGCGCCCAGCTGTTTCGCCCCTTCTTTACCACCAAGGAACACGGCACGGGATTGGGATTGGCCTCCAGCCGCGCTATTGTCGAGGCGCATGAAGGCGCGATCGGCTGCGACGACGTCGGCAGCGGTGGCGCCAGGTTTTGGTTCCGACTTCCCGCAACCACCGATCAGCCCTCGGCGGAGCCCACATGAACGCGAACGTAAACAAGAACAACCGCAAGAAGCCCACTATTTATATCGTGGACGACGACGACGGCATGCGTCGTGCGCTCACCGTGCTGATGCACACGGTGGGCTACAACGCCGTGGCGTTCGAACGTCCGGCCGAATTCCTGCAAAAGCTCGATCCGAACCAGCCCGGCTGCCTGGTGCTGGACGTGCGCATGCCGGAGATGAGCGGCCTGGAAGTGCAGCAGCAGCTGAACCGCAACGGCTCGATGCTGCCGGTGATCCTGGGCACCGGTCACGGCGATATTCCGATGGCGGTGCAGGCGATGAAGGACGGCGCCTTCGACTTCCTGCAGAAACCTTTCCGCGACCAGGACCTGCTCGATCGCATCAATGGCGCGCTCAAGCAGGACGCCGAGAATCGCGAACTGGTGGAGCGGCACGCCGATCTCAAACGCCGCGTCGAATCGCTGACACCGCGCGAGCGGGAAGTGATGGCGCTGGTGGTGGACGGTCGCGCCAACAAAGTCATCGCCATCGACCTCGGCTTGAGCGAGCGCACCGTGGAAATCCATCGGGCCAATGTCATGGAAAAGATGCAGGCCCGCTCGGTTGCGCACCTGGTGAAAATGCATCTGACCTTGAACGGGGAAACTTTGGCCAACGGCTAGTAATTGGTAGTCATGGCAGACACCCCTCGTAACGATCTCACGCTCAGCACCGAATATCTGACCCGCCTGGACGCGTATTGGCGCGCGGCCAATTATCTGGCAGTGGGTCAGATTTATTTGCTGGACAACCCGCTGCTCGAAGAGCCGTTGCAGATCGCGCACGTCAAGCCGCGCCTGCTCGGCCACTGGGGCACGACGCCCGGCTTGAATTTCATCTACGCACACTTGAATCGCGTCATACGCAAGTATGACGTGAACGCCTTGTACATCGCCGGGCCCGGACACGGTGGGCCGGCGCTGGTCGCGAACGTCTATCTCGAAGGCACGTACAGCGAGTACTACCCGAACGTGTCCGAGGACAAGGACGGCATGCGCCGGCTGTTCAAACAGTTTTCCTTTCCTGGCGGCATTCCGAGCCACGTCGCGCCCGAAACGCCGGGTTCGATTCACGAAGGCGGCGAGCTCGGATATTCCCTGTCGCATGCGACCGGTGCGGCGTTCGACAATCCCGATCTGCTGGTTGCGTGTGTGATCGGCGATGGCGAGGCCGAGACCGGCCCGCTCGCCACCAGCTGGCACTCGAACAAATTCCTGAACCCGGTGCGCGACGGCGCCGTGCTGCCGATCCTGCACTTGAATGGTTACAAGATCGCCGGCCCGACGGTGCTCGCTCGCATTCCGCGCGAAGAGCTGACGCAGCTCATGCAGGGTTACGGTTACGAGCCGTTCTTTATCGACGAACAGGACACCATCGCCGCCACGCACCTCGCGATGGCGAAGACGATGGACCGGATCGTCGAACGCATTCGTGACATTCAAACCGATGCGCGCAAGAACGGTTTCAAACAACGGCCGCGCTGGCCGATGCTGGTGTTACATACGCCCAAAGGCTGGACCGGCCCCGAGGAAGTCGATGGCGTGCCGGTGGAGAACAGCTGGCGCTCGCACCAGGTGCCGCTGGCGCAGCTGGCGGAAAAGAAAGATCACTTGCAGCTGCTGGAACAATGGATGCGCAGCTACAAGCCCGAGGAGCTGTTCACTGCCGAAGGCAAGTTGAAGCCGGAGCTGCGGGAGCTCGCGCCGGTGGGCAAACGTCGCATGGGCGACAACCCGCACGCCAACGGCGGCGTACTGCTGCGTGAGCTGCGGCTGCCGGACTTTCGCGAGTACGCAGTCGAGCTGCCCGCACCGGGCGCGAAGATCGCCGAGTCCACACGCGTGCAGGGCAAGTTCCTGCGCGACGTGATGAAGCTCAACATGGACACGCGCAACTTCCGGCTGTTCGCGCCGGACGAGTTCACCTCCAATCGCTGGGACGAGGTGCTGAAAGTCACATCGCGCATGTCCGCAGCCCGCATCGAGCCGACCGATACCAGTGTCGCCTGCGATGGCCGCGTGATGGAAATGCTCAGCGAACATCAATGCCAGGGCTGGCTCGAAGGCTATCTGCTCACCGGACGGCACGGCTTCTTCAGCTGTTACGAGGCGTTCATTCACATCGTCGATTCGATGTTCAACCAGCACGCCAAGTGGCTCAAGACCTGCAATCACATCGGCTGGCGCCGGCCGATCGCGTCGCTGAATTATCTGCTGACTTCGCACGTCTGGCGGCAGGATCACAACGGCTTCAGCCACCAGGATCCGGGCTTTATTGATCACGTCGTCAACAAGAAGGCCGACGTGATTCGCGTGTACCTGCCGCCTGACGCCAACACGCTGCTGAGCGTGACCGATCATTGCCTGCGCAGTCGCAATTACGTGAATGTGATCGTGGCCGGCAAACAGCCCGAGCATCAGTGGCTGTCGATGGACGCGGCAATCAAACATTGCACTGCCGGCGTGAGCATCTGGTCGTGGGCCAGCAACGATCAGGACGGCTCGCCGGACATCGTCATGGCCTGTGCCGGCGATGTGCCGACGTTGGAAACATTGGCAGCGGTTCAGTTGCTGCGCGAGTGGCTGCCGGCGCTGCGGATTCGCGTCGTCAACGTCGTCGACCTGATGACCCTGGTGCCGGACACGGAACATCCGCACGGCTTGAGCGACAAGGAGTTCGATTCGATCTTCACCGCCGACAAGCCGATTCTATTCGCGTTCCACGGCTATCCCTGGCTGATCCATCGCCTCACCTATCGCCGCCACGGCCACGGCAATCTGCACGTGCGCGGCTACAAGGAAGAAGGCACGACAACCACGCCGTTCGACATGACGGTGCTCAACGATCTGGATCGTTATCACCTGGCCGAGACCGCGATCGACCTCGTGCCCTCACTCGGCGCTCAAGCCGGCCACCTGCGCCAGCGCCTGCGCGACAAGCTCATCGAGCACCGCGAATATGTCCGCCGCCATGGCGAAGACATGCCCGAGGTGCGCGATTGGAAATGGGTCGCTAAGTAGCTAGCTTTTTCGCTGACGCGGTTGCGCTTCGCGTTGGCGCGGACGCGTTACGCGCAGCCTTCGGCTGAGCTGGCGGCGTAGGTGGGGGTCCTGTGAAACTCGCCAGCGTCTTCGCGCGATTTGCATCGGCGTTCGATGGTGCCCGCATGATTGGCTCAGCGGCATCGTTGCGCTTTACTGCGCTCTCGTCGCGCTAACGCGCGACACGCGGTCCGCGCCGCGTTTGTGGGACAGCGACCGCGCAATGCCTAGCTCGAATGGCTGAGGGCGGCATCATCACGAGGGTTGGCGAACTTCACAGGACCCCCACCTTTCCGCCAGCTCGAAGATGCGCGATCCAAGAGGGGCGCCGCCGCGAATCGAGCGCGGCAGCGCCGACTCCGGGAATCTGGCGTTTTTGCTCGTGCAGAACTTCTTTGTTAAGTATTCAGTGCCGGCTCGCGGGCGTGCAGGAACCAGCGGTCGAGGATCACATTGCGGGCAAACCACTGCGTTTGCATGAGTGCGCGCGCGAGTGACAGCCGCAATGTCGCCGGCAGGAACGACAGGGCCGGAGCGCCGCCTCGCTCGCCGAAGCGGGAGCGCAACGATGTTTCATAAGGCATGAGCCGGCTGCGAGCATAGTTGCGACCGGCGGCAATCGCGGTGGCCGCAGCCATCAACCCCGATTCCACGGCGGGCCGGATGCCCTCGCCGCTTTGTGTATAAGCGAGGCCGGCAGCATCGCCAATGATCATCACCGCTTCGCCAACCACGGGGCGATTGGCGTGCGAGTACAAAAGATACGCATGCCCTTTGAACTTGCCCGGCAGGTCGGCCGGAATGCGCCCCTGCTCGGCGAGCCCGCGAGCAAACGTTTGCACCTGCTCGGCCAGGCGATGATTGCCTTCGCGCCCCAGGCCGACATTCAGATAGTTTCCTTTGCGGAAACACCAGCCATAGCCTTTCAGGTCTTCGCAGAAATACAGCTCGGGCTGATCGCCGGTCACCGCACACTGCGCCGCCTGCGCATCGTTCATCTCGAACTCGATCTCCTGCGCACTGATCGCCCTTTCTTCCTTGCCCAGATGCGCGCCGAGGAAGCGAGCGACCGGACAGAAGTGCCCGCCGGCGCCGATCACCAGGCCCGCCGAGATCTGCCCGTTCACGAACCAGCGATCGCCGACGCGCTCCATGGCTTTCCAGGTGTCGCCCAGACGCAGGCGTGCGCCGCTGCGCTCCAGCAGGTAATGATCGAACTCACAGCGACGAATGCCGTAACTCACGATCTTGTCGTAACGCACGGGCGCGTTCGCACGCTGCCCCATGCCGGTGACAAACGAGCTGATCGGCTGCAGCACTCGCCCGCGAGCGTAGTCCTCGACGTCCAGAGCCAGTTCTTCGACGACCTGCGGCGTGATCCAGCCGGCGCAGACTTTGTCGCGCGGGAACTCGCTCTTGTCCATGACCAGCACATCGAGCCCGGCCTGCTTCAGCAAGCGAGCGCAGGACGATCCGGCTGGACCGCCGCCAACGATCAATACATCGCAGCTCTCGGTGGTCATGGCTGGTAGAGGTGCTCGCGAGTCATGGGAATGTGGTTGTTGGCACCGGGCGAGAACACGACCTGAAACAACTGCATCTCGCCGGTCGTGAACGCCGCGTGCGATCCCAGCAGATACAAGCGCCACATTCTCACAAAGCTCTCATCGAACATCGCCTTGACGCGATCCGCCGACTGCTCGTACAGCTGCCACCACCATTCCAGCGTGCGTGCGTAGTGCAGCCGCAGGTTCTCCACGTCCAGCACCGAGAAATCGTTGTCCTCGAATATATCCATCATCTGCTTCAGCGACGGCGGATTGGCGCCCGGGAAAATGCGCCGGTCGATCCAGCGATGCATGGGCTTCCAGCGGTTGCGGCCGATGGTGTGGATCAAACCGAGCCCGTCGGCCTTGAGGCAGCCGCGAATCACCTGGCCGAGCCCAGGATAATTCTCCACGCCCACGTGCTCGAGCATGCCGACCGACACGAACTTGTCGTACTGGCCGGAGATGTTGCGATAGTCGTCTTCGACGAACTGGACCGAGTTCGACAAACCTTCCGCCTGCGCACGCTCGCGTGCATATGCGATCTGCTCGCGTGAAATGTTGAACGCAGTCACTTTCACGCCGTGCTTGCGAGCCATGTACAGAGCGAGGCCGCCCCAGCCGCAGCCCGCCTCCACGACGTGCTCGCCCGGGCGCAGCTGCACTTTGCGACACACGTGCTCGAATTTCGCGAGCTGCGCCTCATCCAGCGTCGCCTCCGGCGTCGGGAAATAAGCGCAGGTGTATGCCATGGTCGAGCCCAGCCACAGGGCATAGAACTCGTTGCCGATGTCGTAGTGGTGATGAATATTTTCGCGCGAGCCGTCGAGCGTGTTCACCGGCCGGCGATGCATCCACGACGCAACGCGCCGCGCCAATGTCACTGAGTTGCGGGCCGGACGCGCCGAGCCTTGATACAACAGCTCGATCATGCGGCCGAAGTCGCCGTCGACCTCGATCTTGCCGGCGCTGTAGAGCTCGCCGAATTCCATGTCGGGGTCCATGCACAGCCGCACCAGCGTGCGCCGGTCGGAGATGTGCAAGGTTGCAACCGGCTCGCCGGCCGCGTTCATGACGCGATCGCCATTCCAGAGCGCGAACTGAATCGGAGGATTGCCGAATGCATGCAGCAGTGCGCGCAGCATGCGGCCTTCCATGGAACGCAGCCGCGAAGCATCGGGCGGCGGTGCGGAGCCCGTGCGCGCTGACGCGCCCGACGTCCCATTCGCCACGCGATACGTACTCGACGGCCCTTCTTGTGTCGTCTGCATTGTTTGTCTCCGCCCCCAGCGCAGTCGTCCAGCTAATAGTTGGGATTTTTCGGGCGCGACGCAAGAGCCCGGGGTGATGGAGCGCAATTTGTGGGCCATCCCTGCGACTTGCCGGCAAGGATTACAGCCCGTCCGTTCACCCGGACTACCCCGCAGGCCTTGCGTGGACCTCCGGAGCGCGCCGCGGAAGCGGTACTTCTATAAATGCACCCGTCGGCACCGACCTTTCGGGGCCGTAATAAGAAGGTGTGAAATGAAACTCGCTGCTGCTGCAATTGTTTCTGTTTTAGGCGTCGTCGCGGTCCCGGCGGTTCAGGCCCAAGACGCAGGCGACTGGATCTGGCGCGTGGGTATCCACAGTGTCCGCCCCAAGTCCGACAATCACGACCTGGTGAACGTCGACACCGGCGCCAGCCTGACATTCAACGGCACGTATATGTTCGCGCCGCACTGGGGCGCCGAACTGCTGGCGGCCCTGCCGTTCTCGCACGACATCAACCTGAACGGCGGCGGCAAAGTCGCTGAGACCAAACATCTGCCGCCGACGCTGAGCCTGCAATATCACTTCAATCCCAACGGCACGTGGCGGCCGTATGTCGGCGCGGGCCTGAATTACACGCTGTTCTTCAACGAGAAGACGGTCGGCGCGCTGGCGGGCAACAAGCTGAAGCTGGATCCGTCATGGGGCCTGGCGGCGCAGGCCGGACTGGACGTGGCACTCGGCAGCGACTGGTTCGCAAACGTCGACGCCCGCTACTTCGACATCGATACCGATGCGACTTTGAACGGCACCAGGCTCGGCACCGTGCAAATCGATCCCTATGCGTTCGGATTGTCCGTCGGCCGGCGCTTCTGACCGGCCTTCCCGCTCATGAAACTCAATGCTGAATTGATTCGTCGTTACGACGGCCATGGACCGCGGTACACCTCCTATCCGACCGCGGTTCATTTTCATACCCGTTTCGACGAACAGTCCTACCGGCGCGCCGCACTGCTGAGCAATTCGGCTCGCGTGCGGCCGCTGTCGATGTATGTTCACATTCCGTTCTGCGAGCACCCCTGCTTCTATTGCGGGTGTAACAAAATTATCACCCGCAACCGCGTGCACGCCGAGCAGTATTTGCAACGCCTGTATCGCGAAATCGAGTTGCAAGGCGCGCTGTTCGGTCGGGCTCGCGCCATCCGGCAGCTGCATTTTGGCGGCGGTACGCCGACGTACCTCACCATGGAGCAGCTGTCGGGATTGTTCGATCATCTCGGCCGTCACTTCAACGTCGACCGCTCCGAGCAGCGCGAATTCTCCATCGAAATCGATCCGCGCACCTTGCAGGAAGACTCGCTGCCGGCGCTCGCGGCGCTCGGTTTCAATCGCATCAGCCTGGGCGTGCAGGATTTCGATCCGGACGTACAAAAAGCCGTCAATCGCCAGCAAAGCACCGAGCAGGTCGCGCACTCCGTGCGGCAGGCGCGGGCGTTGGGCTTTCGTTCCATCAGCTTCGATCTGATCTACGGCTTGCCATTACAAACAGTGGCCAGCTTCAGCAAGACACTGGATACGGTCATTGCGATCCGGCCTGATCGCGTGGCTGCGTATGGCTACGCGCACATGCCAAAGCTGTTCAAAGCACAGCGGGCGATTCGCGCCGAACAGTTGCCCGATTCCGAGACGCGCCTGCAACTGCTGGAGCTGACTGTAGAGCGGCTGACCGCGGCAGGATATGTTTACATCGGCATGGATCATTTCGCGCTGCCCGACGACGACCTGGCGCGCGCCCTGCGCGACGGCAGCCTGCATAGAAACTTTCAGGGTTATTCGACGCACGGCGACTGCGATCTGATCGGCCTCGGCGTCAGCGCCATCAGCGCCGTCGGCAACTGCTACTCGCAGAACTGCAAACAACTGTCCGCCTACTATCACGCGCTGGATCAGGGCCGATTGCCCGTCGAGCGCGGCATCGCGTTGAGCATCGATGACGTGGTGAGACGCGATGTCATCCAGCGCCTGATGTGCAAAGGCGAGCTTGCGATCCACGACATCGAGGCGCAGTACGCGCTCGACTTCGACGAGTACTTCGCCAACGAGCTGACGGCACTACAGCCGCTGGCGCTCGACGGTCTGGTGACTCGACAAAAAGGCAGCATCACTGTCACAGAGCGCGGCCGCACGCTGCTGAGGAATGTCGCGATGGTGTTCGACGCGCATTTGAAGCCGACGGCCACGCCGCAATATTCCAAAGTGATTTGATTTTCTCCGGTCGCAAGCGGCCAGGGCCCTTCGACTAAGACTTTCCCTCAAACGGCCGCTGCGCCAACCGGCAGGCGGCCTGCGTTTTTTGCGATCCAGTCGACATCTGCAGGCACTCCACTCAGGGGTGCCGCGCAGTCTCTCTCGGGGTCCCCGTAAATCGCGCAGAAACGCCGCGCTGTACATTGCGGCCAAGCTGAAATCACCTGCTGCGAGGCTGCTCATGTCCGCCAATGTCTTGCCTGCTGACGCTCAAATCGACGCGCCCGTGCGCGCCGGCGTCGAAGCACGCTCCTACTACAACGACAAAGTCGTGCGTCAGTTCGCGATCATGACGGTCGTGTGGGGCATCGTCGGCATGGCGGTGGGCGTGCTCATCGCCGCGCAGCTGCTGTGGCCGGCACTGAACTTCGATATTCCCTGGCTCACCTACAGCCGCCTGCGCCCGCTGCACACCAATGCGGTGATCTTCGCGTTCGGCGGCTCGGCGCTGTTCACGACTTCGTACTACATCGTGCAGCGGACCTGTCACGTGCGATTGTTCTCCGATCGGCTGGCCGCGTTCACGTTCTGGGGCTGGCAGCTGGTCATCGTGCTCGCCGCGATTACGCTGCCGCTGGGCATTACGCAGAGCAAGGAATACGCCGAGCTCGAATGGCCGATCGATCTGCTGATCGCAATCGTGTGGGTTGCATACGGCGTCGTGTTCTTCGGCACCATCGCCCAGCGCAAGGTGAAACACATCTACGTCGCGAACTGGTTCTTTGCGGCGTACATCATCACGATCGCGGTCCTGCACATCGTGAACAACATCGCGATCCCGGTGTCGCCGACCAAGTCATACATCGTGTACTCGGGCGTGGTCGATGCGATGGTGCAGTGGTGGTACGGCCATAACGCGGTCGGCTTCTTCCTGACCGCCGGCTTCCTGGGAATGATGTACTACATCGTGCCCAAGCAGGTCGGCAAACCGATTTATTCCTATCGCCTGTCGATCGTGCACTTCTGGGCGCTGATCTCGATTTATATGTGGGCGGGCCCGCATCACCTGCACTACACCAGCCTGCCGGATTGGGCGCAGTCGCTGGGCATGGTGTTCTCGCTGATCCTGCTCGCGCCGTCGTGGGGCGGCATGATCAACGGCCTGATGACCATGTCCGGCGCCTGGCACAAGCTGCGCACCGATCCGGTGATGAAGTTCCTGGTGGTGTCGCTGTCGTTCTACGGCATGTCGACGTTCGAAGGTCCAATGATGTCCATCAAGACGGTGAACGCGCTGTCGCATTACACCGATTGGACCATCGGCCACGTGCACTCCGGCGCGCTCGGCTGGGTCGCCTTCATCTCCATCGCTTCGTTGTATGCGCTGATTCCCAAGCTGTTCGGCAAACAGCAGATGTACAGCGTCAAGCTCATGGATGCGCACTTCTGGATCGCGACCATCGGCATTGTGCTGTATGTCACATCGATGTGGATTGCCGGCGTCATGCAGGGCCTGATGTGGCGCGCGATGAATGCGGACGGCACGTTGACCTACACGTTCGTCGAGTCGCTCAAGAACACGTATCCGTACTACGGCGTGCGCCTGCTCGGCGGCCTGATGTTCCTCAGCGGCATGCTGATCATGGCTTACAACGTGTGGCGCACCGTGCGTGACACGCAGCCGGTCGACGTCGCCGTGCTCGCGCCCGCTTCCGCTCACTAACTGGCTACCAACATGAGTCACGAGATAGTCGAAAAGAAAGTTGCACTGATGGGCGCGCTGATCGCTCTGGTGATCAGCGTCGGCGGCCTGGTGGAAATCGTGCCGCTGTACATGCAGAGCTCGGTCATTCAGCCCTCGCCGGGAGTGAAGCCGTACTCGCCGCTGGCGCTCGAAGGCCGCGACGTTTATGTCCGCGAAGGTTGTTACAACTGCCATTCGCAGATGGTGCGGCCGCTGCCGGCGGAGACGGAACGTTACGGCCACTTCTCCATCGCCGGTGAGGCGGTGTACGACCATCCGTTCCAGTTCGGCTCCAAGCGCACCGGCCCGGACCTGGCGCGAGTTGGCGGCCGCTACACCAATGAATGGCATCGCGTGCATCTCACCAATCCTCGCGATGTGGTGCCGGAATCGAACATGCCGGGCTTTCCGTGGCTCGCCGAGCGCACGCTCGATCCGGCCATGACGCAAACCAAGATGCGCGCCCTGCAGAAGATCGGTGTGCCGTACACGGCCGCCGAGATCGAAGCGGCGCCCGAGACAGTGCGCGATCACACCGAGATGGATGCGCTGATCGCGTACATGCAAGGCCTGAAATTCCGCGGCGAAGCTGTCACAGCCGCCGCCACTGCAAGCTCGTCGAAGGGTCAACCATGAGCATCGAACTGAACATGGGAATCGTGCGCGGACTGCTGACGCTGGTGTTGTTCCTGGCCTTCATGACCTTGTGGGCGTGGGCCTGGAGCAAGAACCGCAAGACCGACTTCGATCACATCGCCCGTCTGCCGCTCGAAGATCACGACTCCGTTCCGGCTCGTCTTGAGGATTCGCCGCGATGATCAGCCAACCTGCCAGTATTTTTATCATCGTCTTCACGGTCATCAATATCGTCGCGTGCCTGTGGCTGATGTGGTGGACCGCGCGTACGCGCAGCGCCGCGAGCACTGCAAGTGATGAAAGCGCCGCCACCACCGGGCACGTGTGGGACGGCGACCTGCAAGAGCTCAACAATCCGCTGCCGCGCTGGTGGCTGGGTTTGTTCATCATCACCGTGGTGTTCGGCGCCGGTTATCTCGCGTTCTTCCCGGGCCTGGGCAACTTCTCCGGCACCTCGAAGTGGAACTCGGTCGCTCAATATGAGAAGCAGATCCAGCGTCAACGCGAAACCTTCGATGCACGCCTCGCGGCGCTGAAAGATCGCTCGCTGCACGACCTCGCCGAGAACAAAGATGCGATGGCGACGGCCAAGAATCTGTTCAGCGCGAACTGCGCCGGCTGCCATGGCTCCGACGCGCGCGGCGCCAAAGGCTTTCCGAATCTCACCGATAAGGACTGGCTGTGGGGCGGCGATGAAAGCCGCGTGTTGGAAACAATCGGCCAGGGTCGTCACGGCATGATGCCCGCGCTCGGCTCGGTGCTCGGTGAAACCGGCGTCAACGAGGTCGCGTCGTACGTCGTGAGCCTGAGCGGTGGCAAAGCGCCGCCGGATTGGGTGAACGCCGGACAGAATCGTTTCCAAACATTGTGCATCGGCTGCCACGGCGTGGACGCGAAAGGCAACCAGCTGGTCGGTGCGCCGAACCTCACCGACAAAGTGTGGCTGCACGGCGGCGACTTCGACACTGTGCGCGCGACCATCACCAACGGTCGTGACAATCAGATGCCGGCGCATCACGACATCCTCGGCGACACCAAGGTCAAGCTGCTCGCCGCGTACGTGCTCAGCCTCGGCAAGGACCATGACCGCAAGGACCACGATGACGAGGACGACCACGAGGACCGTGACTACCATGCTGCCACTCGCTGAGAAACGTTCGCTCTGGCCGCACTTCCGGGAAGATCTCGGCGTGCTGCTGTGGGCCTCGTTCCTCGCGGCATGTGTTGCAACCTTGCTGTTCTTCGCCTGCTTCGATCCGCAACTGCTGGTCGACGATCACGCGCCGCCGGCCTGGCTCGCGGATCGTCGCGCCGGCTACACCGTTGGTTTTTTCTTTTTCTGGATGATGTCCGCCATCGCTAGCTTCCTCACCGCGTATCTCATCGAGACGCGCTCCAACGCCACGGCGCGGGATCTGCCATGAACGCCGTGCGCTCCGACACCGCCGTCCGCAACGACGGCAGCTTGTATATCTCGCACCAGAAGGTGTACCCGCGCGAGGTCGAAGGCCGATTCAATCGCCTGCGCGTCGCGGCCACCATCGTGCTGCTCGGCTTGTTCTATGCGGTGCCGTGGCTGCAATGGGACGGCCATCAGGCCATCCTGTTCGACCTGCCGGCGCGCAAGTTCTATATCTTCGGGCTCACGTTCTTTCCGCAGGATTTCTTCCTGCTGACCTGGCTGCTGATCATTGCGGCGCTGTCGTTGTTCTTTTTCACCGCCCTCGCCGGTCGTCTGTGGTGCGGCTATGCCTGCCCGCAAACGGTGTGGACCGAAATCTTCGTGTGGATGGAACGCTGGACCGAAGGCAATCGCCAGCAGCGCATGCGGCTCGACCAGTCACCCTGGAACATGAACAAGGTGTTGCGCAAGAGCAGCAAGCAGGTGCTGTGGATCAGCTTCGCGCTGTTCACCGGCTTCACGTTCGTCGGCTATTTCTCGCCGGTCCGCGTGCTCACCGGCTCCGTGCTCACTACGTCGCTGGGCAGCTGGGAGCTGTTCTGGATTTTGTTCTACGGCTTCGCCACCTATGGCAACGCCGGCTACATGCGCGAGCAAGTCTGCAAATATATGTGTCCGTATGCGCGCTTCCAGAGCGCCATGTTCGATCGCGACACCCTGATCATTTCCTACGACACGAAGCGGGGCGATCCGCGCGGCTCGCGTGCTCGCAATGTGGATCCGAAAGCCAAAGGGCTCGGCGATTGCATCGATTGCACGTTGTGCGTCCAGGCCTGCCCCACCGGCATCGATATTCGCAAGGGCCTGCAGCTGGAATGCATCGCTTGCGCCGCCTGCATCGACGCCTGCGACAACGTGATGGATCGCATGAACTATCCGCGCGGCCTGATTCGATATACGACTCAGAACGCGATGGATAACGTGCAGACGCATGTGCTTCGTCCGCGAACCCTCGTCTACGGTTCGCTGCTGATGGCGCTGATCATCGGTTTCGGCGTGGCCGTGGCCACTCGCAACCTGGTGGAAGTCGATGTGCTGCGTGACCGGAATGCGCTCTATCGCTCGGTCGGCGACGGCCTGGTCGAGAATGTGTACACGGTGCGCTTCGTCAACAAAGACACACGCCCGCACGCGTTGCGCGTGCATGCCGAAGGCATTACTGGCCTCACTGTCGACGCCGATCCCGACGTGCAATCGGTCGGTGCCGGCGAAGTCGTGAGCGCCGTCGTTCGTATCCGCGCTCCTGAGGCGGCGGTGAGTGGCGGGCGCACCATTCAAATCATCGTAAAGTCCGACGACGACCAGGTCGAGGCTCGATCCAAGGCTCGGTTCATCGCGCCCGTATCACGATGAATGCCGTGGCTGCTGTCGATGTTTGTTTCCACTGCGGCGAGCCGCTGCGCGGTTCGACTTTGCTGGCTCGCGTGGATCGACAGGAGCGGCCGGTCTGTTGCAGCGGCTGCCAGGCAGTCGCTGAGCTGATCTCAGGCACCGGGCTCGGCGATTACTATCGCTACCGCGACACGAGCTCGACGCGTCCTCGCAATGAAGATCTCGCCGCAGACAAGTGGCGCGTGTACGCCGATCCGGAATTCGCCCGGCAGTTCACACAGACCGCCAACGGCCAGACCGCCGCGACGCTGCTGATCGAAGGCTTGCGATGCTCGGCCTGCAGCTGGCTGATCGATCAGGTGCTGCGCCAACACGCCGGCATCATCGATGTGAGCGTCAACGCAGCCACCGGTCGCGCCAATGTTTCCTGGCATCCGGCACAGCTCAATCTCGCCGATGTCATGCGCACAATCGCGCAACTCGGTTACGTGCCGCACCCGGTGACCGATGAAACTGTTTCTCGCGCCTTGCGTGACGAGCGTCGGGACGGACTGAAACGTCTGGCGGTGGCGGGCTTCGGCATGATGCAAGTGATGATGTTCGCGGTCGCCGTGTATTCCGCCGAGCTCGCGCACGAAGTCATGGACCCGGTGATCCTGAATTACTTCCGGATCGTGAGCCTGCTGGTCGCAACCCCGGTCATGTTCTACGCCGGCGCACCGATCCTGCTCAGCGCCTGCAACAGCCTGCGCACTCGCTCGGTCGGCATGGACGTGCCGGTCGCGATCGCGCTGGTGCTCGCTTATGGCGCGAGTGTCTGGAACACGTTGAGAGCCGGCGGCGAGGTGTATTTCGACTCGGTGACGATGTTTATTTTCTTCCTGACGCTCGGTCGCTATGTGCAGATGAGCGTGCGTCAGCGCACCGCTGGCGTGACCGACGCGCTCGCCCGGCAGCTGCCTTCGGTCGCACATCGCGCCGACGGCGAGAGTGTGGAAGATGTTCCCGTCACGTCACTGCGCATCGGCGATGTGATTCAAGTGCGCCGGGGCGAAGTGCTGCCCGCGGACGGACAGTTGCTCGATCGGGAAGCGGAGCTGGATGAAGCCATGCTCACCGGCGAATCGCTGCCGGTGCGCCGCCGGATGGGCGATCAAGTTGTGGCCGGCACAATCAACGCCGGTGGGCCGATCAGAGTTTCGGTGCGTGCGCTGGGGGCGGAGACTGCGCTTTCTCACATCGTCTCCTTGATGCAGCGGGCACAAGCTCACAAACCCGCGCTGGCCCGCAATGCCGACGCAGCGGCGGCGAAATTCCTGCGTTTCGTCCTGCTCGGCGCAGGATTGACCTGCGCGATCTGGTTCGCGATCGATCCGTCGCGGGCTTTCGCCGCAACCTTGGCGGTCTTGGTGGTCGCTTGCCCCTGTGCATTCGCCATCGCCATGCCAGCTGCCCTCGCCGCCGCGACTGCGAGCCTCGGACGTCAAGGGATACTGCTCACCGATGCCGACGCAATCGAAGCCTTGGCGCGCGTCGATTACATCGTGTTCGACAAGACCGGCACTTTGACCCGAGGTGAACTGCAGGTGTCTCGATGCCTGCCGCTGGAGCAGATCAGCGAGACACGATGTTTGCAGATCGCAGCGGCGCTCGAACGCGCGTCGGAACATCCCCTGGCACGTGCGTTCACGAGTCACCACAGCGGCGATGCCGTCGAAGAGCTGGAAACGTTCGCGGGCCAGGGCGTTCAAGGGCGCATCGGCGGACGGCTGTATCGCATCGGCAGCCCGCAGTTCGTCAGCGAGTTACACCTCGACGTGTCGGCGCATGAACCGCCGGCCGAGCTCGCCGGCAGCCTGGTTTTGCTGGGCGATGAGGAATGCGCGCTCGCCTGGTTCGAGCTGACCGATTCGATCCGCCCGGCGGCGGCCAAGGTCGTGCACGACCTGCGATCGCTCGGCATCGAACCCTCGATCCTGAGCGGCGACGGTCACGTGGCGGTCGAAACCGTCGCTCAGCAGGTCGGCATCGTCGAGGCCACCGCGCGCTGCTCGGCGAAACAGAAACTGACTCGACTGCTCGAACTGCAGCAGCGGGGCAAACGTGTCGCCGTCATCGGCGACGGCGTGAACGACGCACCGGTGCTGGCCGCTGGCAATGTTTCTATTGCCATGGGCCGAGGCGCTGCGCTGGCACACGCGAGCGCGGGGCTGGTGCTGGTGAACGACAATCTTGCGGCCTTGCCCGAGGCCGTGAAACTGGCTCGCCGCACGTTGAGCATCGCGCGTCAGAACTTGATGTGGTCGGCGGTTTATAACTTCGGTTCGCTGCCGCTGGCGGCGTTTGGCTTGATTCCTCCCTGGCTCGCGGCGCTGGGCATGTCGCTCAGCTCGGTCGCCGTCGTGCTCAACTCCACCCGCCTGCTACCGCGGATTGCCCGGAGAGTCTCCGAACAATCCACGGCGGCGCCGTCAGGCCGGCTGAGCGAGACTACGGCATGAGTATTCTGTTGGTGCTGATTCCCCTGAGCCTGGCACTGGTCGTGCTCGCCGGCTGGGGATTTTTCTGGGCGGTGAGCACCGGCCAGTTCGACGATCTGGAATCGCCGGGCTGGGAAATACTACGCAACGAATCGCCACCGGTGCTTGCCTCGTCCGGCGACGATGACGGACAGCAGTAACGTCATCGGCCTTTCCGCTGCGTTCATCGCGGGGATCGCCGGCAGCGCCCATTGCTTCGCCATGTGCGGCAGTCTCGCCGGCGCATTTGGCATGCGAGCCCGTGTCATCGGCGCGAGCGCGAGCGATGCATTCGGCAACGCCCTTTCCTATCACGTCGGTCGTCTGAGCGGCTATACCCTTGCCGGCGCGATCTGTGGAATGCTCGGCGCAACACTGCAGGCCGTGCTCGACCTTGCTCGCATCGGCTCGTGGCTGCGCATCGCAAGCGGCGTGCTGTTGCTGCTGATCGCGATACGAATGCTCTCGCCCTGGAATCCGCTGCGCTGGTTGGAAACATTGGGTGCGAAGTTCTGGCGCGCGCTGCAGCCTCTCACTCAGAAGACCGGCACGTTGAACGGCCGAACGCAGGCAATTGCGTTGGGATTCCTGTGGGGCTGGCTGCCCTGCGGCCTGGTCTATTCGATGCTGCTGTTCGCGGCTCTCAGCGGCAACGGCTCATATGGCGGCGCCATCCTGCTGGCGTTCGGGCTCGGCACCTTGCCCGCAATGCTCACGAGCACGGTGCTCGCTTCTCAGGTTCAACGTTTGCTACGCAATCGCTGGCCGCGATTCGCGAGCGGCATCCTGCTGCTCATGCTCGGCGCGTGGATGATCTGGATCTCGCTGCCCGCGGCCGGACACATGCACCACCATCACTAAGCAACCGCGACCGGCTCCGGCACCCGCGGCTCCAGACGTTCCAGCGCCTGCTCCAGGTTCGAGCAGAAATTCTGCTCGCCGATCAGCTCGACGATGCCGGCTCGTTGCAACTTGCCGGTGACGCGCTCGTTGGCGCCGGTGAGCATGACCCGCACCTTGCGCCGCTGCAGGTCGCGAATCACTTCTTCGAGTGTTTGCAGCCCGGTGATGTCGATGAAGGGCACCCAGCGCAGGCGAATGATCATCACCTTTGGATCGGTGTGCGTGCTGGCGAGCGCACGCTCGAAATTCTCCACCGCGCCGAAAAAGAACGGACCCTCGACGGCGAACACCAGCACGCCGGGTGGAATCTCCAGGCCGCGATGCGCGAGCTCATTCGTGAGCTGCTGAGGCGTGAGCTGCTGCACTTCCACGCTGCTCGCCATCCGACGCAGGAAATGCAACGTCGCGACGATCACACCGATGTTCACGGCGACCACGAGATCCACGAACACTGTCAAACCAAATGTCACCAGCAGCACGACGACATCGGCCGGCGGCGCCCGGCGCACCATTTTCACGAAGTGTCGCGCTTCGCTCATGTTCCAGGCGACGACGAACAGAATCGCGGCCAGCGCGGCAAGAGGAATATTGACGGCGAGCGGCGCCAACGCGAGCACGATCAGCACCAGCACGCACGCGTGCACGATGCCAGCAAGTGGGCCCGTGGCGCCGTTGCGAACATTGGTCGCCGTTCTCGCCAGCGCGCCAGTGGCGGCGAATCCACCAAACAACGGCGTCGCCAGGTTGGCAATGCCCTGCCCGATCAATTCCTGGTTCGAGTCATGGCGCGTTCCCGCCATGCCGTCCGCCACGACTGCCGACAGCAACGATTCGATCGCGCCGAGCATCGCGATGGTGAACGCCGGCCCGATCAGCTCGATGACCCGGGCGGCAGTGATTTCCGGCAAATGTAACGTCGGCAGTCCACGGGGGATGCCGCCGAATGCCGAACCGATGGTCGCTACGCCTTGGAAATGAAACACCGCTTGCACCACGGTCGCAAACAACAATCCCAGCAGCGGCCCTGGAATCCGCTTCAAGATCTTCAAGCGCGGCGCGAACACCACGATCAGCAAGGTCGAGGCCGCGAGCCCCGTGGTCTCCAGATGTGCCTGCGGCAGGACCTGCAGCGTGTGCCAGAGCTTTTCGTGAAAGTGCTGGCCGGTGACCGCCGGCAAGCCGAAGAAATCGTGCCACTGCCCGGTCCAGATCACGACCGCGATGCCGGCGGTGAAGCCGAGAATCACCGGATCGGGAATGAACTTGATGATGCCGCCCAGGCGCGCGAGGCCCAGCAATAACAACATCAGCCCGGCCAGAAACGTCGCGATCTGCAGCCCGTCGATGCCGTACTGGGTGGTGATGCCGGACAGAATCACGATGAATGCACCGGTCGGCCCGGCAATCTGCAGCCGGCTGCCGCCGAACGTGGACACCAGCAGCCCGGCGACCATGGCCGTGTACAGCCCCTGCTCCGGCTTCGCGCCGGAGGCAATTGCGAACGCCATGGCCAGCGGCAGGGCAACCACGCCGACCACGATTCCGGAAACGATATTGCGCGCCCAATGGGCACGTCCCAGCAAGCCGGCGCGGTGCGCCTCCAGAATTGCGATCATCCGCTTCAGGGTCTCTCGGGCGAATCGGACATGAATGGACGCGGCATTATGCGGCAGTTACGGCCGCACTCGTAGCGGGGCTCGCCCGCACCACTTAAGTGACAGTCCTAGTTCCCCGGCGGAACCGCCGCCGCCCGCTCAGGCAGCGCCCTAATTGGCGGTCGGGTCGCGCATTCTTGCGAAGTTGCTGTGACAGCAGTACGTGGAGTCCGTGCCGATGCGGCCGATAGTGCTGGCATGCCATCGTATGTTTCCATCCACCTGCTCGAAGCCGCCCTGCTGGCGCTGCTGATCGTCCCGGCGGCGATTCTGCTGCTCGTCCGGCCGTTCGGTTCGGCCCGGGCGCGGGTGCGAGACCTCGAAGCGGAGCTCGCGCTGCTCAACAGCTGCAGTATCGTTTCCAGCACCGATGCGACCGGATCCATCACTCACGTCAACGAGCTGTTCTGCCGGATCAGCGGCTATTCGCGCGACGAACTGCTCGGCCGCAATCACAACGTCCTCAACTCCGGTCATCACCCGCGCAAGTTCTTCATGAACTTGTATCGCGCGATCACGACCGGCCAGTCCTGGCGCGGCGAAATCTGCAATCGCGCCAAGGACGGCAGTCAGTTCTGGCTCGACACGACGATCGTGCCGATCCTCGACAGCAGCGGCCGCGTGGCACGCTACACGTCCGTCTGCATCGACATCACTGCCAGCAAGAAGGCCGAAGAAATGTTCGCCCTGCTGCGCCAACGGCACACGCTGGCAATTCAGGGCTCGGGCATTTGCCTGTGGGAGTGGGACCTGGTCCGGAACAGCGTGAATTTTCACGGCAACTGGGGCCCGCTGCTGGGCTACACCGCCGAAGAAATCACACTCGCGCCCAGCAATGTCTGGCAGCGCTACATGCATGCGGATGATCTCGCCCAGTTGGAGCGACAAATCAAGTGCTGCAGCCGGGGCGAAGCATCGGCATTCGAAACTGAAGCCCGCATGCGGCACAAGAACGGGCAGTGGGTTTCGATCCTGATCCGCGGTTCGGTGATCGAACGCGACCTCAACGAGCTCGCCATGCGCATCTCCGGCACGTCCACCGACATCACGGCCCTGAAGCTCGCCGAAGCGGAATTGATCGAAGCACGCAACGCCGCCGAAGCGGCCAGCAAGGCGAAGAGCCAGTTCCTCGCGACCATGAGTCATGAGATCCGCACGCCGCTGAACGGCGTCGTCGGCTTCACCGAAATGTTGTTGGATACGCCGCTCGACGACGAGCAGCGCAGCTTCGCAGCCACGGTCCGCGACTCGGGCAAATCGTTGCTGACCATCATCGACGACATCCTGGACTTCTCGCGCATCGAAGCCGGCCACGTGGCCGTCGAGCGTTCGCGCATCGATGCGAAACGAGTCGCACGCGACGTATTCACTCTGCTGCGGCCTCGCGCGGCAGAGAAGAATCTAGAGCTCGACGTTCATTGGCCGCCTGCTGTGTCATCCAACATCATCGCGGACGCAGGCCGATTGCGGCAGGTGTTGCTGAACCTGGTCGCGAATGCGATCAAGTTCACCGAGTCCGGCCGCGTCACGATTCGCGCGTACGGCGACGCGGACGGCATGCTGCGAATCGAAGTGGAAGATACCGGCATCGGCATCGCGCCCGAGCAGTTCGAACGGCTGTTCACCAAGTTCACCCAGGCCGATTCCTCGACCACGCGCAAATATGGCGGCACGGGCCTCGGCCTCGCGATTTGCAAACAACTGGTCGAGCTCATGGACGGCCGCATCGGCGCGCACAGCCGGCCTGGCTCGGGCTCGACAGCCAGCCGCCGCCGCGCCGCTCGTTCGCGACCTTGG
>CAMLEO010000081.1 GCA_946478975.1 uncultured Steroidobacter sp.
GAGGGACGAGGTGACCGCCGCGGCGGAGCGCGGGGGGCTCGCGGTCGCGCTCCAGGCCGAGGCGCGGCCGGCCGGGGGCGAGCTCGTCGCGGCGCTCAGTGGCGGCCGGCCGTCGATCGCGCCACTCGTCGACGGGCTCGGGCTCGTGCCGCGCCGAGCATCCGTCGCGATCAGGCTCCGCCCGTGGGTCCCGCATCCGGTCGCGCCGGTCGTTCGGCGTGCCGTCCGACTGCGCCACCGCGTGACGGCCGTGGCTCGCGAGCATGAGCACATTCGCACCACCACCTCCATCGGTACGGTCGTGGCGCTGCGCTCCATCACCGTTCGCAACGAACTGCCCGGCACCGTGCGTTATGTGGCATTGGAGCCCGGCAAGATCGTCGAGGCCGGCACGACGCTGGTCGCGCTCGATGTTTCTGTGGAAGAGGCGGACCTCCAGGCGTTGCAGGCACAAGCGAATCTCGCGCGCACGCAGTTCGCTCGCATGCAGAAGATGAGTGAGCGCCGCGCGGCTTCGGAGATGGAAGTCGACAGCGCTCGCGCCGAACAGGAAGTCGTCGAAGCGCAGGTGGCGCGCATCAAAGCGGTCATCAACCGCAAAATCATTCGTGCGCCGTTCCGTGCTCGCATCGGCATCTCCGATGTTCACCCCGGCCAATATTTGAATGAAGGCTCGCTGCTGACGACGTTGCAAGGCGTCGACAATGCGGCGTACGTCGATTTCACCGTCGCTCAACAGATCGCGGCTTCACTGCAGCCGGGCCGCAAGGTGGATGTGGTCGCGTCGAGCGATTCTTCCGCATCGATAAAGGCGGAGATTCTTGCGATCGACGCACGGGTCGATCCCAGCACGCGTAACGCGACAGTGCGCGCGAAGATTGCAAACGTTCCTCATGCGCCGTCTCCGGGTGCGTCGGTGCGAGTGCAAGTGCCGGTCGGCGAGCCGGTGATGGCCACTGCAGTTCCGGCGAGCGCCGTGCGTAAAGGCCCGGCGGGCGATCATGTGTTCGTCGTCGTTGCCGACGAGAAAGGTCAGACCCGCGCGCGCATGCGCCAGGTCACGGTCGATGCGATGGCAGGCGATGAAGTTGTGATCACCAAGGGCCTCGAACCCGGCGAGCAGGTCGCGGCTTCTGGTTCGTTCAAGCTGCGCGAGGCGGCGTTGGTTGCAGTCACAGGCACATCGCAGTCCGTCGCGAGCACTGAAAACAAGGCCGTCGCAAACAAGCCCGCCGCTGGCGCCGCGATGTAAGAGCACTGCCATGGGCAAATCATTCACCGATATATTCATCAAGCACCCCGTCCTCGCGGTCGTGGTGAACCTGGTCATTGTGCTGGTTGGCGTGCGAGCGCTGTTCAACCTGCCGGTGCAGCAATTCCCGAGCGTCGAAAGCTCGTCGGTC
Source organism: uncultured Steroidobacter sp. (assembly GCA_946478975.1). The sequence continues at coordinate 1,404 of CAMLEO010000081.1, forward strand.
ATCATCACCACCGTGTACACCGGCGCCAGCGCCGAAACTGTGCGCGGATTTTTGACGACGCCGATCGAACGTTCGGTGTCGGCGATCAGCGGCGTCGACTACGTTGAATCGACCAGCCGCGCCGGCGTCAGCACTGTGACCGTGCGCCTGAAGCTCGATCACAACAGCACCGACGCGCTGGCCGAAGTGACGGCCCGCTTGCAGCAGGTTCGTTCCGAGTTGCCGGCCGAAGCTGAGCCGCCGGTCGTTGAAGTGCAGCGTGCGGATCGTCCGTATGCAACGTTTTATCTCGGCTTCACCTCGACGGATCGTTCCGTCCCCGAGCTGACCGATTGGCTGTCGCGCACGTTGCAGCCGCAGTTGTCCACGCTGACCGGCGTGCAGCGTGTGAGTTACGAAGGTGCGCGCCCGCTGGCGATGCGTGTGTGGATCGATCCGGATCGTCTCGCCGCTCGCAATCTTTCGCCCGGTGACGTGCATGCCGCGCTTCGTCGTAACAACTATCTCGCCGCCGTGGGTCAAACCAAGGGCGATCTGGTGCAGATCAACCTGCTCGCGAACACGGACCTGCGCGCGGTCGATGAATTCAAGAACCTGATCGTTGCCGATCGCGACGGCGCCATCGTGCGCCTGAGCGACGTCGCCACCGTCGAGCTCGGCGCTGAAGAAGCGGCGATGGTCGCGAAATATAACGACAAGCAGGGCGTGTATCTCGGCGTGTGGCCGCTGCCCGGCTCGAACGAAATCGAAGTCGCGAAACATTTGCGCGATGAGATGGAGCGCATTCAGCCCAACCTGCCGTCTGACATTCAGATGCGCCTGGTTTGGGACGGCACCATGTTCATGCGCAGCGCCCTGGAGGAAATTACCAAGACGCTGGGCGAAACGGTGCTGATCGTCGCGGTGGTCGTGTTCCTGTTCATGGGCTCGGTGCGTACCGCGCTGGTGCCGCTGGTCGCGATGCCGGTGTCGCTGGTCGGTGCGGCGATTGTGATGATTGCGTTCGGCTTCAGTCTGAATCTGCTGACGATCCTTGCCATCGTCTTGTCGGTCGGCCTGGTCGTCGACGACGCCATCGTGGTCGTAGAAAACGTCGAGCGACACGTGCGAGAAGGTAAATCACGCATCGACGCGGCATTGGCCGGCGCCCGCGAGCTCGGCGGGCCGATCATTGCGATGACGATCACGCTGGCGACCGTGTACACGCCGATTGCGTTCCAGGGCGGCCTCACCGGCTCGTTGTTCCTGGAGTTCGCGATCACTCTCGCAGCCGCGGTTGTTGTATCGGGCATCGTGGCGTTGACGTTGTCGCCGGTGATGAGCTCGCGCTTCGTGCATGAGCATGGTCATGAGACCAAGCTCACGACGCTGGTGAACCGCGGCTTCGGCGCTATCAGCCGTACGTATGAAAAGTTACTCGACGGTGCGTTGGGCATGCGCGGAGCGATTGTTGCTGTCGCCGTGCTCGTCACACTCGCTGCGTGGCCGCTGTACACGTACTCGCGTCAGGAGCTGGCGCCGGTCGAAGATCAAAGTCACATCAGCTTGTTCTTCGAAGCGTCGCCGGACTCGTCGCTGGTCGCGACCAATCGCGATTCGCTGCAGGTCGTGAAGGCGCTCACTGCGTTCCCCGAAGCCGACTTCATGTGGTCGCTGACGGCGAACTGGGGCGGCTTCGGCGGCCTGGTGGCGAAGAACTGGAAGGAGCGCGATCGCTCGACCGAACAAATGTTCGGCCAGGTTTATGGCGCCGTGTCGCAGATCCCTGGTCTGCGTGTGTATCCGCGCCTCGATCCGCCGCTGCCGACGCCGGGTCAGTACGATGTCGAGCTGATCGTTCAGAACGAAGCGTCCATCGACGAATTGCTGGCGACCACGCAGTCGGTGATCAATGCCGGCTTTGCCAGCGGCAAGTTCCTGTTCGTCGATACCGATCTGAAGATCGACCTGCCGCAGGCACGCGTCGTGCTCGACCGCGAGCGGCTCGCCGATCTCGGTTTGGATCTTGCGACCGTCGGCCAGGAACTGGGCACGCTGCTCGGCGGCGCGTACGTCAATCGCTTCAATTATTTCGATCGCAGCTACAAGGTGATTCCGCAGATCGGCGACAAAGATCGTGCGACCCTGGCGCCGCTGCTGGATCTGAAGATCAAGACGCCGGATGGCTCCATGGTGCCGGTGTCCACGTTCATGCACATCGAGTCGGACACGGGCCCGCGCACGTTGAATCGCTTCGCGCAGCGTAATGCGGCTCGCATCTTCGGCGGCGTGAAGCCGGGCGTGACCAAGGAAGAAGGTTTGCGAGTGCTCGAAGATGCGGCGATGAAGGCGGGCGGCAAGAATGTGCTCATCGACTACGCCGGCGAGTCGCGCCAGATTCGTCACGAAGGTGCGGCGCTGACGGCGACCTTGGGCTTCGCGGTGATCCTGATTTACCTGGTGCTCGCTGCGCAGTTCCAGAGCTTCCGCGATCCGCTGATCGTGCTGCTCGGCTCGGTGCCGCTCGCGATTTCGGGTGCGCTGGTGTTTACGTTCCTGGACTGGACGACCATCAATATCTATTCCCAGGTGGGATTGATTACGCTGGTCGGATTGATCGCCAAGAACGGCATCCTGATCGTGGAGTTTGCGAATACGTTGCAGGAGCGGGGAGTGGAGAAGGTCGCGGCGCTTCGCGAAGCTTCGCTGACGCGCCTGCGGCCGGTGCTGATGACATCAGCGGCGACGGTGTTCGGTCACTTCCCGCTGGTGCTGGTGTCCGGCCCCGGTGCGGAGGCTCGTAACAGCATCGGCATCGTGCTGGTCACTGGCATGATCGTCGGCACGCTGTTTACGTTGTTCGTTGTGCCGGTGTTCTATACGCTGATCGCCACCGACCACCGCGCCAGGAGCGCCGAGCCCGCGCTCGCGGGGGCGCCTGCGACGCAGCCTGCGTAAGTTTGTTTCGATTGCCAGACATGCGGCGGTTCTAACGGGCCGCCGCTCTTTTTTAGCCGACGTCCGGGGCCGGCGCGAGTTCGCCTTCGAGGAACTCGATCAGCGCCGCATTGAAATCATCTGTGCACTCGATGTTGGTCAGATGCGCGCCATCGAGCATTACCAGCTTCGCCTCCGGTACGGAGCTGGCGATCGACTGCGCCATCGCAGGCGTCGTGCCGGCGTCGCGGGTCCCGCCAATCACCAACGTCTTCGCTGTGATATTCCGAATCGACTCCCGCTGATCCATGTCCCGAATGGCAGCACAACAAGCTGCGTAGCCTCGAGGCGAGGTTTCCTGTAACAACGCACGGACCTTCGCCACCTTCTCCGGGTGAGCCTGGTGAAATTCAGGTGTAAACCAACGACCCAACGTCCCTTCGATCAGCGACGCCAGCCCTTGCGTGCGGGCAGTCTCAATGCGCTGTTGCCAGTTCTCGCGGGGAGGCATGTATGGCGTCGTATTACTCAACACAACTTTCAACACGCAATCCGGCGTATGCGCGGCCAGATGCATGGCAATCATTCCGCCCAGGGAAGTTCCACACAGGTGAGCACGAGCGATGCCGCAGGCTTCGAGCACTGCCAGCGCATCGTTTGCCAACAGCTCAATCGACGCCTCCGCCTGCTCGCCAATTGTAGATTTGCCATGCCCGCGAGCGTCGAAGCGGATCAGCTCATAGCGCTCGCTCAGCGCTGCGAGCTGGTCGTCCCAGACCTCCAGCGATACGCCCAACGGATTCAGCAACAACAGCGCCGGCGCACCCGGCCGCGGCGTGTGCTCGACCCGCAGCTGGCAATCCTTGGATGTCACAAGCTTCATTCGGCGCCCTCGATCAATGGGTACGGGGTATCGTACAACAGACGCGCGGCGCGAAAGAAAAAGCCCCGTGCAAGACGGGGCTAAGGGGACGGAGGCGCTGAAAACCCTTACGCAGGCAACGCGTCGCTGGGCGCGATCTCGTCGGTGGCGCTGGTGCCTTTGATGCGGTCATCGCCGGCAGGCTCCAGCTGCAACGCCTTGCGCACACCTTCGCCATACGCAGGGTCGCACTTGGCGAACAACGCAATCTGCCGGCGCGCGATCGATTCCGGAATGCCCTGCATCGCCGCCGCGATATTCTCGAACAGCCGCTGCTTCTGCGCCGGCGTGAACAGGCGGAACAAATTGCCGGGCTGCGTGAAATCATCATTCCCAATGCGATGGTTGTAACGATCCGCGTCTCCATGCAACGGCAGCGGCGGCTCCGCGTAACGCGCATCCTGCTTCGGACCGTTCAACGAATTGGGCTCGTAGTACGCATCCGGATTGCCGGTGTCGTTCTGGAAGAAGCGCATCGAGCCATCCTTGTGATAGTGATGCACCGGACACTTCGGCGCATTCACGGGCAGCGCTTCGTAGTGCGTGCCGAGGCGATATCGATGCGCGTCGGCGTAGCTGAAGATACGAGCTTGCAACACCTTATCCGGCGAGAAGCCGATGCCCGGCACGATGTTCGAAGGCGACATCGCCACCTGCTCGACATCCGCAAAGTAATTCGGCGGATTGCGATTGAGTTCGAGCACGCCGACGTCGATCAGCGGGAAGTCTGCGTGCGGCCATACCTTGGTGAGATCGAACGGATTCCAACCGGTTTGCTCCGACCACGCCGCGGCCTGCACCTCGGTCATGATCTGCACTTGCATGGTCCAGCGGGGAAACTGACCTTTCTCGATGGCGCTGTACAAATCTTCCTGCGTGCTCTCGCGCGTCTTGCCGACGACCTGCGCGGCTTCGCTGTTGGTCCAGTGGCGATGGCCCTGCTGAGTCTTGAAATGAAACTTCACCCACACGCGCTCGCCAGCGGCATTGATCAAACTATAGGTATGCGAGCCGTAGCCGTTGATGTGACGAACGTCGGTCGGCAGGCCGCGATCGGAGAACAGGATGGTGATCTGATGCAGGCTTTCCGGCGACAGCGACCAGAAATCCCACTGCGCCGTGGGCGAGCGCAAGTTGGTGCGCGGATGACGCTTCTGCGTGCGAATGAAGTCCGGGAACTTCATCGGATCGCGAATGAAAAACACCGGCGTGTTATTCCCAACCAGGTCCCAGTTGCCTTCGGGCGTATAAAACTTCACCGCGAAGCCGCGCACATCACGCTCTGCGTCGGCGGCACCGAGTTCGCCGGCGACAGTCGAGAAGCGCAGGATCAAATCGGTTTTCGCGCCCGGCTGCAGCACCTTCGCTTTGGTGTATGCGGAAATGTCACCTGTGACGGTGAGCGTGCCGAACGCACCCCAGCCCTTCGCGTGCACGACGCGTTCGGGAATGCGCTCGCGGTTCTGGTGCGCCAGCTTTTCGATCAGCTGATAATCCTGCAGCAGCAGCGGCCCGCGCGGGCCGGCGCTCAGGGAATTCTGGTTGTCGGCAACCGGGTTGCCGGCGCTGGTGGTCAGCGTGGGCGCGCCATTCGGATCAATTGGGGGCTTGCTCATAAAGGCCTCGTGAGGTGACGGAGCCTAAGCTACGGACCCCCGAGGCCGCTGAGAAATCAATTGATCCCATGACAACGATAGAGATTGTCTAACTCACCCCGTGCTTGCGTCGGCGCCACCAGGCTCGCAGCAGGAACAAGCCGGGCAGCACGATCACCAGCCAAGGCAGCACGAAAGCGACGAATGTGATGACCTGGCTCACGGCCTCGCGGAAGTTGCTGCCGAACACCCGAAACGCATCCCGGATCGGCGTTTCTTGCGCAGAATAGGCCACGTCCGGCGGCGCCAGGCTGATGGTCAGAAGATCCGTATCGACCCGTCGTTGCAGCTGCGCCTGCTCGGTGCCGAGCGCATCGATCTGCGTCTGCACCGTCGCGAGCTCTTTGGACACTGTGATCAACTGCTCGATCTTCAGGTCCTTGCTTTTCATGATCTCGGTGAGCCGGTCGCGATGCGTGGCCAGCAAGGCCAGCTTGCGCTGCGTATCTTCGATGGGCTGCGCCAGGTCTTCCGCTCGGGTGGAACGCGATGTGAGTTTCCCGCCTCGGCTCGCTGACTCGATGGTGGAATCGACGCTGCCAGGGGCGATGCGCATTCGGACCAGGCCGTTGAAAACATCTTTCTGGCTTTGCAGGTTCACTTCCAGCACCGTGCAGTCGCCGGGCTTGCTGGCGGCGCAGGCCGATTCGATTTCATGCAAGCGAGCGGGGATGACTTTACGATCGAGCTCGATGGAGACCCAGTGCTCGTAAGCCAGGGTGTTTCGATGTTGCCTGGCCGGCGCGGCCGCAGGGGCGGCGGCCACCATGGGCGCCTCCATGGCTAACGTCTGGGGGGCCAATGTTTGTCCGGCCGATGTTTCCGGCCGCTTTTGACATCCTATTAACAAACTCAACGTCGCCGCAGCGAGCAACGCTCGCGAACATGAATTGTTAATGTTTTGTAGTCGCATGAATTCAGCTCCGTGACGCCGCCGGTGAGATGTTGACAGTCCCTGCAAACGCGTCAAGAAGCGTTTCGGGTCAGCTCGGCAATGGCGACGAAACGCAACGGCCCGCCCGGCAGCACGGCGTCGAATGGATAACAGGTGAGCAATGTGAGCAGCGGCCGGTCCGCCTCGATGAGAATTCGCTCGCGACGTGAGTCGAGCACGCGAGTCTCGGTCAGGCGATAGCGAAATTCGCGACCGTCCGTTGTTTGCAGCAGGATCTCCTCGCCGAGCGTTGCATGCTGAAGGAAACGGAAGTGAGTGTCGCGATGAGCCGCGATGATGGTGTTGCCGACCGTGCCGGGCGCGGCGCTGCCGTTCCAATAGCCGGGGCCGAAGGCGAGGCTGCGTCCGGAGGCGTCGGCCAAAACATATAAATCGACGTCCGCATCCGGAATCCGCAGTCGCGCGACGGGCCAGGTATCAGCCCATGGCCAGGGGCGGACTTCGCGCTCGCCGGCGAGCGTGCTCGCCCAGGCGGACTCGATCAATCGCTGCGCCAGCCAGGCCTTCGCATGAATGTAGAGCCCGGCGCCCAGCTGCCACAACCCAATCGCCGCCAACGTGATGACGACGGCGATGCGCGTGGAGCGATTCATGACTGTTTGCGCCGAGTGCCGACGAAAACGAGCGCAGCGGCGAGTAGCGAGAGCACGCCAATCCACAGCTGCAGCTCAGCCGGCGTCGCGGTGGTCGGCATGCCGGACGCTTCCCAGTTCTGGCCGTGCGGCTTGGTGTTCTCGATGTTCGAGCTGTGCAACGACTCATCCGGCCGGCGCACCGGTGTTTTGTCGATCGCCACCAGGCTCGTGTACTTGGAAACAATCTGATACTGGAGCGCGAGCGGCAGCACCTGCGAGCGGATCACGTCGTCCGAGATGCCTTGGGCCTGCTGATTGACGATATCTTCGATGCGATTGCGTGCCCACAGCGTCGCGATGCCGGTCCTGGATTCGGCGGCGTTCAGCGGAACCTGCCGGCCCCAGACGCGTATCGAGCGGCCGGTGATGTTGAGCATGCCGCTCGCTTTCTGCGGCAGCCGAGCCGTGATCAGCAGCGGCTCATCGGCATACAGATCGCCGACGGTCGCCGGCGCATATTCCGGCGTCACGCCATCGGGCCAGTAGAGTGTGATATCCGTGAGCACTGGCGCCGTCAGCTTGCGCAGCAGCTCATTCATGCGCTGTTCCACTTCGCCGGTCTGGCCGATGAACGTAAAGGTACCGCGGCCCATCTGTGCCGCCGTGCGCATGAAATATCCATTCGGCGCCGAGCCGATGCCGACGGTGAACAGGCGGGCATCCCCCAGGCCCTGACGAATCGCATACATCAAGTCGGATTCGTTGCTCACGGCACCGTCGGTGATGAATACGATCTGCCGCAAGTGTTCGGGGCTGTGAGGCATGGCGAACGCGGCGTTGAGGGCTGGCAGCATTTCGGTGCCACCCTCCGCACGCAAGCTCATGACGTAGCTGCGCGCGGCGGCGAGGTTGTCGGCGGTCGCAGCGACCGGGCCGTCGAACAAACAATCGTAAATGGAGTTGAACTGGATCAGGTTGAAGCGATCGGTCGGCAGCAATGTTTTCAAACCGCTGAGCAGCGCTTCTCGAGCCTGCTCGATCGACAAGCCGGACATGGAGCCGGAGGTATCGATGATGAAGATCACTTCGCGGCTAGTGCGCAGCTCGCCGCGTTCCTGCGGCGGCATGAACATCAGCAGCACGTGCTCGCCGGCATCCGTCGCTTCTCTAAAAAGCACCGCCGCCGGCTGGCCGTGCACGACCGGCGTCCAGGACAGCTCGAAATCGCGATCGGGCGCGACGCTGGTGTCGGCGAGCTCCACGCGATAACTCTCACCACTGTCGCTGTCGACTTTGATCTTGTGATACGCGCTGGTGATGTACTCGACCGGCACGCCGGCGTCGATGTTGATGTTGAATCGTACGCTCTGACGCGAGGGATTTGGATGCGCGAGCGGCGGCTGCAAGTCGCTATCGCCGTAGCGCGGAGTGATGGTCAGCGGAAAGCGCAGGCTGTAGCGCCCACCTTGCTGATCGACGACCTGCAAGTACGAGAGCGTGATCTTGATGGTTTCGTGCGGCCCGATATTGGCCACGGCGGTACGAAATATATTCGGCCGCTCCTGGTGGACGACGCTCGCGCGCTGCCCGTTCTCGCGTGCCTGCACGTACAGCTGCTGCGCTTCGGCCTTCTCACGAATCTCACCCTCGATGATTCGCTCGCCGACTTGCATGTGCAGCTGGTTGACTGCCGAATTCTCGGGCAGCGGAAACGTATAGACGCCTTCCACCCAGGCATCGCCCGGATTCTCGAACTGCTGAGTTACTTGCACGCGCGCGATGATGCCGCTCACCGTCATATCGATGTCGGTGTGGACTCGCGGTGCAGGCTCGTCGCCCGTTTCTGAGCGGAACGACAGCGTGCCGCTGCGGGGCTCCTCTTCTTGAGCCGCTGCAGGCCGTGCGAACAGCCCGATTGCGAGCAGTGAGATCCACAGCAGGTGAGCCAGGCGCATGTCCCCATCTCCATTGTTGAGCTGGGGAGTAGTTCAACGTGCGCGCACGGCGAGGTGGAGGAGCAGTGCTGGCGGGCTGCTGATGCTTCGTGGCGAATTGTGGCAAGGAATATTTTACTGGTGCGAACGATTGATTATGCAAGCGGATATCTGTTATCTAACGCGCCGAATCCTCGAGCTGTCACCAGGGATGGTCATGCGACGCTGTTCCTTGCGTGTCACGCGCATTGTGGATTCGTTTCCATCCAAGCTCGCAAAGTCAGTTAGGGAGAACCATGAAAAGAGCAGCCTTGCTTCTGGGCGGACTGTTGTTGTCCGCATTCGTTTCCGGTCCCGCCTCGGCGGAAGTCGTGCGTGTGCGCGTGACCGCTCGCGTCAATCAGATCGACGATCCCAGTAATGCGCTCGCCGGCAAAGTCGTCGTCGGCCAGCGCGTCAATGGATTGTATGTCTACAACACGAACACGCCGAACTCATCGCCGTATCCCAACACCGGCGATTACCGCCCTTATGCCAACGAGGCGCGGCTGCGCTTTGCAGTGGGATCGATGGTGTTCGAGAGCAAGCAGCCGACGCAAGGCATCGGCATCTTCATCCGTGCGGGAGACCCTTCGATCACGGGCCGGTTGAGCATGCTCAGCAGCGATAACAAACCGCTGGCCGACGGCACGATCGTGCAGCAGATGCAGATGACGCTCGAGGGTTACGGCAACGTCACTCAGTCGGTGGCGTTGCCCACTGTGGCTCCGGTCTTCACGCAATATTGGACCAAGGAAGTCGTGATTGGCGCCAACGGCCCGGCCGGCATGTACATGATCACGGCTCAGCTCGAAGCCGCCGAACTGGTCGTGGCGGATGCAATCGTGGTGGCGCCGGCTTCGGGAACGTTCGCTGCCAATCAGCACTTCGATGCCGCTGTGATTCTGCCGCGTAACAGTGTGGTCGCGACGGCGGAAGCCAGGGCGAACGGTGCGTGGTTGCCGCTGAACTATCCGGGCTCGTGCCAGTTGCAGCCGCAGGTGGGCACGGGCAAACCTTCGTTGCTGTGTCCGGGGGCGGATGTGGCGCTGGCGACCCTTCCGGCCGGCACGCCGATCGACTGGACCGTGACCATGACCAACGGCACCGTCTACACCGAATCGGTGACGTGGGAACGAGCGCCGTAACTTGCTTATCGCTCGATGACCGTGTGCACGCCTGCCGATGCAAGTAATAATGCACGGCAGGCGCTGCCCGGAACTGAACCCACGGAGATTGAGCGACGATGATGCTTGGAGTGTTGCTGCTGATCGTGGCGATCGCCGCGATCCTGGCTGCGTTGAAGTCCCGCCGTTCCAGCCGCGTGCTGTTTGGGATCGCGATCGTTGCTTTCCTGCTGCTGGGCTCGGGGGCGCCGGCCAACTGGATGTTGGATCATCTGCAGGAAGGCGTCGACGTTCGCAACGAGCAGTGGGGCACGGCCAACGCCATCGTGCTGCTCGGCGCCAGCGCGGAGATGACGGATCAAGGGCCGGAGCTGGCGCTGTTCAGCTACGGGCGCCTGGTCAAGGCGTATGAGTTGTATCGCTCGTGCAAGTCACATTCCGAAGACTGCCGCATCGTCAGCAGCGGCGGCGATCCCAACGGCTTCGGCAAGTCGGAAGCGGAGCTGTACGCAGAAGAGCTGGAACGGCTCGGCGCCGCGCGTGCCGACCTGATCGTGGAAGGCCGAAGCATGAACACGTGGCAGAACGCCCAGTTCACGGCCGAGATTCTCGCCGGCCAGCAGCCCGATCATGTCGTGCTCGTCACTTCGGGTTTGCACGTTCGTCGCAGCCTGATTTATTTCTCTCACTTCGGAGTTCGCGCGGTCGGCGTCCGTGCCGACTACGCGCATGCGCGCCTGTCAGTGCTGCCGAACGCATACAACCTGTTGATGGCAGACCTGGCGCTTCATGAGTACGTGGGTGTGCTGCGTTATCACGTTTACAACTGGCTGGGCTGGAACGCCCGGCCGGCATCTCAGGCGAGTAGGTGATTCACCTGGGCTGTTATCTGGGCTGTGTCAGCGCCGCGATCGGGGCGGGCAGCGAATCCAGGTTGGGGATGGGCACGCCGTCGACGATGCGTTGTCTGACAAAGTTTTCGAGCACGGACTTGGCTGCGCTCTCGGGACTGAAACCCGCGTAGTTGGCGGATTCCAATAGGCCGACGCCGATGATCTCGATCTCGGTGGGAGAAATGATTCGATACCACGCGCCGTAAACGTGATCGTCCACGGTGTGTGTAAAGTACTGAAGCCCCGACACGCCCGGTCCCCATCTTGGCCAACGATGGGTAACTCAAAAGTGTCGCAATAGTTCCCGCTATAGGCCGAACAGTTTTCCTGTAAGAATTTCAGTTCTAACGGCGCGATTCGACCGCCATGCGCACGGCCAGGCCGGCGAGCACCGTGCCCATCAGCCAGCGCTGCACGACTTGCCAGGTGGGGCGGGAAGAAAAGAACACAGCGACGCCGCCGGCCATCGACACCACCAGCGCATTGATGCTGACGCTGATCGCAATCTGCGTGGCTCCCAACACCAGCGACTGCGCCAGCACGCTGCCCTGCTCCGGCCGAATGAATTGCGGCAGCAACGAGATATATAGAATCGCCACCTTGGGATTGAGCAGGCTGGTGAACAGCCCCATGCCGAACAAGCGTCGCGGACTGTCCTGGGGCAGCTCTCGCACCTGGAACGGCGAGCGGCCGCCGGGCTTCAGCGCTTGCCACGCGAGATACAACAGATACATCGCGCCGCCGATCCGCAAGATGTCATATGCCAGCGGCACCGATAGAAAGATTGCAGTGAGCCCCAGCGCCGTGCACAGCAGATAGATCGCAAACCCGAGCGCAATGCCGCCCAAGGAAACGAGTCCGGCGGCGCGCCCCTGGCAGATCGAGCGCGAGATCAGATACATCATGTTCGGCCCGGGCGTGAGCACCATCGCCAGGGCGACCAGCGAGAACTGCAAGTGATTCGTGAGCGTCGGCATCAGCGGTTCCGAAAGAGCAGCCGGCGGCGATTGGACCACGGCACTGCGATGCCCGGTAAGTATCAGTGGCGTCGCAAACCGAGGGTACAGTGTCGGAACCCGACGACCTTCGCGTCGGTTGGGCCTGCGTGACCCCGAGCACTCCCGGTACGAGCATCGATCCGACCGACACGCTGAACCGGCGGCTGCAAGTGCCCGGCCGGCGGCTGTTCATCGGCGGCGAGCGCAGCGTGCGGCGGACGCTGCTGCTGCGTTCGTGCGTCGTAGTGTTTTTGTTCGTGCTGGTGATCCTGGTGTTCTGGCTGGATCGCGACGGCCTCAAGGACAACGCCGACGACTCGATCTCGTTCATCGACGTGGTTTACTTCACGGTGGTGAGCGTAACGACAGTGGGCTACGGCGACATCGTGCCGGTTACCCCGCAGGCCCGGCTGATCGATGCGTTGTTCGTGACGCCGATTCGTTTGTTCATCTGGCTGATTTTCATCGGCACGGCGTATCAACTGGTGTTACAGCGGCTGATCGAGGACTTCCGCATGCGCAGGCTGCAGGCTCGATTGCAAGATCACGTGGTGTTGATCGGCTATGGGCACTACGGCCGCAGTGCCGCCGAGGAGCTGGTCGCGCGCGGCCTCGATAAGAAACATATCCTGGTCGTGGACCTGGATCAGGGGCGGATCGAGGACGCGGCCGAGCATGGTTACATCGGCATTCTCGGCGATGCCAGCCGGGAAGAAACATTGCTGGAGACCATGCTGGAGCACGCGAGAGCGCTGCTCGTGTGCACCGACCGCGACGATACCAACGTGCTCATCACTTTGACGGCAAGAAACCTGGCGCCGAAGGTTCGCATCGTGGCGCGCGTGGAGGAGGCGGAGAACGACAAGCTGGTGCGACAGAGCGGCGCGAACTCGACGGTGCTGCCGTCCCGCGTCGGCGGCATTCTGATGGCGGACTCGGTGGAGTCCTCGCACATGGCTGCGTATGTGATGGACCTGATCAGCGCCGGCGGGCAGGTGCAACTGGTCGAGCGCGATCCGAGCCCGGATGAGTTCGGGCGGCGGCCGATCGAAAGCCAGTCGATGATCGTGCGCGTGGTGCGCAATCAGCAGCCGCACAGCATCTGGGACAGCGAGGTGCGCATCCAGCCCGGCGACAAGCTGATCGTGATTCGACCCGCCGGGACTGGCGGCAGCCAGTCCCGGCGGTAATGAAGCAAAGGTTTTATCTGCCCCAGAGACGATTCAACAGATTGGTCTTGCGCTGATCGAAGGTGCGCCACTCGCCCCAGCCTGCGGTGTTGGAGATCGGGTCATACGCGTGGCCGTACCAGCCGGCGGTATCGCCCGACTCAGGATTGATGGACCAGTAGCAGCCCTCGATGTGCTTGTCGACCAGGTAGCTGACGAACGCGTCCTGCCACTGCGCATCGACCGGCGTGGTGATGTGGCCCCAGCGATTGCGATCGCGAATGCTCGCCTGGCCGCCCGGCCAGTCGAGATTGCCGCCGAACTCACCGACCACCACCGCGTAGCCTTGATCGCGCAGATAGCCGAAGTGTTCTTCCCAACCCGACCGCAGCAGCGTCGGATTGATCACGACGTTGCACTTGGCATCGCCAGCGGCATCGCCTTCCAGTCCTGCACACTGCGGCTGCGCCGGATCCATGAACATCTTTTGCACGAACACCGACGGACCGTACGTATGCGGCGAGAACACCAGCCGGTCTTTGGGAATATTCGGCGGGTTGGCACCGGCGCTGAACAGGTTTTCGCCCCAGTTCGGATTGGTGGCCGCATCGCCGTGCGGAGTCGGCGTCGTCGTATTCGGCGTGCCGTCCTGGGTGCCCGACACGGTGCCGACGCCTTCGACGAAGATCAGCGTGTTGGGATTGACTGCATTGATGGCCTGGTACGCCGCTTCGCTGAGCGTCTTCCATTCCTGCCAGGTGTAATCGTGCGGCTCGTTGAAAATGTCGATGCCGATGATGTTGTCGACGCCGAGCTGCTGGCCGAGGCCGGCGAGCGTGCGCAGGGTATCGAGCCACATCGCCTGGTTATAAGGCTGCGTCGTGGTCACGGTGCTCGGATTGCCGGTCGCCGCGCAGGAATAGTTTTCGCGCTTGTAATCGTAGTTGTCGCGATTCGCATCGACCCAAGGCGGACGCGCGTCCAGGCGGCCCTTTCTCCAGCCGACATAGTTGGAGCACGAGTGCACGTCGAGCAGCACCTCGATATTGTTTTGATCCGCGGCCACGATCAGCTGTTCGAGCGCCAGGCGCGAGTTGGCGACGCGCACCGACGGATGATTCTTCAGCACGTTGCCGGTGCCCTGCGGGTCGTTGGCATTCAAGGTCTGCGGCACCAGCGGCAGCCGGATCATGTTGATGCCCATGCCGGTGATCTCGGTCATCGTTTGTTGAATGGTGCGGCCGGTGCCGGCGCCGCCGTTCGCCCAGAAAGTGTTGCCGATGTATTGTTCCATCGGCGCGCCGCTGGGATTGGTCGGATCGTTGGAAGGTTCGTGGCGGCCTTCCAGGCCGAACCACGAGCCGCAATGGACCGGGAACACCGTGCCGTTCTTGGTGATGCGTCCGGTGGGATCGACGCGGAACACCGTGCCGGAGCTGGTGGAGCGCGTCACCGAGATCGAAGCTCCCGTGTAACCGGTCGCTGCCGCTGCAAACGTTGCAGTCGCAGTGCCAGTGCCGGCCGCTGCAGCGAATGTCACAGTCGCGCCGGTGTTCCAATTCGCGCTGCTCAAAGTCACTGACGTCGGCGAGCTCGTGATTGCAGTGCTGCCGGAGCGAGTGATCGTCACTGTCACCGGGCTGCTGGGTGAGGCACTCAAACGCAATGACGAAGTGCCACTGCTGCCGCCCACGACAGACAGCGTCGATGGCACCCAGCTGAGCGAAGGCGTGTTCGTCGTGCCGATCGTGAATGGCACCGCTGCAGTGGACGCGCTCAGCGCGGGCGAACCGTTGTCGAACGCCGTTGCCTGCGCGGTGTGACTTCCGGACGCGAGACCGGTCACGGTAAAGCTGTAAGGCGAACTCGTGTCGGTGTTCACCAGGTTGCCGTCAACACGAAATTCCACGCGGCTGACTGCACCACCGGGATCGCTCGCGGTCGCGGCCAGCGACACGCTCGATCCGGCAGGGAAGGATTGGCCGCTGGTCGGGCTGGTCAAGCTCACCGTTGGCGGCGTGTTGCCGGTGCCGCCGCCCGTGCACGCAGTGCCGTTCAAAGCGAACGAAGACGGCGGCCCGTTCGTTGTAGTGAACGTGGCGTTGAAGCCGATGGTGATGCTGCCGCCAGTCGGCAGGCTCGCATTCCAGGGCGCATTGCTGGACGCCGTGACCTGCGCGCTGCCTGCAGGCTGCGAGAAATTGACGGGCCAGCCGTTTTGCAGGCGCTCGCCGTTGGCGAACGAGAACACCAGCGACCAGCCGTTGATCGCCGGCCCCGAGTTGCGAATCTCCAGGTTGGCGCCGTAGCCGTTGCCGCCTTCCCAGCTCTTGGTGTAGGTGACACTGCAACTGGCGGCCTGCGCGAATACATTCGGTGCAATCAATAAACTACATACCACGAGTGCGAAGCTCGCGACGAGCCCTCGCAACGAAACAAATGTTGGATGCATGACGACCTCTCCCGATCCATCGAAAGATGCGAGCGAACGAAGGGAATGATTTTGGAATGCGCCCGGGGCGCTAGCCTGGATGCGGTCCGTCGCGTGAGCTGGAATTCCAGCGAGTTAGAGATCGATTGCCAGGCGCGGCCACGGCCGCGCCCGTTCGAAGCGCTCGTCCATCCATGACTCGATCCCCCTGGGCAAACGCGGCCGAGCATCGATCGTCCCCCGCGCTTGTTCGACCCGCGCGAGTGGCCTCGTCAACGATGTTTCTTCGACCGCGACGTCCTACGCTTGATCAACTGCCGCATCAAAGTGGACCAGAATGGCCAGCGCTGTCAATAACAGTTTGCGCCACTTCTGCGCACTGACCTGACAAATGCAGCTCTGGACGGCGCGGCAAAATTTGCAGATATCTCGCAACCTGACGACTTCGCTTGAATATTTTCCGCCCGCCGCCGCACGCCACTGCGCGCATGGAGCGGCAAAAGTTTGTCCGGCGCTGTCGTCATTCGGCGCCGGGGAGCCTGCAAGCCGCTGCCGAAGTGCGCAAGCGCTGGACTGCTTTGTTAGATGAACACATGCATGCGAGCACGAAGCGGAACAAAGGTTTGCGATATCAACACGAGCGCGGGCGTGCGAGCTGAACACATCGCAAACAAAAAATTTCCACGGGCTCCTATTGACAGCGCTGGACCTCGGCGTAAGTTGAGCAACGTTCGCGACGTGTGAGGATGCACGCCGTTGCAGGGATTCGCTCATCGCCGGCCAATGACGGCCGGCCCCAACGGAGGGTCTATGTGGAAGGAAATATGTCGATGGCTGGCGGTGGCCGTGCTGCTAGGCGCGAGCGGCAGCAGTTTCGGACACGGACTGGTGAGAGATCCGCCCGCACGCAACTGGTTCTGCGGCGCCATCACCAAGCCCGATCAAGTGGCGAACGGCACCGCTCAATATCCCGTCTGCGGTGACGCATTCAACGCGCCCGGCCTCGATCCGCAAGCCGGCTACAGTTTCATGAGCGTGCTCACGCACACCACCGGCCGCGCCGGCGTCGGCGTGCGCTCCAATGTTTGCAGCTTCAATTCCGAAACCTGGAACGGCAACCCGACGCCGTGGGATCAGCCCATCAACTGGCCGACCAACTCGATGACGGCGGGCCTGCATACATTCACCTGGGATATTTCCTGGGGCCCGCACTTCTCCGATACCGACGATTTCCGCTACTGGATCACCAAGCCGGACTTTGTGTACCAAGTCGGCAAGCCGCTGTCGTTCAGCGATTTCGAAGATGCGCCGTTCTGCTCGCTGACCTACAACGACGCCAATCCGAACGGCAACCCGGACGTGATTCCGAATACCGCCAATGCGACCTTCCAGACTCGTTGCAACGTACCGCAGCGTGCGGGCCGGCACGTGATCTACGCCGAATGGGGCCGCAATCAATGGACGTACGAACGTTTCCACGGCTGCATCGACGTTACGTTCCAAGGCGGCACGCAGCCGGTCGATGCACAGATCGCGCTCAGCCCGGACGTTGCCGAGTTCGAAGGCGCCGGCTCGATCACACTCGACGGTCGCGGCTCGACCGGCTCGAATCTCACTTATCGATGGACGGTGGATTCGCAGAATCCCAGCTTGTACACGCTCACCAACGCGAACCAGTCGGTTGCGACGTTGACGCTGGGCAATCCGTCCGCTGCGAGCAACGTGACCGTTGCGCTGGTGGTAAGCAATGGAACTGCCTCGGACAGTGCCACTCGCACCATCGTCCATCGACCCACTGGCACCGGTTCGCAATGGTTCGATCTCGGCCCGCTGACCTCGACCGCCATCACCATGAACGTGGGCGATCGCGTCTCGGTGCGCACGGTGTCGAGCACGGGCCAGGATGCATATTGGCCGTCGAGCCCGCTGGTGATCACGTCGGCGAACAGCGCCGCGACTGCATGGCCGCTCGCGTTGGGGCAAGCCGTGAATGCCGCGAACGGAGCGGTTCGAGTGGGCGTGTTGAATGCATCGAATCAAGTCGTCCCACAACAGAACGCGACTTCGAACCACGTGTTTGCGCAGACATCAGCAAACATCGCCAGTGCGTTCCTGCAGCGAGTGCCTGCGTCGACCGATAACGGCGGCGTGACCGTCACACCGGTCATCGCCAGCGCGAGCGGCTGGTACAACGAGCAGCAAGTGCGCATCGCCAATACAGGCTCGATCACCGCGATGACGATCACGATCGTCGTGCAGAGAACGACCGGTGTGAGCTACAGCGGCATGTACAACACTGCTGGGTTGACTCAAGCCAATAGCAGTACGTCATCCGCGATTACATATACGTTCACGCTGCCAGCAGGCCAGAGCCTGGGCGCGAGCACGAGTCGAACCTTCGCTGCGCAGATGGGCGGCACCGGCACGGCTCATCCCACCAGCGGGGACACATGGACGGTGAATTACACCACGGGAGGTGTGGCGCGCACCCAAAGCGGCACTTTCTGATTGCAAACATGCGCAACCTCTCCGGCGCACGCCGGGGAGGTTGGCTCAACTGCTGAGGATGCGCAGGAGAACTATCATGTTTCGTTCGTGGACTTCGGCGCTGTGGCCCAAGTTATCGATATGTGCTACAGCATTCGTCGCTTTGCTCATGGGTCCTGGCGCGCACGCGCAAAGCGCAGGCTGCCAGGTGACATACACGGTCTCGTGGTCGGGCGGTAACGGCTTCGGCGCCAACATCGAGATTCGCAACACCGGGCCTGCAATCACCAACGGCTGGACGTTGTTGTTTGCATTCCCCAGCGGTCAGCGCATTCAGAACGGCTGGCCTGTGTCTTTCACGCAGGCCGCCGGCAGCGCTCAAGTGTCGGTCGCAAGCAATGCGAGTTGGAACCAGAGCATCGCGAGCGGCGGCTCGATCACCGTGGGCTTCAACGGCACCTTCACCGGTGCGAACGATTCGCCCACGGCATTCACGTTGAACGGCGTTGCCTGCAACAGCGGCGGCACGTCCAACACGCCGCCGATTGTGAGCTTGACCAGCCCGACCAGCGGTCAATCGTTCCCAGCCGGATCGAGCGTGTTGCTCGCGGCGACTGCGAGCGATCCCGGCGGGCTCGTCAGCCGTGTTGAATTCCGTGTCGACGGCAATCTGGTCAACTCGGACACGACTTCACCTTACAGCTTCAGCGTGAGCAATCTGGCTGCGGGCAGCCACACCGCGCAGGCCACGGCGTTCGATAACGGCTCGCCGGCGCTGAGCACAGCGAGTCCGGTGGTGCCGTTTACGATTCAAGGCACCGTGCAGCCGACGATCACCGCGACTCCAGCGTCGCTCACGTTGTCGGGTGGAACGACTGGAACATCCAGCATCCGGCTCAACGCTGCGCCCTCCGGCAGCGTCAATGTGACTCTCACGCGTTCCGGCAGCACCGATATTTCTGTGAGTCCGTCCACGGTGACGTTGAACAGCACCAACTGGCAGACGGGCGTGAATGTGACATTCACCGCGGCGACTGGCACCACGACGTCGACAGCGACCTTCGCTGCTGCGGCGACGGGCTACACAGGTGCGTCGATCTCCGTGACTCGCAGCGGTGTCGTCACCGGTCGCGTCGACAATCCGTATGCGGGCGCTGGCGTTTATAACAATCCGCTGTGGCGCGCGAATGCTATCGCCACCGGCGGCAGCGCCATTGCCAATCAACCGACCGGCGTGTGGCTGGATCGGATCAGCGCGATCACCGGCAACGGCAGCCCGACGACCGGCAGCATGGGCCTGGTCGATCATCTGAATGAAGCGGTAGCGCAGGACCAGGCGAACGGCTCGGCGCCGTTCGTGATTCAGATCGTCATCTATGACTTGCCGGGCCGCGACTGCTCGGCGCTGGCGTCCAATGGCGAGCTCGGTCCGAACGATCTGCCGCGCTACAAGAGCGAGTACATCGACGTGATCGCTGAGATCTTCAGCCGCCCTGCATACGCGAACCTGCGCATCGTGACCATCGTCGAGATCGACTCGCTGCCGAACCTGGTCACCAACGTCTCGGGTCGGCCGACGGCGGTTGCTCAATGCGACGTGATGCTCCAGAATCACGCCTATGTCGACGGCGTCGGCTACGCGCTCGCGAAATTCGGCGCGATTCCCAATGTATATAACTATGTCGACGCCGGACATCACGGCTGGCTGGGTTGGGACACCAACTTCGGTCCGTCGGTGGAGATGATGCGGACTGCGGCGATGGCTTCCGGGAGCACGCTCGCCAATGTGCATGGCTTCATCACCAACACCGCCAACACCTCGGCGCTGGTCGAGCCGTACATCGTCGTAAACAACGAAACGCGGCCGTCGCGCTGGATCGACTGGAACCAGTTCAACGACGAGCTCACTTACGCGCAGGCGTTCCGCGATCGCGCGGTACAAGCGGGCTTCTCGCCGAACATCGGCATGCTGATCGATACATCGCGCAATGGTTGGGGTGGGCCGAATCGGCCGACGGGGCCGAGCACGCTGGCCGACCTCAACGCTCGTATCGATGCTTCGCGCGTCGACCGGCGCATCCACAAAGGCAACTGGTGCAATCCTTCCGGCGCGGGGCTGGGTGAACGTCCGAGGGCTGCGCCCGCTCCGGGCATCGACGCCTATGTCTGGATCAAGCCGCCCGGCGAGTCCGACGGTTCGAGCTCGCTCATTCCGAACGATGAAGGCAAAGGCTTCGATCGGATGTGCGATCCGACGTACACGGGCAATCCGCGCAATAACAACAATATGACCGGTGCATTACCGAACGCGCCGCTGTCGGGACATTGGTTCCCGGCGCAGTTCCAGCAGCTGTTACAAAACGCTTATCCGCCGCTGTAACTGCACCGGTTTGTTCGAGTGACCACGGAAGGGCCGGAATACTCCGGCCCTTCTCACGTTTGTACCGCTTGTCCGCCGATGGCGCTCCACTCCTGCTGCAACTGGCGCGCGTCCTCGGGCGAGCGGGCTTCGACGCCGATCAGAATGTTTCCATCGCGGATCGCTTGCTCACACTGTTCGACGCGCGATTTGGGAATGCCCCAGTTCGTGAGTGCGCCCACCAATCCGCCCGTGATGCCGACCGCTGCCGCTGCAGTGATTGCAATGGCCACCGGCCCGGCAATGATCAAGCCCGGCAGCAACGCCGCTGTGCCTGCTGCCGCCAGCGCCGGTGCAATCGTCGCGGCTGTACCGCCTGTCGGGCCGCCCAACTCGCGCCTGGCAGTTCGTTTCTGGTCCGTCGCCTCGGCAGCTTTCTCCGCCAGCGCACTCGGCACCTGGTCGATATTGAAATAACGCCGCCGGGTTTCTTCGGATAGCACGAGGTTTATTTCATTCTGCGAGTAGCCTCGCGCCAGCGCCGCCTGATACGCACGCTCGACGCCAGAACCGTCTTTAAATAGAGCCGTGACCAGTGCTGCACTGCTTGCCTTAGGTGACATGGCGACCTCCGCGTCCCGCGCGGGAAAGAAACGCCATGCCGCGAAGTTCGTTCCGGTGTCAGGCCCGGGCAGTGACTACCCACGCGCCGGCATCGAACCGGACTTCGGCCCCGTGCACGAAAGGATCGAACGCCGCACGCACTGTTGTTATCACGCGCTTGCGAGTGGCCTCGTCGGCTTGCTGAAGCACCTGCCCGAGCGGGCCGAACTTGCTGAAATAACCGATCAGCTCGGCTTCCGGCAACCGGCAGGTGACATTCAATGGCTGATGTTTGATTTCGCTCCAGCCGCCGTGTTCCAGAATGCGCTGGACACGCTGCGAATCCGCGAACGCGAACTGGCCCGGCCCATCGGGATTGCGGGGTGGAACGTTCGGCAGCAGTGGTGCGGCGGCTCGCTCGGCCGTGGTCATGAAAGGATTGTCAGCCGCGCCTCGCCAGGAGATGAAACATAGTCTCGCGCCTTTCGTCGCCGCGCGATGCAGGTTGGCAAACGCTGCTGTCGAGTCGGAGAAGAACATCACGCCGAAGCGGGAGATGATGGTGTCGAAGCTGGCCGGCTCGAAGGCGTAAGTCTGCGCGTCGGCGGAAATGAAATTCACTGTTGTATGTTCCCGTTCGGCGCGCGTGCGGGCGACGGCGAGCATGGGTTCCGAAATGTCGACGCCGGTGCACTGGGCCTTCTCACCCAGCAATTTCGCGGCCGTGACCGTCGTGCCGCCTGTGCCGCAGCCGACATCGAGCAGGCGAGTGCTCGAACCGGCGCGAATCGCATTCATCAGCGCGTCTTCGAACGGCTGCAGCAAATTGTCGAGCAGCTGCTGCGCTTCGACCCAGGCGCACCCGGAGGTGCTGTTCCAGATCGTCGCCTGGTCGGGAGTGGTTTGATTTTGGGCACTCATGGTGTTCTCTGCTTGCCTGAAAGGATCGTAAGCCTCATGGTGCCAGCTCAAGTCGGCTTGAGGTCAAGAGCGTGCATGATCTGGACATCGGCGAGGTGGCGCAGCGCTCGGGCGTGCCCGTCTCGACATTGCGATTCTACGAGGACAAGGGGCTGATTGCTTCCATCGGCCGGCGAGGGCTGCGGCGTCAGTTCGATGCGCGCGTACTGGAGCGGCTGGCGCTGATCGCGCTGGGCCGTTCCGCCGGCTTTTCTCTGGATGAGATCGCACTGATGTTCGCGCCGGACGGCAAGCCTCGGATCGACCGTCGCTTGTTGTCTTCGAAGGCGGAGGAGCTGGACCAGACCATTCGTGAGCTCAGCGCGATCCGCGATGGTTTGCGACACGCAGCCGTGTGTCCCGCGCCGAGCCACATGGAATGCCCGACGTTTCGTCGCATTCTGAAAGCAGCCACCGCCAAAGGCCTCCGGCCTCGCAAGAAGCGCACTGCCCCGACCCGCAGGTGACCGGGAGCATCAGTTGCCAATCTGTAGCGCCGGACTGAAAGCCATGGTGTTGCGCGCTGTGCCGGGCCCAAACTGACGCCTCATGGAAGTGCTTTCAGGGGAGGGGCAATGAATAAACATTATGTGACTTTGTTTGCTGTCTCATTGCTGGCGATGGCATCGATCGGCGGCGCTCGCGCTGCAGAGCCCGCCGGCGTGCACGGCTTCGATTTCGAGTTCGGCAGCTGGCGCGTTCATCATCGGGTGAAACGCGCCAACGGCGAATGGATGGAATTCGACGGAACCTGCACGACTCAGGGCCTGATGAACGGTGCCGGCAACGTCGAAGAACACAAATTCAACAAGGCCGACGGTGTGACTTACGGCGTCGCCTTGCGCGCCTACGACGCGAAGACCGGCAAGTGGGCCATCTGGTGGGTCGACGGCCGCAATCCGCACGGCACGCTCGATCCTCCCAGCGTCGGCGGTTTCGAGAACGGCGTCGGCACGTTCTATTGGGACGGCGTATTCAACGGCAAGCAGGTGCGCACGCGCGCCCTCTGGTCACAAATCACCCCAACCTCTGCGCACTGGGAGCAAGCGAACTCGAACGACGGCGGCAAAACCTGGGAGCCGAACTGGGTCATGGACTTTCAGCGCACGGAGCCGAACCGAGCTGGCACATGAGTTTTAGTTCATCTGTTACGCGCCAGTGCTCGACGATGCGGCCGTTGCGGATGTGCTCGATATTGATCTGATCGACCCGCACGCGGCGGCCGGTCGGCGGCAGGCCGAAAAGATCGCCGCGGTGAGTGCCCGTCATCACGACTCGAACGACGACGGAGTCCTCGGTCGCGATCACATCCTGGATCTCATAATGCAGATCGGGAAACGCTCGGCGCATGGCGAGTACGATGGGCTTCAAACCGTCCGGTCCTGGCGGAGGATTGGGCGTGCTCGGCGTGTGATTCACATAGTTCGGCGCGAGTAACTGGTCCAGCACCGCAAGGTCGCCGCGATTCCATGCTTCTTCAAAATATCGGCGCGCCAGTTGCTCATTCTGCGCGATCTGCGCGGCGCGGTCGGCGGCGGGAAGGGGCGTGGCACTCATCAGCAGGAGGGAAGCAATAATGGCAGGAGCGTGTCTCATGCCAGGAATGTGCTTCCCATCCGAGTGCCGGACAACTCCTCATCGATGCACGCCGCGCAGGCAAAATTGCACACAGGATCCGGGCGCCATAATTGATCACAATCGTGCCCCGCAGCTTGGCTATGCTTCCCGGACCTGGAGGTATTGTCATGATTCGTACTTGGATGGTCGGGGCGGTCGGGGTGTTGGCATTGGCGTCGAGCGTGCAGGCGGCAACGATCGACTGCCCTCAGTGCGAGGGA
>CAMLEO010000082.1 GCA_946478975.1 uncultured Steroidobacter sp.
ATACAACCCCCCCCCCGGCGGGGGGGTTTCACCCCCCCCGCGGGGCGGGGCCCCCGGCGGGGGTTCCACCCCCCCCCCGCTGACGGTGAAGCTGATGCCGTTGATGGTGATGTTGCTGCCCAGGACGCGCTCGTCCTTGTTGAACAATTGATCGCGCACGCGGCGGCCGATCAACGCCACCTTGCGGCGCTGCTGCTCGTCGAAGCCGTTGATGGAACGCCCCTCGACGATGCGCAAGGCGGCGATGTCTTCGATCCGCTCGAAACCGCCTTGCACGCTGAAAGCACCGTTGCGCGAGCCATGCACCGTGTACGGCGGACTGCCGCCCCACACACCGACCGAGTTCTGACCCTTGATCATGAGCACGCTGCTCACATTCCTGGCGATCGCCTCCACATCGCCGGCTTCGAGCGCCACGTGACGCCCCACCGGCATGCCCTGGTACGGCACCTGCGTCGGGCCCTGCGACCAGATGAAGATGGAATTGGCGATGCGAGGAAAGCTTTCCCTCGCGCCGTTCTCCAGTCCTTTGCCGGCGCCCAGCAGCACCGTCAGCATGAAAATGCCCCAGAACACGCCGAACGCGGTCAACGAAGTGCGCAGCTTGTGCTGGCTCAGCGTCTTGAAAATCTCCTGCCACTTTTCGATGTCGAAGAACATGGCGTTATTCGGCGCGCATGGCTTCGATGGGAGTGATCTTCGCGGCATGCAGCGCTGGCATCAGTCCCGCCAGGATGCCGACGCCGATCAGCAGGACGATCGCGGTCATCGCGACCTGGAAGTTCACTTCGGGGTTCATGAAGTACGGCAGTTTCGCGCCGGCGCTGCGAAGTGCGAACGACACCAGTTCTAACAAGGCCACTCCAAACACCAGGCCCACGTAGCCCGCGACGCT
Source organism: uncultured Steroidobacter sp. (assembly GCA_946478975.1). The sequence continues at coordinate 896 of CAMLEO010000082.1, forward strand.
GGTCACGAGCGCCGACTCCAGCAGCAGCGTGCTCACAATTGCGAACGGCGTGGCACCGAGCGCCTTGCGAATGCCGATCTCACGCGTGCGCTCCTTGACCGTGATGATCATGATGTTGCTGATGCCGACGATGCCGGCAGTGAGCGTCCCCAGGCCGACGAACCAGATGAAAGCATTGATGCCCGCGAACAGCCCGCCGACTCGTTGCGCCGGCATGGCCATGTTGAATGACTGCACGCCGCGCTTGTCTTGCGGCGAAACGTCGTGTCGCCGCTTGATCAGCTCCACCACTCGGTTCTCCAGCTCGAAGCCATCGACGCCTGGCGCCGGCCGCAGCCAGATCATGTCGACGCGCTCGCCGCTGCCATAGAGCTTGCGATAGGTGGTCAGCGGCATGAACACGCTTTCCGAGTTGCGCCCGCGATTGCTCGTGTCGTGAAACACGCCGGTCACTTTCATTACGACATCTTTGACGCGCACGTCCTGCCCGACCGGATCGACATCTTTGGCGAACAATCGCTCCGCCACCGCGGTGCCGATGACGACCACCTTGCGCGTCTCCTCGACGTCGAAAGGATTGGTCTTGCGGCCGAACAGAAACGGCACGTCTTCTTTGATTCTGAAATAAGCGTCGGGAATGCCGTTGATGGACGCCGTGCTGTTCTTGCCTCGATACGTCACGGTGCCGCCGTACGTGGTGCTGGATGGCGAAATCACACGGATGCCGCTGATCTGCTGAGTCACCGCCTGCACGTCCGCCTGGTCGAGCTGTATGTGACGTCCCAGCCCCATGCCCTTATAGGACACCGTGGTGTCGTTGGACCACACCATGATGGAGTCCAGCACGTCCGAGCCGAAATCGTCCATGATGCCGTTCTGCATCCCGCGGCCGAAGCCCAGCAGCAGGATCAGCATGAAAATGCCCCAGAACACGCCGAACGCCGTCAGCAGCGTACGCAGCTTGTTCTGCCGGAGCGTGTAGAGGATTTCTTGCAGGCCGTCGAGCATGTCCAGTCCGTTATAACTAGTTCATCGCAGCCTGCTGCAGATGGACCTCATCCTCGGAAGTCACGCGCCCATCCTTCAAGTGGATCGTGCGCTCGGTCTGAGCGGCCACATCCGCCTCGTGAGTCACGACCACGATGGTGTTGCCGCGCCGGTGAATCTCCTTGAACAGCGACATGATCTCCTGCGTGGTGTGGCTGTCGAGCGCGCCGGTGGGCTCGTCGGCCAGGATCACCTTGGGCTGGCACACCAGCGCGCGGGCAATGGCGACGCGTTGTTTCTGTCCGCCCGAGAGTTGGTTGGGCATGAAGGTCTTGCGGTCCCCGAGGCCGACCATATCGAGATACTGCTCGGCGCGATAGTTGCGCTCCCGGCGCCCGACGCCCTGGTAATACAGCGGCAGCGCGACGTTTTCGGTCGCGTTCTTGAACGGCAGCAGATTGAACGACTGAAACACGAAACCCAGCAGTTTGTTGCGCAGGTGGGCCGCCTGCGTCTCCTTCAAATGCTTCACCGGCTGGCCGGCGAGCACGTAACTGCCCTGGTCATAAGAGTCCAGCACCCCCAGAATATTCAGCAGGGTCGACTTGCCCGAGCCGGACGACCCCATGATGGACACCAGCTCGCCTGCGCGAATGTGCAATTCGACGCCTTTGAGCACGTGCAACGATTGCTCGCCGGTGCCGTAATATTTGTGCAGGTTGCTGAGTCGAATCATGTTCGTCACTTTCTCATGAGTCCCCCGCGCTCGTCAGCAGCGAGCGGTAACATTTGAGCCGGAAATATGTCGCTGAAATCCGCTTTTTCGATGATGCTGGTCGCTGTGCTGGGGTGCGAAGGCGCGAGCGCCGAACCCTTGCACGTCACGCCGCTGCAAGCGCTGCCTGCCGGCGTTCAAACGCTGCCCGCGGCCACCGGCGGGCGCATGCAGAATTTCACCTACCAATGGCCCGGCGCTTATTTCGAAGCAAGCTTCGCCGGCGCCGCGGTGTACTTCACCCCCGGGCCGGGCGACAAGATCCTGCACGTATCGTTGGACGGTCAACCGGTCGCGTCATTCACCAAGCCCGCTGGCGGCGCGTATCGCGTCGACGGGCTGGCCAATGGGACTCATACCATTCGCGTTGAAATCGCCAACGAAAGCCAGGCCGCGCCGGCCACGTTCGGCGGCTTTGCCGTGCCGGCAAATGGTAAAGCGCTTGCCGCCCGCAAACGTGCGCGCCAGATCGAGTTCATCGGCGACTCCTACACCGTTGGCTATGGAAACATTTCGCCCAAGCGCGAATGCACCGTGGATGAAGTTTGGGCCACGACCGATGCGTCGCAGGGGTTCGGCCCGCTGGTCGCCCGCCACTACGACGCCGACTATCAGATCAACGCGATCTCCGGCCGCGGCATCGTGCGCAACTGGGATGGCACGCCGGGCGATCCGCTGCCCATCGCTTATCCCTATGTGCTGTTCGACAAGAAGACGGCTTATAAAGATGCGACGTGGCGACCGCAGATCATGGTCGTCGAGCTCGGCACCAACGATTTCTCGACCCAGCTGCATCCGCAGGAGCGCTGGAAATCCCGAGACGAGCTGCATGCGGACTTCGAAGCGACCTACGTCCGGTTCGTCAAACAGCTGCGCGCCGCCAACCCGAAGGCGTTTTTCATTCTGATGGCTTCCGACGGCGCGGATGGCGAGATCCAGGCCGAGGTGCAGAAGGTCCTGGGCCGGCTGCGGGCTGCCGGCGAGCAGCGCATCGATTTCATCCCCATGAATGCGCTGCCGATGACCGGCTGTCACTTTCATCCATCAACTGCGGACGACCAAACCGTCGCGGAGCTGCTGATTCGTTATATCGACGGTCACCCGCGGCTCTGGTAGCGCATTTTCAGGGCTGGTGTTGAACCAGCACCAGCTCCGATTGCGTAGTCGCGCCGAGCACGAGCTTGCCCGTCGGCAGCATCAGCACCGAGCTGATGAGCTCGGATAGATGCGGGACGGCGGTTCGCACCAGGCCGTTCACGCCGAACGATGGATCGAGCGCGCCATTGCTCGTCAGGCGCAGTGCCGCCAGCGCGCCGTAGAGCCCATATTCCGTGCGACCGCCGATCAACAATTTGCCGTCAGGCTGCACGGCCACGCCGCGGGTGTACATATCGAGCGGGTGCCTGGAATAGCCGGCATCGGCAAACGTCGTATCGACCGTGCCATCGGTGAGATAGCGCACCAGCGTCGGCACGACTTTCAGATAACTGGAATTTACATCCGCCAGCACGACGATCCGGCCATCGGGCAACGAGGTCGCATCTCGGAAAATGGTGTGGGCAGCGTCGATCTTTGTTTGCACCCGGCCGCCGGTGCCGAACGTGGGATCCACCGCGCCGTGGCTGTCCAGGCGCATCAGTTGCACGACCATCTGGCCGCCCGCAGCAGGAAACATTCCCGTCGCCAGCAGGATCTTGCCATCGGCCTGCACCAGCGCGCGCAGCGTCGTATCCGACTCGCCGTCGAATCGGCAGATGCCGTTGCTGCCGAAACTCGTATCCAGCGCACCGTTCGAGTCATAACGGGCGAGCAAATATTCGCCGTGCGACGTGGAGTCATCGAGCGTGGCGGTCAGCAGCACCTGCCCGCCTGGCAGCAGGTTCAACGCAAAGTTATTCCGCCAGACTGCAGCGAATGACGTCGTGACCACGCCGCCGACGCCGAAGGATGTGTCGGCGCTGCCATCGGCGTTGGCCCGCGCCATCTTGAAGCCATCGTCGGTGGTGGTTGCGACCAGGATCTTTTGATCCGGCGTCACAGCCACGGCGCGCATTCCGCCGGCGGCGAACTGGGCCTGCAGCCAGGAAGCATCGAATGTTCCATCCAGCGAACCGTCGAGATTCCACCGTCTGACGTAACCCTGGCTGTCCGCCGATCCCACTGCCACCAGCCTGCCGTCGCTGTCGCTGGCCAATGCGGCCAATGCGCCGCCGCTGGAGAACGACGGCCCGCGCACGATGCCGGCGGTACCGAATGTCGAATCCAGAGCGCTGCCAAAATTGGGAATGGCTTCCAGCGACGTCGAGGTCGCGCCGGAAGTGAGATCCACCTTCGCCAGCGCGGCCGCGCCTTGCATTTCAAACTTGCCGCTGGTCGGAACGGTGGCGGGATATTGATAACGCAGCGGGCTCACGCTCGCGAGATCCACGTGGCCCAGCGTTCGCTGGACGATGCGCCCTTCGAACCGCACGTTCTGGCTCGTCGCCGACAGGACATCGGCGCCGACTCGAAACTGCTCCAGCTGGAACAATTCGGCATCGTTCGCGTCGAGGATCGTGGCGTTGAACGTCACTTCATAACCGGGCAGGCCGGACAGGGCCGATGAGATGACCGGCACTTTGTCGAAACGAACCCGGCCGCGCAGTTTGAATGCGACGCCGTCGCTCTGGCGCATGAAGCGCAGGGAATCGGATGTGAGGTCGAGGCGCAGTGCGTTGAGGCGCTCGTCGGCGCGGTACGGATAGTAAGCGCCCGCCCCGCTGAACGCGCCGTCGACGACGAAGCCCGCGCAATTGTCATACGCGGAGAACGCCCCTGGCAGGGGCTGATCCGGGTTCGCGATCGTCACTGCGAACGCTGCCGCCCCCGAAACACAACCTTGTTGTCTCAGCGCATACGTTCCAGGAGTCGCGGCCCCGAGCGTGGTGTCTGTTACCGCTTCAGCAGCGGCGCTGAGCAGCGTCGAGAGCAGCGAGTGCGAGACGAAAGTCTGAACGTTCGCTTCGCTCATCACCGCCGCATCCGGATTCGTCGGCGCCGGCTGCGGGCCTGGATCGGGGTCCGGTGGTGGATCCGGCGTCGGTGTTGGATCGGGCGTCGGTGTCGGTGTCGGATCAGGCGTTGGATTCGGATTTGGATTTGGATTTGGATTTGGATTTGGATTTGGAATTGGCGTCGGATCCGGCGTGGGCGCTGGACCTGGATTCGGCTGCGTGGGCGGCGTGTTGCCAACGCCGCCCGATGGGCTCCCTGAACCGCCACCGCCTCCGCAGCCAGCAATCGAGCAGGCCATGACCAGCAGCAGCCACGCGCGCGTCCGCACCCTCGTATTCATTTTGTTTCCCTTCAGAATTGGCGCAGCCGCTGTTTTCCCGCAGCTTTATGGCTCATCTGTAGTAGACCCGCGCCGGCGAATTAGCACAAGTCATTTGCACCAAGCGCGATGTGCTTCTCGGTTCTGGAATCCAATCGCTGCGCGCGTCGAATACAGCGAGTAAACCACGAGCGCAATTCCATGGCCGCGGAACCGAGACAAATTGCCAGCGCCGAGTTCTGGACCCGATGGGAACACCAGGTTGTGAACGGTGTGTTCCCGCTACGCCGTTTGCTCGGCTGTTCGGACCGGGCGGCGGTGTTCCTGACTGAACACAAAGCGAAGGGCATGCCCGACGCCGCAATCAAGCTGGTGCGAACCGATGGCTTGGGTGCGAAGGCGCAGCTCAAGCAATGGCAGGCCGCAGCGGCCCTGTCCCATCCGCACCTGGTGCGTCTGTTCGACACCGGCCGCTGGCGCCCGGGCCGACGTGAGTTTGTGTTCGTGGTGATGGAATATGCTGAACAGACGCTCGATCAAATCCTGAGCCTGTGCTCGCTGACGCCCGTCGATGTTCGCGAGATGCTGCCGCAGACGATCGATGCTCTCGCGTACCTGCATCGAAGCGAGCTCGTGCACGGTCAGCTGCGGCCGTCGAATTTTCTGGCCGTCAACGATCAGCTGAAGCTCGCGAGCGACAACATCCGTCCGCCCGGCCGCTCCACCGACGGCATTCTGCGCATCTCCTGGTACAACCCGCCGGAGCTGAACGAGACCGGCGCGTCGCCCGCCGGCGATGTGTGGGGTTTCGGCATGACGCTGGTTCAGTCGCTCACGCTCAACACGCCGGTGTGGCCGGAGCAACGTTCCGAAACCGCGAGCCTGCCGGCGAATCTGCCGACGCCGTTCATCGGCCTGGTGCGACGCTGCCTGAGCCGTACGCCGGCCAATCGCCCGACCGTCGTCGAGCTCGAAGCACCGTTCAAATCAGCGCTGCGCGCGAACTACGCGGCAGCAAACGCCGATACTCACGCGCCGGCGCCGACGGTCGTGAAAAAGATTGCAGCACCGCCGCCGCCGCGAACTCATCGGAAACGAAATCTTTCGTTGATCTCGGTCGCAGCCACAGTGGTGCTCAGCCTCGCCGGCTGGATGCGTTACTCACATACGACGCCAGCTCAACCGGAACCGCCGGTCATGGCTGCCGCTCCGGCGCCCGCCCCTGCTCCGATGGTGATCGCGCGGGCCCCGGAACCCACGCCGGTTGAAGAGGCGGTGATGCCCGAGGTCTCGGCGGAGAATGTCGTGCTCCATGAAGTGAAGCCGAACGTGCCGCCGACATTGAGCGACAAGATCAAAGATCCGGTCGACGTGACCTTGCGCGTGCTGGTCGATCCATCCGGCGATGTCATGGCTGCGCTGATGGAAAATCCCGGAAGAAACAAATCGCTGGCCCGCCTCGCCGACAACGCCGCCAGAGACTGGAAGTTTGCCGCCGCGGATCAGCAGGACGCACGAGTCTGGCTGCTGCGCTTCGAGTTCAGCCGTGAAGGTGTGAGCACCACGGCCATCGAGCAATAACCCGAAGCCCGTGGACCCGCCGGGCAATATTTGTACTTGAGCCGTAAAATCCAGGGTTGACAGCGCTGTCTGTTTGAGTATGGTGGAGCGCGTCAGGGGGATCGGAGTCAGCACATGGATGTACGAGTGCCTTTGCGGCGCATTGCCTGCGCCGCAAGTTTCCTGGTTGCGTGTTGCGTTTTCTTCGCACCGCCGCTCTCAGCGCAAACATTCAATTACGCCGAAGCGTTACAAAAATCTCTGTTCTTCTACGAGGCGCAGCGCTCCGGCGACCTGCCTTCTGCCAATCGCGTGAACTGGCGTGGCGACTCGGGGCTGCAGGACGGCTCCGACGTCGGGCACGATCTCACCGGCGGCTGGTACGACGCCGGCGATCACGTGAAATTCGGCCTGCCGATGGCTGCAAGCGCCACGATGCTTGCCTGGGGCATCGTCGACTATCGTGCCAGCTACGTGCAGATCGGCCAGCTGGATGAAGCGCTCGACCAGCTGCGTTGGGCGACGGACTATTTCATCAAAGCGCACACCGCACCGAACGAGCTGTACGGCCAGGTCGGCGCTGGCGGAACAGATCACGCGTGGTGGGGCCCCGCGGAAGTGATGCAAATGGCGCGTCCGGCCTATCGCATCACCACGTCCTGCCCCGGCTCGGATCTGGCAGGCGAAACAGCGGCGGCGCTTGCGGCAGCGTCCATCGCGTTCCGACCGACAGATCCAACGTATGCAAATACGCTGCTCACGCACGCGCGCCAGCTGTATTCGTTCGCGGATACCTATCGAGGCAAATATTCCGACTGCATCACCGATGCGGCCTCGTTCTACAACTCCTGGAGCGGCTACAACGATGAGCTCGTGTGGGGCGCCATCTGGTTGTATCGCGCCACCAACGAGGCGGCCTTCCTCACCAAAGCCGAGAACTATTACGCCAACCTGTCCAACCAACAGCAAACAACCGTCAAATCGTACAAGTGGACCCACGCTTGGGATGACAAGTCCTATGGCAGTTATGTGCTGCTCGCCAGGCTCACCGGAACCACGCGATATCACGAAGACTCGCAGCGCTGGCTCAATTGGTGGACGGTCGGCGGCACTGCTCTTGGCGCAGACGGCACCAAAGTAAATTACAGCCCCGGCGGCCAGGCCGTGCTCGACCAGTGGGGATCGCTGCGTTACGCGGCGAATACAGCGTTCGTTGCGCTCGTTTATTCCGACGCCATCAGCGACACTACGCTCAAAGCGCGTTATCACGACTTCGCTGTGCGGCAAATCAATTACGCGCTCGGCCAGAATCCGCTGAACCGCAGTTTTGTCGTCGGCTTCGGCACCAATCCGCCGCGCAATCCGCACCATCGCACGGCGCACGGCTCCTGGACCGATCAAATCACCAACCCGACGATCAGCCGCCACATTCTTTACGGCGCATTGGTTGGCGGCCCCACGTCGGCGAACGATCAATACACCGACGATCGCTCCAACTACACCATGAACGAGGTGGCCACCGACTACAACGCCGGGTTCACCAGCGCCCTCGCCCGCCTCGTCGGCGAGTATGGCGGCACGCCCCTCGCAAATTTCCCGACGCCCGAGGCCGTGGTCGGCAACGAAATTTTTCCCGAGGCTTCCATCAACGCATCGGGCAGCAACTTCACCGAGATCAAGCTGTATCTCAACAACGAGTCCGGCTGGCCGGCTCGCGTGACGGACAAGCTTTCGTTTCGTTATTACTTCACGCTCGAACCCGGCGTGACGCCGAGCCAGATCACGCTCACTGCGAATTACAACCAATGCCTGCCGCCGACCGGGCCGACGCAGCACTCGGGCAATATTTATTACGTCACGGTGAGCTGCAACGGCACCAAGATCTTTCCCGGCGGACAGCAGAACTATCGCAAGGAAGTGCAGTTCCGGATCGCGAGCGCCGGCGCGTGGGATCCGAGTAACGACTGGTCCTACTCGGGCGTCTCCACGACGCCCGGCTCAACGCCCGTACTCGTATCGCACATTCCGGTTTATGACAACGGCGCGCGCGTGTTTGGAAACGAACCGGGCGGCGGCGTCGTCGACGTGGATCCGCCCACCACGCCCGCGAACCTGCGCGTGACTGGAACGACCAGTTCGACTGTTTCTCTCGCGTGGGATGCATCGACGGACGACGTCGGCGTCACCGCCTATCAGGTGTACCGCGGCTCAACACTGGCGGGGAGCGCGACATCAACAACGTTTACTGACACTGGGCGAACCCCGAGCACAACGTACTCGTATACCGTCGTTGCTCAAGATGCGTCGGGCAAACAATCCGCCGCCAGCACCGCAGTGAGTGCGACCACCACGGCGGTGACACAGGACTTCACGCTCGCTGCGTCTCCCGGCACTCTCTCTGTCGCGCGCGGCGCGAGTGGCACGGTGTCGATTGGTATCACGCGCTCCGGCGGCTTCACCGGTACGGTTGCATTGACCGCCAGCGGATTGCCGAGCGGCGTCACTGCCAGCTTCAATCCGGCGTCCGCAACCGGCACGAGCTCGACGCTCACATTGTCGGCATCGAGCACAGCGGCCGCAGGCGCAGCCACGATCACCATCACTGGAACATCCGGCACGATCACTCACACCGCGACCGTGTCGCTCACTGTGACCACGGGCGGTAGCGATGGCACCGTGACGGTGACGCCGGTGGTTTCGAGCAGCGGTGGATATTTCGTCGAAGAGCAGCTGCGCATCGCGAACACGGGCACGCTGACTGCCCTGTCGGTGACGATCGTCGCTCAACGCACCACCGGCATCAGCTACTCCGGGCAATACAACAGCGTCGGCTCGACCATCACCCAGACCAGCAACAGCACGGCGACGTCGATCACGTATCAATATACGTTAGCAGCCGGACAAACGTTGGGGGCTGGGACCGGCAGAACGTTTGCTGCGCAGATGAGCGGCACGGGGACGGTGCACCCGACCAGCGGCGACACCTACTCTGTGACGTACACCACTGGAGGCCAGAGTTTCACTGTGTCCGGCACGTTCTAGCGCGTGCCGTCACACGCCCAGCGACACCACGCCGACAACAGCGATACCGGCACCACTCCACTTGAGGAGTGGTGCCTGCAGCTTGATCGTGAGCAGCACGCCGACGGCGTGCAACAGCGCCGTCGTTAACATGAAGCCCAGGCCGTATGAGATCGCCGAAAGATCGCCGGCCATTTCGGTCCCATGTGCGTGTCCGTGAAACAGAGCAAAAGCTGCTGTCAATGCGATGAGCGTCGGCGGCTGCAAGAACTGCTTGAATGCCAGCGCCGCCCCGAAGGCGATCAGCGAGCATGCGATGCCAATCTCGACGAACGGCAGGTCGACGCCGATCGCACCCAGCCCTGCGCCGACAACCATCGCAGTCACAAAGCTCGCCGGCAGCCACCATCGCATGCTCCCGCCGCTGCAGCCCGCCAGCAGGCCGACCGCCGCCATCGCGAGCAAATGATCCAGTCCGCTCAGCGGATGCATGGCGCCAGCAATGAAGTTGTGCGCCTCGGCACCGGGATGGGCCATCGCCGTCACCGGCAGCGACAGACACAGCAGAATTCCAAACGACGAGATGGATCGCGACATAGGTGTGAGCATGCCCTTGATTGCGCCCGAGCGCCTTGAGTCAAATGACGTAGACGACCCCGGTCATGCAAGCCGTATCATACGAGGCCAACGAGGCGCGAGGACCATCGATGTCGAAAGCTGAAGTACTGCGACTGGGCGTCGGCGGCCCGGTCGGGTCGGGTAAAACCGCACTCGTCGACAATCTCTGCAAGCGCATGCGCGACCGCTTCAACATCGCGGTCGTCACCAACGACATCTACACACGCGAAGACGCCGAGTTCCTGATCCGCAGCCAGGCGCTGCCGCCCGAGCGCATTCGCGGCGTGGAAACCGGCGGCTGCCCGCACACCGCGATCCGCGAAGACGCTTCGATGAATCTCGCCGCCATCGACGGGCTGATGCGCGAGTTCAGCGGCCTGGACATGATCATCGTCGAAAGCGGCGGCGACAACCTGGCTGCAACGTTCAGCCCGGAGCTGTCGGATCTCACTTTATATGTCATCGATGTCGCGGCCGGCGACAAGATTCCGCGCAAAGGCGGTCCCGGCATCATGCGTTCGGACTTGCTGATCATCAACAAAATCGACCTGGCGCCTCACGTGGGCGCGTCGCTCGAAGTCATGGATCGGGACGCACGCAAGATGCGCGGCGAGCGGCCGTTCGTATTCACCAATCTCAAGACCGGCGAAGGGCTGGACAAAGTGATCGCGTTCATCGAACGCCAAGGCATGTTGCAACCGAGTGCCGCCTGATTCAACGGGCCAGCGTGCGAACAGCACGCGCGGCGGCAGCCGCACGATTCTCCACGCCGAGTTTCACAAACACCTGCTCCAGATGTTTGTTCACTGTGCGTGGGCTGATGCTCAGGATTTCGCCGATCTCACGATTGGACTTGCCGCGACTGATCCATAACAGCACTTCTGCTTCACGCGTAGTGAGCGACAGCGCCCGCTGCAGCAACTGCTCATCGCCTCGCGTTCCGGCTTCGGCCAGCCGAAACAACAGCTCATCCGGGCCGATGCGGCTCAACACGGAAATCTCCAGGCGTCGGGAGCCGATCTCCATGGTCGCGGTGCCTGCAGCCCTGGGCCCATCCTGCCGCAGCTGCATGAGCTGTTCGACCAGCTCCACCGGCAGGCTCGCGGCCTGTTCGTTGGCCGCAGGAAACAACTCGGCCAGCAGCTCTCGGGCTTTGGGCGTGAACCATAGCAAGCGGCCGCTCAGGTCCGTGGCCAACAGGAAACGTCCGGTTGCATCCAACGCCGCGTGCGTTCCATGCGCCATCCTCGCATTCGCGAGATGTACACGGATACGCGCGAGCAACTCATCGATGACGATGGGTTTGGTGACGTAATCGACCCCGCCCGCGGCGAGCCCTTCAACGACATGCTCCGTGTCGGCGAGTCCCGTCATGAATATCACCGGCAGGTGCGAGAGCAGCTTTTCTCGCTTCAAACGCCGGCACGCTTCGAAGCCATCGATCCCCGGCATCATCGCGTCCATCAGCACCAGGTCGGGTGTGATCTGATCGACCAGCTGCAGCGCGCTGTCGCCATCGGTGGCGATCAGCACCGTGAAGCCCGCCTGGTCGAGCGTATCGGTGAGAAAGCTCAATGTTTCCGGCGTGTCGTCCACGACCAGCACCGTCGCGCGCCGCGTGCTTGCGTTAGAGGTCATCATTGCGCATGGTTTCCAGCACGTGCATGAAGCGCTTCAAGTCGAAGTTGGCGACCAGCGCGTGCAGGTGGGTGGTGAAAGGTTTGCTCGCCGGGTCGTCCGCCTCGATCTGCCGCAGCTTGGCCTGAATGCCGCGCACGTGACCGATCCGGCCGAGCTGATACAGATCGTTGACGTGATGCCGCGAGCGATCCGGCAGCTCGCCGATGGCGCCGATCGCTTCGAGCGGATCGCTGCTGGACTCGTAAATCCAATCCGCACCCAGCAGCCCGCCGATGCAGTCGAGCAGCAGGTGCAGGTCGACTGGTTTCATCACAAAGCCATCGTGCGGATAGTCGGCGCCGCCGGGGCTGTATTCATGCGCATTGGCGGACACCATGACGATTTTCGTCGCACGCAGTGCCGCTTGCTCGCGTAATTGTTTCGCGACTTCCCAGCCCGACAGGTCGGGCATGGAAATATCGATCATCACTAAAGCCGGACGATGCTCGGCGGCGAGCGCCAGGCCGGTTGTTCCATTTGGCGCCGTAACGACATCGAACTGCAATGGCTGCAGCAGGCGCTGAACCAGATCGAGATGCGAAGGATCGTCATCGATGAGCAGCAGCTTCAGGCGCGGCCCTTCGTATCCAGTGATGCGCCCCGGCGCCGACGATTGGTGGATCGCATGCATTGCCTCCGAGAGCAGCAAGCGCACTGTGAACGTCGTGCCCTGCCCCAGCGTGCTGCGAGCGAGCAGTTCGCCGCCCATGATCTGCGTCAGCAGCTTGGTGATCGTGAGCCCCAAGCCGATGCCGGGAATGGCGCGCACCGTCGGCGTCTCGCCGCGTTCGAAAGGTTGAAACACGCGCTCCAGATCGGCCTCGGCGATGCCGACGCCGGTGTCGGAGATCTCGAACTCCGCAACCTGGTTGCGATATCTCACCACCAGGCTGGCGTGGCCGCGCTCGGTATATTTGATCGCATTGGACAGCAGGTTGATGAGGATCTGCCGCAGCCGCTTCTGATCGGTATGCACGTGCGCCGGCAGATGCTGCGGACATTGGTAGCGAAACTCGATGCCGCGATTCGCCGCCTGCAGCCGGAACATATCGACGATCTGGTCCAGGAACTCCACCAGCTGCACTTTGTCCCGATTCAGCCGCAGCATGCCGTTTTCGATACGCGAGATGTCGAGCAGGCCGTCGATCAGATTCGTCAGGTGCTCGGCGCTGCGGCGGATCACCCTTGCGGCGTTGTCGGAAGGCCCTGCCACACCGCGCTCGAGCAGCTGCGCGTAACCGAAGATTGCGTTCAACGGCGAGCGAATCTCGTGGCTGATGCCGACGATGTAACGGGTCTTGGCGACGTTGGCGGCTTCGGCGACTTCCTTGGCCTTTTGCAAGGCTGCGTCGGTGCGTTTGTGAGCTTCGATTTCGTCCATGAGCATCGCGGTCTGCCGCTCCGACTCGGCTTCGGCACTGCGCCGGCTTTCGTGCGCCAGGACGATCAGCCACGCAGCAACGCCGGTCAGCACGAACAAGCTGATGAACACCACCCACAGCGTCACGCGGATCGCTTCTCGGTCCGCCGCCGTCGTACCGCCGTACTGATGATAGATGAGCGACAACAACAGACCGATGGTGAGATTGAAAACCAGCAGCAGCCCGAAGAAATGTCCGCCGCGGGTGTTCAGCGCCAGTGCGATGCGTGCAGGCAGGACGCTCGTGACAAAGCCATGCAGTTGCTCCGTGAAACGGCTGTTGGTCTTGCACAGATCGTGACAGCGCGCCTCCAGCGTGCAGCACAGTGAGCAGATCGGGCCGGAATACGCCGGACACATCGCGATGTCATTGCGCCCGAAGACGTTCTCACAAATCGTGCAACGAATCTCCGGCTGGTTGTCCGGCAGGCCGGTGGGCTGCCGCGCCAGGTAATAACGGCCCTTGGTCGCCCACGCGATGACCGGCGCAGCGACGAACGCAACCAACAAGGCGACCAGCGGCGAGAGAATCTGCGGCAACGTGCCGAACGCGCCCAGAAACGCCAGGCTCGATATCACAATCGACAGCAGCAGCGCGCCGACGCCGACGGGATTGATGTCGTAGAGATGGGCGCGCTTGAACTCGATGTACGGCGGGCTGTAGCCGAGCGGTTTGTTGATGACCAGATCCGCAGTCAATGCGCCGATCCAACCCGCCGCGAAGTTCGCATAGATCACCAGGATGGTCTCGATCGCATCGAAGATGCCGGTTTCCATCAGCAACAACGCGAGCAGCACATTGAACACCAGCCAGACGACGCGGCCGGGATGGCTGTGCGTCAGCCGCGAGAAAAAGTTCGACCACGCAATCGAGCCCGCATAGGCGTTGGTCACATTGATCTTGAGCTGACAGACGATCACGAAAACGCCTGTGAGCACCAGCGCGAACGTCGGTGACTGCACGGTTTCGCGGAACGCCAGGAAATACATGCCGGTCGGCTCGTCCGCCTGCCCGGGCAACACGCCGTGACGTAAAGCCAGGAATGCCAGGAATGAACCGGCGAGCAGCTTGAAGCCGCCCATGAACACCCAGCCCGGCCCAGACGCAATCAGCGCCGTCCACCATGCCACGCGATTGCGACGATCGCGGTTCGGAAGAAAGCGCAGGTAGTCCACCTGCTCGCCGATCTGCGGCAGCAGTGACAACAGCATGGATACGGCCATGCCAAACAACAGCGGATCCAGCGAGCCGTCGGACGATCCCTGCTGACCGGTGTAACCCGTCCATGCGGTCACATCGGACGGCGCCTTCCAGGCGATATATGCGATCGGCAGGAACTGCAGCACGATCCACACCGGCTGCGTTGCCAGCTGCATTCTGCTGATGAGGCTGAACCCGTAGATCGCGATGGGAATGACGATCAGCGAGCTGACCAGGTGGCCGATGGCCAGCGGAATGCCGAACAGCATCTGCAACGCCAGCGACATGATGCTGGCTTCGATCGAGAACAGCAGGAACGTGAACGACGCGTAGATCAGCGACGTGATCGTCGATCCCATGTAGCCGAAGCCGGCGCCGCGCGTGAGCAGATCGATATCGACGCCGTAACGGGCCGCGTACGAACAGATCGGCAGGCCGATGAGAAACATCAGCACGCAGAACGCCACGATTGCCCACGCCGTGTTGGGAAATCCATAGGCGATGGTCAGCGCCCCGCCGATCGCTTCGCAGGCAAGAAAGGCGATGGGACCGAACGCCGTGTTGCCGACGCGGAACGAGGATTTGCGCGCGCGATCCGCCGTATAGCGCAGCGCATAGTCCTCCAGCGTCTGGCTGGCGACCCACTGGTTGTACTGCCGGCGCTCGCGAACGATGCGTTGTCGTGCAGTCATCGTTGTATGAACTGAATCGGTTCGTCCTCCCAAGCAAGCGATGTGCCAGCGACGTTCTGGGGCAGCGCGCGGCGCCGACGCCCCAACACTGGTGCAAGCCGATGTCACATCGAGGTGCAGCGCTCGAACCGCGTGCACAGAGATGGATCATGCACCGCCCCGTGCAACTGTCTCTACGTCAAACACCCCAGGCGCATCGGCGGCAGGTACGTCAAATGACGCGTATCCGCACCGGGCCGGCGCGCATAGCGTTGCTGCGCAAGTGAGTTACGACCTGGCCAACAACCACGAATCGGGGACCCGTCCATGCCGCAGAGATCGATCAACCTTCGCACGACGGCGCTCGGCGTCGCGCTCGCCGCAGTACCTGTGAGCAGCGTGCTGGCCGCCGACGTGACGCTGCCGCCCATTTCCGTCGGCGCCGGCGTGCGTTCGAGCTTCACGTACACCGATCCGGACGTGGGCGATGAGATCAGCGATTTCGAACTGAACAGCGCGCGCATCTACATCAGCGGCAAGGTCACAGAAAACATCAGCCTGATGTTCAACACCGAGTACAACCCGAACGGCGCGACTCCGGAATCGGTGCGCGTCATCGACGCCGCCGCGCAGTTCTCGTTCTCCGATCAATTCAACATCTGGGCCGGCCGCTTCCTGCCGCCGAGCGATCGCGCCAATCTGTATGGGCCGTACTACGCCAATCACTGGGGCGTGTATCGCGACGGCGTGCAGGACGGTTATCCGTTCGAGACCGAAGGCCGCGACGACGGCGTGATGTACTGGGGCCAGTTCGGCATCGCCAAGATTTCTGCCGGCGTGTTCGACGTGCAAGGTCTCAGCAAAGGCACTTCGGACGTGCTGTACGCCAGCCGCCTGCAGCTGGATTTCTGGGATCCGGAAGGCGGCTATTACTTGAACAGCACCTACTACGGCGAAAAAGATCTGCTGGCACTCGGCGTCGCCGCGCAAACCGCAGCCGGCGACAACGCCTATTCGGTCGATTTCCTGCTGGAAAAGAAACTCCCCAACAGCGGCGTCGTCACCGTTGAAGCGGAATACGCTAAGTATGACGGGCTGGGCGGCTATCCGAGCCCGCGCGCCAATCTGGTCGGCCCGATTCCGTACGACTCGAGCGATGGCTATTACGTGCTCGGCGCATATTTGTTTCCGCAAACCATTGGGATCGGCAAGTTCCAGGTGCTCGCCAAGTACGGCCAGTCCACCTACGACTACGCCGCGCTGTCCGATGTGGACCAGGCGACCACGGAGCTGGACGTGACTTACCTGATCAAGCAATTCAACGCGCGCGTCACGCTGTTCTATCTCGATTCCAGCTTCGACCCCAACCTGGGCCGCGACAACACTCAGATCGGCGTCGGTCTGCAGGTGCAAATATGAAACAGCGACTCGGGCGTCCTGCCACTCGCGCTGTGACGCAGGGGAAAAGGCGCGACTTTCCCCCTGCGTTCGCCACCTACGGCGGCGGGCACATCCATGTGCCTTACTAATCCCCTCGCATCCGGAGAAACATTCATGCGCAAACCCCTCCTCGGCGGACTGGCGAAACTCGCCGCCGCCGTCGCTTTGATCGCCGCCAGCGCCGCGCAAGCGGCCGATACCATCAAGGTCGGCGTGCTGCATTCGTTGTCGGGCACCATGGCGATCTCGGAAACCACGCTCAAAGACACCGTGCTGATGCTCATCGACGAGCAGAACAAAAAAGGCGGCGTGATGGGCAAGAAGCTCGAAGCCGTCGTGGTCGACCCCGCCTCCAACTGGCCGCTGTTCGCCGAGAAGGCCGAGCAGCTGCTGGTGAAGGACAAAGTGTCCGTGGTCTTCGGCTGCTGGACGTCGGTGTCCCGCAAGTCGGTGCTGCCGGTGTTCGAAAAGAACAATGGCCTGCTGTTCTATCCGGTGCAGTACGAAGGCGAAGAGTCGTCGCGGAATGTTTTCTACACCGGCGCCGCGCCCAACCAGCAGGCGATTCCGGCTGTCGACTATCTGATGAACGACGTGGGTGTGAAGCGCTGGGTCCTGGCCGGCACCGACTACGTCTATCCGCGCACCACCAACAAGATTCTCGAAGCGTACCTGAAGTCCAAAGGCGTGAAGTCCGAGGACATCATGATCAATTACACGCCCTTTGGTCACTCCGACTGGCAGCGCATCGTCGCGGACATCAAGAAATTCGGCTCGGCGGGGAAAAAGACCGGCGTGGTCTCGACCATCAACGGCGACGCCAACGTGCCTTTCTATAAAGAGCTCGGCAATCAGAAGATCTCCGCCGAAGACATTCCGGTGGTGGCGTTCTCGGTCGGCGAAGAAGAACTCTCCGGCATCGACACCAAGCCGCTGGTCGGCCATCTCGCCGCCTGGAATTATTTCATGAGCGTCGACACGCCGGCCAACGCCCAGTTCATCAAGCAATGGCGCACGTTCATCAAGAACCCCAAGCGCGTCACCAACGATCCGATGGAAGCGCACGTGATCGGCTTCAATATGTGGGTCAAGGCAGTCGAGAAAGCCAACAGCACCGACGTCAACAAAGTCATCGACGCGATGGTCGGCATCGAAGTGCCGAACCTCACCGGCGGCGTCGCGAAGATGCTGCCGAACCATCACCTGACCAAGCCGGTGCTGATCGGTGAAGTGCGCGCCGACGGCCAGTTCGACGTGGTGTGGCAGACGCAGGGCCTGGTGCCCGGCGACGCGTGGTCCGACTTCCTGCCCGGCAGCAAGGACATCCAGGCGGACTGGGTGACGCTGAAGTGCGGCAACTACAACAGCAAGACCAAGAAATGCTCCGGACAGAACTACGAGTGAGCACCTCGATTCGCAAGCTGCTGGCGGTCCCGGGCACATGCCCGGGATCGCATTTCATTGCCCTGCTGCTGGCGCTCGTGATACTCGCCCTGCCCGTGCATGCATCCGACACAGCATCGTTCGAGCAGGCGCTCGCCGATCTCGCCACCACCAACTTCAAAGACAAAGAACGCGCGGTCGGCGAATTGATCGCCGTTCGTCATGCCAATACGCGTGGCGTGCTGACCGCGCTGCTCGAAGGCAACCTCTACTATCGCAAGGCCGATAAGCAGGTATTCATCGGTACCGCGCAGGATGCAAATCTCACGCTGCGCGATGCGCTCACGCTGCAGGCTGCAGGAACGGCAGACGCGGCGGACTTCGCCAAAATCACCACCAACAATCAGCTGCGAAAATCGTTGAAGAGCGCGCTGGCCAGCTTCGATCTCAGCGATCCTGACGCGAGTGTGCGGCTGAGCGCAGTGAATGAGATGTTGCGCTCGTTGGATGCAGACAGCATTCCAATCCTGCGTGCGCGTGAACGTTCGGAAACCGACGGCGCCGTCAAACGAGCCATTCGCACCGGCCTTGCGATTGCGGATCTGGACAACCAGGACGCAGCGATCCGGCTCGCGGCCGTCGAGCAGCTCAAAGGCAGCTTGAATCCTGAAGTTTATAACCGGCTCACCGCGCTCACTGAAAGCACGACAGAGTCGGATGAGAAAGTCCGTGGCGCCGCGCGTGCGGCCATTGGCAGCATCGAGAACTGGCGCAATTTCTACGGCACCCTGGAAACATTGTTCTTCGGCCTGAGCCTGGGCTCGGTACTGGTGCTGGCCGCGATCGGCCTTGCCATCACGTTCGGCGTGATGGGCGTCATCAACATGGCACACGGTGAGCTGATGATGCTCGGTGCGTATACGACCTACGTCGTACAGCTGCTGATGCCCCAGCACATCGGCGCATCGGTGCTGGTGGCAATTCCCGCTGCGTTCCTGGTCTCGGGCGGCGTCGGCGTTCTGATCGAGCGCGGCGTCGTACGCTTTCTGTATGGCCGTCCATTGGAAACATTGCTCGCGACCTTCGGCGTCAGCCTGGTGCTGCAACAGATCGTGCGCGACATATTCACCGCCAACAATCGCCCCGTCGAAACGCCGCAGTGGATGGCCGGCTCACTGCAGGTCAACGAAGCGCTGTCCATCACCTACAACCGGCTGTATGTCGTGTTGTTCATGCTGATCGTGTTCGTGATCCTGCAACTGGTGCTGAAGAAAACTTCGCTCGGCCTGAAGGTTCGCGCCGTCGCCCAGAATCGCGCCATGGCGAAGTCCATGGGCGTGCGCACCGAATGGGTGGATGCGCTCACCTTCGGCCTCGGCTCGGGCATCGCAGGCGTCGCCGGCGTGGCCTTGAGTCAGCTCACCAACGTCGGGCCGAATCTCGGCCAGAGCTACATCATCGATTCGTTCATGGTCGTGGTGTTCGGCGGCGTGGGCAATTTGTGGGGCACGCTCATCGGCGGCATGTCGCTCGGCGTGGTGAACCAGGTGCTGGAACCTTACGCGGGCGCGGTGCTGGCAAAGATCTTCGTGCTCATCGCGCTGATCCTGTTCATCCAGCGCCGGCCGCGCGGGCTGTTTCCACAAAAAGGTCGAGCGGCCGAGGGTTGATCATGAAGACATCCACTTCATCGACGATGTCCGACCGCGGCACACGGATGTTTCTAGCCGTGCTGCTCACCGTCGGCATCGTCGTCCCCGTGATGCACCTGGCGTTTCCGGACGGCTCGGCGCTGCATCTGTCGGCGTACACGATGACGTTGATCGGCAAGTACATGACCTATGCCCTGCTCGCCATCGCCGTCGATCTCGTGTGGGGCTACTGTGGAATCCTGAGCCTCGGCCACGCGGCATTCTTCGCTCTCGGCGGCTACGCGATGGGCATGTACCTGATGCGACAGATCGGGACTCGTGGCGTGTATGGCGATCCGCTGCTGCCAGACTTCATGGTGTTCCTGAACTGGAAAGCACTGCCGTGGTTCTGGCATGGCTTCGATATGTTCTGGTTCGCCGCCGTCATGGTCATCGTCGTGCCGGGGCTGCTGGCGCTGGCATTCGGCTGGCTGGCCTTTCGTTCGCGCGTCACCGGCGTGTACCTGTCGATCATCACCCAAGCGCTCACCTACGCGTTGATGCTCGCGTTCTTCCGCAACGACATGGGCTTCGGTGGAAATAACGGCCTGACGGATTTCAAAGAGATTCTCGGCGCCGACATCAACGCGCCTGGCACGCGAGTCGCTTTATTTGTGTCCTCGGCGCTGGCACTCGGGCTCGGCTATCTAGCATGCCGTTACATCACATTGTCGCGCGCGGGGCGCGTCGTGCAGGCGATCCGCGATGCCGAGAGTCGCACGCGATTCATCGGCTATCGAGTGGAGTCGTACAAGCTCTGGGTGTTTGCCTTCTCTGCGGTGCTCGCGGGCATCGCCGGCGCGCTGTATGTACCGCAAGTCGGCATCATCAATCCGAGCGAGTTCCAACCCATCAACTCGATCGAAATCGTGATCTGGGTGGCCGTGGGCGGACGCGGAACGCTTTACGGCGCGGTCGCCGGTGCCGTAGTCGTCAACTACGCAAAAACCTATTTTACCGCGGCGATTCCCGAGCTCTGGTTGTATGCGCTGGGCACGATGTTCGTCATCGTCACGCTGTTTCTGCCACGAGGCATCGTCGGACTCGCGGATCGATTTACGTTCCGACGCCCGCGTGCAGAAACGGTGACGGCATGAACGCACGCGCGGCCCTTCGCAACGGCTGGCAGAAAGTATTTGGCGCCGGTGCAAAGAGCGAGCGCCCGGCGCCCGGCGACACTTCACACGGCACGATCCTGTATCTGGAAGACATCAGCGTCAGCTTCGACGGCTTCAAGGCACTCAACGCGCTGACCCTGTATATCGACGTGGGCGAGCTTCGCTGCATCATCGGGCCGAACGGCGCCGGCAAGACCACCATGATGGACGTGATCACCGGCAAGACGCGGCCCGATGCGGGTTCCGCGTGGTTCGGACAAAACACCGATCTGCTCACATTGACGGAGCCGCAGATCGCGGAAGCCGGCATCGGTCGCAAGTTTCAAAAGCCCACGGTGTTCGAGCATCACACAGTGATGGAGAACCTGGAGCTCGCGGTCGCCGGCAGTAAAACGATCTGGACCACGCTTGCCTCCCCGCTCAGCGGCGCCCAGCACGAGCGCATCGAAGAAGTGCTGGAAACCATTCGTTTGCAGGACCGCCGCGGCATGTACGCCGGCATGCTTTCCCATGGTCAGAAACAATGGCTGGAGATCGGCATGCTGCTCGCGCAGGAGCCGCAGCTGCTGCTGGTGGACGAGCCGGTGGCAGGCATGACGCCGCAGGAAGTGGAACGCACTGCCGAGCTGCTGCTGTCGCTCGCCGGCAAACATTCCGTGATGGTGGTCGAGCACGACATGGATTTCGTCCGCTCCATCGCTCGCAAAGTCACCGTGCTGCACGAGGGACGCGTACTGGCAGACGGCACCATCGACGAAGTCCAGAACGATCCACGCGTCGTGGAAGTCTATCTCGGCGAGTGAGCTGGAACGCAACGATGCTGGAAATCCGACGCCTCAATCAGTTCTACGGCGGCAGCCACATCCTTTGGGACGTGGACATGAACATCGCCGCCGGCTCGTGCACCTGCCTGATGGGCCGCAACGGCATGGGCAAGAGCACGCTCCTTCGCTGCATCATGGGACTGCTGCCCGCCACCGGAGAGCTCATGTATGACGGGCACAATCTCGCCCGGCTCGCCGCCGAGCGTCGCGCCGGGCTCGGCATCGGTTACGTTCCACAGGGGCGCGAAATCTTTTCTCAGCTCACCGTGGAAGAAAACCTGCGCATCGGCCTGTCGGCGCGCCGAAACAAAGTCCGCGATATTCCCGAACAGATTTTCGCGCTGTTCCCGGTGCTCAAAAAAATGTTACGGCGGCGCGGCGGCGACCTGTCGGGCGGCCAGCAGCAGCAGCTCGCCATCGGGCGCGCGCTGGTGCTCGAACCCCGGCTGCTGATCCTGGATGAGCCCACCGAAGGCATTCAGCCGAACATCGTGCACGAGATCGGCGATATCATCCTGCGTCTCAACCAGGAGGCGGGTCTCACCGTGCTGCTCGTGGAACAAAAGCTGCCGTTCGCTCGCCGCGTCGCCAGCGAATTCCGGATTCTCGACAAGGGCCGGGTGGTTGCGGCCGGCAGCATTCCGCAGCTCACGGACGAGCTCGTCCGACAACACCTGACCGTATGAGCGCGGTGGGCGAGCAAGCGCCGGACTCCGGATGGCGTGCGCAGCTGCAACTCACCTTCGCCAGAGGCGCAGCGCGCACCAGCATCGTCGAGCGACAGCATCGCGGACCCTTGCTGGTGCAGCGGCCGTTCTATCCCGAAGGCGATGTTTGTCACGCCTATATCGTCCATCCGCCCGGCGGCGTCGTCGGTGGCGACGAGTTGCAACTGCACGTCGATATACGAGATGAAGCGCACGCACTGCTGACTACGCCGGCCGCAGCAAAGTTTTATCGCAGCGATGGCCGCACGGCCCGGCAGCAGCAAACATTGCGTGCGAATGCCGGCGCGCTCGAATGGTTGCCGCAGGAAAACATCTTCTACCCGCAAGCAAACGTTCGCACTACGACTCGCATCGACTTGGGATCGCAGGCAACGTTCATCGGCTGGGAGATCGCTTGCCTGGGCCTGCCCGCACGCCAGCAGCCCTTCGACCAGGGCGAGCTGCGCCTGCACCTGGAATTGTGGGTGGACGATGCGCCGTTGCTGATCGATCGGCTGCGCATTTCCGGAGACGCTCGCTGGGGCTTGGGCGGTCACGAAGCAATCGGCACGCTGCTCGCCTATCCTGCGACCCGCGCCATGGTTGAGTCCGTCCGCAATCTGCAGCCGCTGGGTGTGGAGCTCGGCGTCACGTTGGTAGATAAAGTCCTGGTGTGCCGCGCGCTCGGCTCGCAAGGCGAACCGATCAAGCGAGCCTTCGTCGCAAGCTGGCAAACGTTACGCCCGCAATTGCTCCAGCGCCCGGCGGTGCCGCCGCGCATCTGGGCAACGTGAGCGGAGAGAAGTTATGGAACTGACGCCGAGAGAAAAAGACAAGCTGTTGATCTTTACCGCCGCGCTGCTGGCCGAGCGTCGCAAAGCGCGCGGCCTGAAGTTGAATTATCCAGAGGCAGTGGCACTTATATCGGCGGCAATCATGGAAGGCGCGCGAGACGGCAAGACAGTCGCGGAACTCATGAGTTATGGCGCCACGATCCTGACTCGCGACGATGTGATGGAGGGCATTCCCGAAATGATTCCAGACGTGCAGGTCGAAGCCACGTTTCCGGACGGCACCAAGCTCGTGACCGTTCATCAGCCCATTCCTTGATGAGGCGCGCATGATCCCCGGCGAAATGTTTCCTGAAGACGGCGAGCTCGCACTCAATGTCGGCCGCGCCACGGTGACCATCAAAGTGGCGAATACCGGCGACCGGCCGATCCAGGTCGGCTCGCATTATCA
Organism: uncultured Steroidobacter sp.; assembly: GCA_946478975.1. The sequence continues at coordinate 24,547 of CAMLEO010000082.1, forward strand.
TTTTTTCGAAACCAACTCAGCGCTGCAATTCGATCGCGCGGCGACGCGCGGTTTCCGGCTGAACATCGCCTCGGGCACCGCGGTTCGCTTCGAGCCGGGGCAGGAACGCGAGGTCGAGCTGGTGGCGTACGACGGCGATCGCGTCGTGTACGGCTTCAACCAGAAAGTCATGGGCCAGCTATGACATCCATCAGCCGCACCGCCTATGCCGAGATGTATGGCCCCACCACGGGCGATCGCGTGCGCCTCGGCGACACAGAGCTGATCGTCGAGGTCGAGCGCGATCACACGATCTACGGCGAGGAAGTGAAATTCGGCGGCGGCAAAGTCATTCGCGACGGCATGGGTCAAAGCCAGCGCAATGCCGCGGACGTGGTCGATACGATCATCACCAACGCACTGATCGTCGACCATTGGGGCATCGTCAAAGCCGACATCGGCATCAAGGACGGCCGCATCGTTCGCGTCGGCAAAGGCGGCAATCCCGATGTGCAGCCCGGCGTCGACATCGTGATCGGCGCCGGCACCGACGTGATCGCGGGCGAAGGGCTGATCGCAACGCCCGGAGC
>CAMLEO010000083.1 GCA_946478975.1 uncultured Steroidobacter sp.
GTGCGCGATCAATTGTTCAACAAGGACGATCGCGTCCTGGGCAGCAACATCACCATCAACGGCATCATCTTCACCGTCAGCGGCGTGTATCAATCCCTGCAGCGGGGCAACGAGCAGCAGGAGGAAGAACGCATCTACCTGCCGAACGACACGCTGCGTTACGCCTTCAATCAAGTCGGCTCGGTGGGAAATTTCGTCGTGGTGCCCAAGCCCGGCATTCCCGCGCGCGTTGCCGAAGACGATGTGATGAAATATCTGGGCCAGCTCAAGAAAGTGAGTGCCGAAGATCACGGCGTGTTCGGCACGTTCAACCTGCAGGAACAATTCGACAAGGTGCAGGGGCTGTTCGTGGGCATGAAGGTCTTCAGCTGGGTGGTGGCCATCGGCACGATCTTCGCGGGCGCCGTCGGGGTGGGGAACATCATGCTGATCGTCGTCAAAGAGCGCAGCCGCGAGATCGGCTTGCGTAAAGCCTTGGGTGCGACGCCGGCCTCCATCGTCGGAATGATCATGCAGGAGTCGCTGTTCATCACTGGCATCGCGGGTTACAGCGGCCTGGTGGTGGGCGCGTTACTGCTCGAAGGCGTCGCGCGGGTGCTGGACGCGAGCGGCGGCGGTTCGGGATTTTTATCGCATCCAGAAGTGGATTTTAAAACTGCCGTTGTGGCGCTGGCCGTGCTGATTACAGCGGGTGTGCTTGCGTCGCTGCTGCCGGCTGCCAAGGCCGCCGCAGTGGATCCGATCGTAGCGCTGCAGGACGAGTGAGGAACATGAAGCGAGTCATTCAATGGGGTGTGCTGGGCCTGGTCGCGGTGATTTTCATCGGCACGCTGGTGTTCCTGTATCGCAAGTCGCATCAAGCGCCGGTCGCGTTTCAACTCGACAGCCCCACGCGCATGACCATCATCCGCAAGACGGTGGCGATCGGAAAAATCATCCCGCGCCGGGAAATCGAAGTGAAAGCGCAGGTGTCCGGCGTGGTGGAAAAGCTGTACGTGGTGCCGGGCCAGAGCGTGAAGAAGGGCGCCATCATCGCGCGCATCGCGCTTCGCCCGAACATGATCAACGTCAACACGGCCGAGTCGCAGCTGCTGGCCGCAAGAATCAGTTTGCAGAATCAGGCGGCGGATCTGCAGCGCTATGAGAAGTTACGTACGCAGCGGATCATCTCGGACCTGCAGTACAACGAGTACCTGACCAATTACAACTTGCAGAAGGAAGCGGTGGCCTCGGCGGAGAACACGCTGGCGCTGCTGCGCACCGGCGCCACCAAGGGCATGGTGTCGAACATGATCCCGGCCACCATCGACGGCACGGTGCTGGATGTGCCCAACAAGGAAGGCGCGTTCATCGTCGAGTCCAGCACCTTTCAATCGGGCACTTCGCTTGCGACGCTGGCCGACATGAACGACATGATCTTCGAAGGGCTGGTCGACGAATCGGAAGTGGGCAAGCTGCGCGAGGGCATGGAGCTGGTGCTCAACGTCGGCGCGCTCGAAGGCAAGCCGTTCGCAGCGACGCTCGAATACATCGCGCCCAAGGGCGTCACCGATCAGGGCGCGATCAAGTTCACGATCCGCGCGGCAGTGAAGTTGAACAAGGAATTGTTTCTGCGCTCCAACTACAGCGCCAACGCCGACATCGTGCTCGACAAAAAAGAGAACGTGCTGGCCGTCAACGAAGGCGACCTGATCATCGAAGACAAAGCCACCTTCGTCGAAGTGGAGAAAGCGCCCCAGCAGTTCGAGAAGCGCGAGATCAAGACCGGCCTGTCCGATGGCATCAACATCGAGGTGGTCTCGGGCCTGCAGGAAAGCGAGAAGATCAAGCATCGGTAGGGCAGCCTGGGGTCAATGTGCGATCATGGGCGGATGACTGAATTCACCCGTTTGCAATTGATCGAGCCGCTGCAGCGAGCGCTGGCTGAAGTGGGCTATGCCGAAATGACGCCGGTGCAGGCCGCAAGCCTGCCCGGCATCCTGTCCGGGCGCGATGTGATAGCGCAGGCGCGCACGGGAAGCGGCAAAACCGCAGCCTTCGCACTAGGTCTTTTATCTACGCTCGATGCGACGGCCATCCGGTTGCAAGGCCTGGTGTTGTGCCCGACGCGCGAGCTGGCCGATCAGGTCAGCCGCGAGATCCGGCGGCTCGCGCGCTTCATCCCGAACGTGAAAGTGCTGACGCTGTGTGGCGGTGTGCCGCTGCGTCCGCATCTGGCATCGCTCGCGCACGAGCCGCACGTCGTCGTCGGCACGCCGGGCCGCATTCTCGACCTGATCGAAAAACAGGCACTGCCGCTGCAGGCGCTGAAGGTGCTGGTCCTCGATGAGGCCGATCGCATGCTCGACATGGGATTTGCCGAGGCCATTGGCGCCATCATCGCAGCGGCTCCCTCGCAGCGTCAGACGTTGCTGTTCTCGGCCACGCTGCCGGAATCGATCCGTGAGATCAGCCAGCAGTTTCAGCGCGAGCCGCTCGATGTGACGGTGCATTCCGCTGCGGACGAGACACTCATTGAGCAGATATTTTTCGAAGTCGCGCCTGAGTCGAAGCTCGATGCGCTCGAAACATTGCTGTTGCACTATCGGCCGGAATCGGCAGTGGTGTTTTGTAATACGCGGCAGGACGTTCGCGCCGTTGCCGAGGAACTGGCGGCGCATGGTTTCTCAGTTCTCTCCTTGCACGGCGAGTTGGATCAGCGGGAGCGCGAAGAGATGCTGGTCCGTTTCGCCAATCGCAGCTGTACCGTGCTGGTCGCGTCCGATGTCGCCGCGCGCGGGCTCGATATATCCGAGCTGCCGATGGTGATCAATTTCGATATCGCTTCCGATGCGGATACGCATCTTCATCGCATCGGCCGTACGGGTCGTGCCGGCCGCAGCGGCATCGCATTGAGCTTGTGCTCACCGCGCGAAATGACTCGCGCCAAAGTGATCGAAAGCCGACTCGGCTCGCCGCTGCGCTGGGATGCGCTGCCGGTGCCGCCGGCCGATGCGACGCCATTGCTTGCGCCGTTCGTAACATTGGCGATCGATGCCGGCCGTCAGGACAAGCTGCGTCCGGGCGATCTGCTCGGTGCGTTGACGGGCGAGGCGGGCATCGCCGGCAGCGCCGTCGGCAAGATCGATGTGTTTCCGACGCGCACCTATGTGGCTCTGGAGCGGGCATCGCACGTTCGAGCGATGCAGCGTTTGCGCGCCGGAAAGATCAAAGGCCGCACGTTCCGCATTCGGAAGATCGGGGAATAGTCATGCCGTTTTCAGCACTCGGCCTGGCGCCGCCATTGATCCGCGGGATCGAGCAGATCAGCTACAAAACGCCGACGCCGATTCAAACATCGGCGATTCCGGCGATCTTGAGCGGACGAGACGTTTGGGCCTGCGCGCACACCGGCTCCGGGAAAACGGCGGCGTTTGCTTTGCCGTTGCTTCAGCAGCGGCTGAATGAACAGCGCAGTCACCCGAAGCCGATTCGTGCGCTGGTGCTCGTGCCGACGCGCGAGCTCGCGGCGCAAATTCGCGAATCGATGCTGGCGTATACACGCTATCTTCCCGAGCCTTTGAAGGTGATCAGCGCCTTTGGCGGCGTGTCCATCAACCCGCAGATGATGGCACTGCGCGGCGGCGCCGACATCGTGGTGGCCACACCGGGACGACTGATCGATCTGGTCGAGCACAATGCGTTGAGCCTGCAGCACGTCAGCACGCTGGTGCTCGATGAGGCCGATCGGCTGCTGGATCTGGGTTTTGCGGATGAGCTTGCGAACATCCTGCGTTTGCTGCCGGGTCGCCGACAGAACCTGGTGTTCTCCGCGACGTTTCCTCCCGAGGTGCAGGCGCTCACCGAGAATCTGTTGCGGGATCCGTTGCGCATCGACGTTCCGTCGACGCCAGTCACGACGCCGGACATTCTCCAGCGTTCGATCCACGTCGACCCCGAACGGCGCACGCAGTTGCTGCGTCATTTGATTCAGACTCACAACTGGTCGAGTGTGCTGGTCTTTGTCGCCACCAAATATGCAACTGAGCACGTTGCACGGAAACTGCGCGGGTTAGGAATCGAAGCCGCGGCTCTGCATGGTGAGTTGAGTCAAGGTGCGCGAACGCAGGCGCTGGCGCAGTTCAAGGCGAAAAAACTTCGCGTGCTGGTTGCCACCGATGTCGCTGCACGTGGCATCGACATCGTGGAACTGGCCGCCGTTGTGAACTTCGATCTGCCACGCTCCGCTGCCGATTACATCCATCGCATCGGTCGAACGGGCCGTGCAGGTGCCTCGGGTGTCGCAGTGAGCTTCGTCAGCCAGGGCACGGAAGGTCACTTCCGGCTGATCGAGAAGCGACATCGGATGCGCCTGGCGCGCGAGACCATCCCCGGGTTCGAAGCGACCTCAGTTACGCCGCCGCCCGCAACTTGATCGCGAAGGTGTAACGCGACACCGGGCAGTTGCGATTCGGCGGTTTGCCGACGTGACGAATCGCGCCGTCGAACAGCAGCAGCCGCCCTGGCCGAGGTGCAACGGCGATCTGTGCCTCGCCAGAGGGATCGAAGAACAATGTTTCTCCACCCCACTCGACGTCCCAGCGCTCGCACAGAAACCACAACGCAGTGAGCTCGCGAGCGTTCGGCAGGCTGTCGACGTGAGTGAGCAACACATCGCCAAACGCCGCGAAGTTCGTATAACAGCGATAGGGCTGATAACTCTCCTGCGGACGCAGCGTCGCAATTGCCTGCAGCGTCGCAGGCCACAGGCTCGTGCGCGGCAGGTTGCTCACCGGCATCTCACATACCCAGTGACGATGCTCGGGCGTGTCCGCACGTGCGGACTCGGTTCGAGTAAACGACGCATGCGAGATTGTGACGAAGTATCGTGTCGCCTCTTGCACGGGAATCAGGCCGTCGAACACCGCAATCTGCCGGCTGTCGATGCTCGCCGTGCGACTTGGCATTACCGGTTGGTTCATCGCTGCTGTCGCACGTAGTCCATGTGTTTTGGCATCGAGGAGGCGAGCCGCTCGATAGCGGCACGTAACTCAGCGAGCCGACCGACGGGTGCATCGGTGATGTTTGCACGAGCGTGCAGCCCGAGTGCCTCGGGCAGGTAGCCGCTGCCGAGCAGGAGCCACGCCCAGTCGACGGCATCGAAGGTTTCATGATCGCGCAACAGGATGTGAGCGTTGGCTCGATAGAGATCGAGCTTCTCCGCCAATGCTTGCGGCAACGGTTCGGTCGCCTGTCTCCGGCTGCCAACGTGATAGTGAGCAATCGTGAAATCGCGCAAAGCGTCGGCATGCTGGCCGATTGTTCGGTTGTACTCGATGGCTTCCAGCGCGCCATTCGGATCGAGCGGAAACAACTCGATCAAGGTCGCAATGCCGAGCTGCGCGATGTGCAAATCGGCCCCGACCAATGGCTCCAGCTCGATGGCAGAGGAACCGATGGCGATGCAATTGCGCGTCCACGGTCGAGCACGTCTGCCTGGTTTGAGTTGGCACAACGTCGGCTCCGAGATGCAGGGCGCGTAGTGACGAAGCTGCCTGACGGCTTCGTTCTCGCCACAGCGCTCGCTGGAATAGACGTAGCCTGCCACCGAGCTCTGCGCCAGCGGAACGCGCCACAGCCATCCTGCATCGGTTGCATCGGTGCGCGTGAGGGCGGGCGGGTCGTCCAGTGTCAGGGCGCGTGATGTCACCATTCGATCGTTACGCAGCCACGCACTCCAGCCCTGCCAGTCGTTGCCGTCGACTCGACTCATCAGCAGCGCTCGTGGGCCGGAGCAGTCGACGAAATAATCGGCGGAGATGCGCTCGCCGCCGGCGAGTACCAGACCAGCAACGTACCCATCCTCACGGAACGTCACATCGTTCAGCGAGGCGTCGATGTGAGTTACGCCGAGCCGCTTTGCATGCTGGCGCAGGTAGTCACAATAGGCGAGATCATCCAGGTGCAGGCCGTAAGTGAAGCTTGCGGTCAGTGGGTTCTGACCATTCATGGGTCGCGCGAACTTTCCAGTGCGCGCCGCGACGGCTGCCAAAGAATAGTCTTCGGCATTCTCCGGGCTGCCCGAGAGAGCACGTAACGCTAAATACTTGTGAAACGGTGCGCCGTTGATATCCACTCCGATCTCGCCGTGGACATGGAGGAAGCGACTTGCATCGGCTTGCCAGCCGCGATGTTCGCTGCCGAGGCGGAAGGTCGCGCCGGTTCGTCGCACCAGATCGCTTTCCTTCAGCCCCAGCAAGGAATGGATGGAGCGCAGCGACGGCAAGCTCCAGCGGCCGATCGGATCGTCAGCAAAGCGCCCCGGATCAAGCACGATGATATCGAGCGCACGATGCTGAAACGCTCGTCCCAGTGCAGCGGCACACAACCAAGCTGTGCTCCCGCCGCCCACAATGACCACACGTTGCACCGGCGTGTTCATGCCGGACTCGCAGGACAGTAGCTGCTCAGGAACTGCTCATGGCTCGGCATTCGCGCCACCGCCTGCTCGATCTGTTCGCGCATCACGCGAGTGCGACGCTCCAGTTCGTTCACATCCAGCGCGTCCGCCAACGAGTCATAGCCGTTGGGCACGACGCGTTGACCGAGATAAACCGCGAGCCAGCTCGGCTCCAGGAACAAGCCGTCCTTGTATGTAATCACTCGCCCGCGATGTCGGAACAGCGCCATGCGTTCGGCGAGCGAGTCCGGTATCTCCATCGTGCGGCAGTAATCCCAGATCGGCGCGTCGTCGCGCTCAGTGGCGTGATAATGCAGGATCAGGAAGTCGCGCACGCGGTCGTATTCCATCTCGATCCAGCGATTGTAGGCATCGACGATGCGCGGATCGAAACCAGACCCGCCCGTGAGATAGTCGATCAACGTCGTGATCGCGATCTGGATCAAATAAATGCTGGTGGATTCCAGCGGCTCCAGAAAGCCGCCGGAGAGCCCGATGGCCACACAGTTTTTGTTCCATGTCTTGCGACGGCGGCCAGCGACGAAGCTCAGGAACCGCGGTGTGCCCAATGCCTCGCCATCGAGTCGCGACAGCAGCTTTGCTGCCGCTTCATCGTCGCTGATGAAGTTGCTGCTGTAGACGTAGCCGTTGCCGGTGCGATGTTGCAATGGAATGCGCCATTGCCAGCCGGCCTCGCGCGCGGTCGCACGCGTGTAAGGCGTGAGCGGCCCGACATTGCGAGACGGCACTGCCACTGCTCGGTCGCAAGGCAGCCAGCGCGTCCATTCCTCGTAGCCCGTGTGCAATGTTTGCTCGATGAGCAGGCCGCGAAATCCCGAACAATCGATGAACAGATCGCCCGCGATCACGGTGCCGTTGCCCAGTTTGATGGCTTCGATCCAGCCATCGGTGCCGCGCAGGTGCACTTCGACGATCTTGCCTTCAGTGCGTTGTACGCCTCGCTGCTCGGCAAATTGCCGCAGGTAAGCGGCATATAACGACGCGTCGAATTGGAATGCATAACCGAACGTCGCCAGCAATGACGCGGGATCGTCCACCGGCAGGACGAACTTGTTGTTGCGAGCTGCGAGGATGGGCAGAGAGTACGCCTCCAGCGGAAACGCCTGGCCGTGCTTCAGCTGCCGCAGCCAATGTTGATGGAACGGCACGCCAGCCATCCGCGAGCCGTACGCGCCGAAGGGATGTATATAACGATCGCCGCTGCGTGCCCAATCGACGAACTCGATGCCGAGCTTGAACGTCGCCTGCGTTTTCGCCATCAGATCGCGCTCGTCGATGCCGATGCGTCGATTGAACAAACGCAAATGGGGCAGGGTGGCTTCGCCGACGCCGACGGTGCCGATCTCGGCGGACTCGATCAGGCGAACGCGGCGGGCTTCCGGTTTGAGCGCCGCCGAGAACGCCGCCGCTGTCATCCATCCCGCGGTGCCGCCACCGACAATGACTACGTTGAGCGGCTGCTGCACGAGGGTTCGCTACTTGATCCGATAGCGCAGCCCGAGTTGAAAGCGGCGATCGTTGATGAACCACGATCGCGGCAGCAGCAGCCCATCGTTGGTCACTTGCTGATACAGCACGGTTTCTTCCTTGGTGAGGTTCTGCGCCTCGGCGTACAGGTCCAGCGTGTCCGACGGCTTGTAATGGAACGAGGCATCGAGCTGGCCGTAGTCGTCGGCCCAGATCGGCAGCTTGATACAACAATCCGACTGCGTGACCAGATATTTCTCGCGCCAGTTCCAGGCCAGGCGCGCGGAATATTTCTCCTTGTCGTACATCGCGACGATGTTGTACGAAGTCTTCGAATAATCGGCGAGCGGCAGCTTGGTGAACGTGATGAGCGGATCCTGCTGCGTGCCGCCGGCGCCCGACACGGTGGTCAGGTTTGCGTTCTGGATGCCTTGATTGTCCACATATGTGAAGTTTGCCTGGAAGCCGAAGCCATTCCAGGGGGCCGGCAATGCGTCGAGGAAGCCTTGATACGCCACTTCGAAGCCGCGAATGCTCGCGCCATCGCCCGTGATCGGTGCACGCAGCGTCACTCGGCGAGTCACGCCGTTGTTGGTGAAGTCCTGCGTGTAAGTGCCGTACTGGATGTAGTCGTTGAACTTCTTGTAGAAGACGGCCGCAGTCACCGAACCGGTCGGCGCGAAGTACCATTCGTAGGTGAGATCCAGCTGGTCCGCGGTTGTCGAGGGCAGCCGCGGATTGCCTGCGTCCGCCGTGTACTGCGGCGTGTATGAGATGGGCATGCTGGTGCAGTCGCCGGGCACCGAGAACTGCACCGATCCGTCGACGCAGGGCACAGGATCCACGCGGCCGATGCCGACATAGTTTTTGTACAGACCCATGTCCGGCCGCGCGAGCGCTCGCGACGCTGCGAACCGCACGAATGTTTCTTTAGTCAGACCGAAGCGCAGGTTCAAACTCGGCAGCCAGTTCTCATGGTCCGCGCCGTCGCTGCGCATGACCGTGGCGCCGTTCATGAATCGCAGATCGTCAGCGGGTACCAGCGCTTCTGGATCCACCGGGCCGCCCGGCGTCGTGGTCGGCAGCGTGAAGGTTGGAAACGCGACACCGCCGGAGGCGCCGACCGAGGTCTTCACGTAGCGCACGCCGATGTTGCCGCGGACGTTCACTCGTCCGAGATCGCCGCCGAAATTGAACATCACGTACGCGGCACTCGTGTCCTCGCTGATATCCTGCATTTCGACCGGACAGAACAGCGTGCCGGGAACGACCCGACAGTTGGTGCGACTGCCGAGCGGCACCCAGCTGTTGGAGTTGCCGTGGCCGAATGCGTCGATGGTGCGCTGATAATTGTCGATCACAGCGAACGAGGGCACGACGAATGTGCCGCCTCTGAACACGCCGCCGCCGGCGAGACTCGATGGGAATTTATGCAGCTGATACGTGTTCTGCCAGGGGCCGTTGCCGAGGAAGAACGGCACGTCGCTCTGCAAGCCCCACAGCGGCTGCACCGATCCCCAGTTGTATGTAGACCAGTTGATGTCCTGATCGCGATCGGCACGGCGCACGCCGACGCGCAGCGAGCTCAGCCAGCCGGCGTCGAGCGCCAGGTCCATATCGATGCGTTCCGCGAGTTGCTGGCCGTGGCTGTCTTCGGCGTGCTCCATCACCCATTCGTGATAATAGTTGGCCGGATCGGTGAAGCCGCCCGCCGTCATTCCCCAGCCGGTCGCGTTGTCCAGCGACAATTTCGGCTTGCCGCCGGTGAGATCGAGCGCCAGGTTGGTGGCCGTCTTGGCGTTCGCGCTGTTGTCGAAGTTATCGACATCCGAGTCCACGTACTGCACGTCGAAGTCGAACGCCAGCCGGTCGCTGGCGGTCCAGCGCAAGTGGAGCGATGTATCCTCGGTGAGATTCGTTTGTCGAGACGAGCGAGTCTCGCCGCTGAGCGGGACGCCGCGTGTAGACGGGCACGTGCCGGAGGAGGGCGTGGCCCACGTGTAGCAGTACCAGTTCGTGAATGTGTGGCCGCTTGCGTCGGTGTAGCCGTAACCATTTGGATGTGACAGCACCGGATTGTCGTTCGGCCCCGTCCACGCCGCACCCGAGTCGGCGATCACGCCACGCATGAAGACGCCGTTGTTGTCGAACTCGTACGCCGGCGTGCCGTCGGGCGGAAACGCGAGCTGACTGGTGAGCACCAGGTTCTGCGCCGTCTGCGAATTGCCGAGGCCGGCGTTCAGCGAGTACTCCTCCCAGTTGTTTTCATACTTGGAGCGGTTGTACTGCAGTGTCGCCAGCAGCGATTCGTCCGGGCTGCGCCATTGCGCGGCGAATGCTCCGCCGGTGCGGGTGCGATCATATGTATTGTCCCGAAGGTCGACGCCGCCCGGCATCCACTTGGTGCCGCCGCCATAGGCCGCAACGTTCTCCACCTGAAAGAAACGATTCAGCTGCACACCCTGGGATTCGGTGATGACCTTGGAATAGGCGACGTTGCCCATCAGGCCGAACTCGCCGAGGCCGGTGTTCCATCGGTCACTGATCAACACTGAGCCCGCAGGTTTTACCTGGTCGGTGATGTCGCCGTAGCCCGCTTCGGCGGACATCGCGAGCACGAAGCCGTCGGAATCGAAAGGCACGTGGGTGCGCAGGTTGACGGTGCCGGCGATGCCGCCTTCGATCATATTTGCCGTCGAATTTTTGTAGGTATCGACGCCGGCCATGAGCTCGGGCGAGACATCGCTGAAGCTCAGGCCTCGCGAGCTGTTGGCGTTGAACGTGTCCCGGCCGTTGAATTCGCTGCGGACTTGCGGCAGGCCGCGGATGATGACGCCGGCAGGTTCGGCGGAGAAATGCGTGCTGTCGCCCGGTGCGGCGAAACGCGAAACGGTAATGCCGGTCACGCGTTGCAGGGCTTCGGCGACGCTCTTGTCTGGAAATGCGCCGATATCGGAGGCGGTGATGGAGTCGACGACGGTGTCGGCCTCCTTCTTGATCTCCTGTGAAGTCTGCAATGCCTCGCGGACACCGCTGACGACCACTTCTTCGATTTGTTTGGAGGCGGCCGGCGTGCTCGTTTGCTGAGCCATCGCGTACGGTGCCAGCAGCCCGGCGCCGACGGCCAAAGCCGATCTGCCGCAACCCCGTCCCCATTCGAACATTGCACGCCGCAAGGACGTGTTGATCCTGTTCGTCATCCGTGTTCCCCCTTTCCCGCGCTTCTATGCTTTGTGTTGAGCTTTCGGGCCCGTGGCCCGTGACTGAACCTGGGATAAGTCCGACAATAGCTCACGATGACAGCGCTGGCTATAGAATGTGTCATCAAGTGCGATTGCCCGTTTCACGTAGCGGAGCTGGCCTTGCAAATTCCACCTGAATCACCGGCCTTGGTTTTGAACCGGGCGATCAGCCTGGCCGTGGTGGGGCAGGCTGACAGCGCCCTTCATGTGTTCGCCGAGATCGCACGCGAGTGCGGCGACTCGCCGCAACTCGTTCTGCAGGTCGCACGAACGTTTCATTTGTACGGGCGCGATGCCGAGGCGGAAGCGAAGTTGATCGCGGGGCTGGGTCGCTGGCCGACCGACGCTTCGTTACATATTCAACTCGCGAGTGTCAGATGGCTGCGAGGCTCGGGTGAGGAGTCAATGCTGTGGCTCGAACGGGCCATCGCGGATTTTCCAGCGGAGTTGCAGTTGCGCCTGGTCGCGGCAGACCTGCTGCGTCGTGGCGGCTTCGCTGAGAAAGCATTGGCACATCTATATGAGGGCGAGCGGGCAGCGCCTGGGTCAGCTGCGTTCTTGACCTCGATCGGTGTCGTGCTCGACGGCATGCAGCGCTCAGCCGAGGCGCTCACATATCTGCGCAAGGCTGTCACGCGTGCTCCGCAGTCTGCGTCGGCCCGACGCAATCTCATGGTGATACTGCTGAGATTGGGTGAAGCTGCCGAGGCGCTCGCGTTAGCAAATGAGTTGAGCGCATCGTCGCCGGAGGATCAGCAGCTGATCGCGTATCGCGCCCTTGCGCTCAGAATGCTGGGAGATGAGCGTTACCGGCAGCTGTATGATTATGAGCGGCTGGTTCGTATCTATCGGCTGCCAGTGCCGGCGGGATTCGCAACTGAGCTGGCACGGCTGCATCGATGGCAGCAACGGCCGCTGGAGCAGAGCCTGCGAGGCGGGACCCAGACAGCAAACAATCTGCCTCGAAACAATCCTGTCGTCGCCGCTTTCTTTTCAATGCTCGATGCGCCGGTTCGCGATTACATCGCCGGCCTGGATCTGGCGCGCGATCATCCGACCGATCGCAGGAAGAGCACGTCGTATCGGTTCAGCGGATCCTGGTCCGTACGCCTGCGACCCGGCGGCTTTCATATCAATCACGTGCATCCCCTGGGCTGGCTGAGCTCGGCTTATTACGTCGATGTGCCGCTCGCGCTCGATTCATCGCAGCCGCAGGCGGGCTGGTTGAAGTTCGGTGAGCCGGACATGCCCATGCCGGGCTGCACCCCCGATCGTTTCGTCGCGCCCGAGCCGGGCATGCTGGTGCTGTTTCCTTCGTTCTTCTGGCACGGCACGGTGCCGTTCCACCACGGTGAGCAGCGGCTCACCGCGGCGTTCGATGTCGTGCCGGGACGCTAGCGCAGCGGTAGAAACAAATCGGTGATGGCCTCGTGCTCGGGCACGTTGGGGAAGAACCGGACTCGCTGGCAATACAACGGGAAGTCCCGTGTTTCTTCGCCGCTCGCGGGCAGCCACTCGCGATAGAGATAAAGCGCCGGCAGTTCCAGATCGTCGCTGCTGCCTATGACTCGCAGCCGAGCGCAGCGGCCGCCGGGAATGGCTCCGCTCTGCACGCCTTCAGTGTCAGCGACAGGCATGCGATCCGTCGCCGCGCACAGATCCAGTCGAAACTCGTCTGGCGGCGTGGTGTGCGGATCGCAATGGAAGATGTTGAACGTTGCGCTGTGTGGCGGCAGCAGTCCCACGGACCTTCGCCATGCGATGAAACGCTGGATGGTCTGGCCCAGTCGCGCCGGATCGCCCCGATGCGTCATCACTGCGACCGGCGTCGTTGGCACGTCGATGATGCTCACGTCGTCAGCTGTATATGAAGTCTTCATGAATTGCGCTCTCGCGTGGTTGAGGGGTGTGAACGTTTCGAGCCACGCATCCCAGTCCGGCGATCGGCGAAAGTCTGTCGGCGTCTGTCCCAGCTGCTGCCGGAAGGCGCGAGCAAAGGCATCCGGCGCCTCGTAGCCCGCATCCATTGCGATATCGGTGACCGCGTGTCCCTCACGGAACGCCAGTCTCCAGGACGCCCGCTTCAAGCGGAGGAGCTGGATGTAACGATGCACGGTCAACCCGATCACCGCCGTGAACTGCCGGTGAAAGTGATACTTCGAGAACGCCGCGACCTGGCTCAGCGCTTCGAGGCTGAGCTCCTGGTCGGCGTGCTGGTCGATGTGATCCAGCACCAGCCGCAGCCGGTCGTGGTATCGCTCGATCGTTGCCGTCATCGTCGTGGGCATCGTTGCATCCTCGTGGCGCCACCGAGATTGCCGGACCCGAGCAACCGGCGCCCGACGGATCTTGCGGAAATCCGGCTGCTCCTGCCAAGGTGTGCCGCCCATAGAATGCGTGACTTCAGAACCGGGCGCCGGAGCCGTGCGGGATGAGCAAACCAAAAGCGAAGTCGAAACCAAAGAAATCCGCGCCGCGCAGGGTGGGTGCCGAGGACTCAGCGACTCGCGTCGTGATTCTGGACACCACCGAACGGCTGATGCTGGACGAAGGCTATGCAGCGGTCACCACGCGACGGGTGGCGGGCGAGGCGGGGTTGAAGGCGCCGCTGGTTCATTACTATTTCCCGACCACGGACGATCTGCTGGTTGCCGTTTATCAGCGTGCGGCTCAGCGAAACATCGAGCGGGTCGGCCAGGCACTCGCATCTGCGAAGCCATTGACCGAGCTGTGGGCGCTTTCGACCGATACGACACGCACCACACTCGCCGTGGAATTCATGGCGCTGGCCAATCATCGCAAGCGCATTCGGATCGAGATCGCCGCCAACATCGAACGTTCGCGCGCCATGCAGGCAGAGGTTCTGCAGCGTTTGCTCGGGCGGGAGCATCGCGAGCTCTCGTCTGAAGCCGTGAGCCTCGTGATTGCGGGCGTGTCGCGGGCGCTGGTGATGGAGGCGGCTCTCGGCGTTTCATTAGGGCACACCGAGACCCAGGCACTGGTCGGGTCGTGGCTGCGAAAATTGGAAACAAAGATCAAACCAGCGGCTTGACTCACGCGAGCGGCGGGTGCTAAACAGGTGTTCAGCACAACTCACGCTCATGCGAAACAATCAGCCAATTGCGGTCGTAACGGGAGCCAGCCGTGGTGCCGGCCGCGGCATCGCTGTCGCGCTCGGTAGTCACGGCTGCAAAGTGTTTGTCACGGGTCGCTCCGAAAAGCCGGGCGAGGCGTCGTTGCCGGGGACGATTTACGAAACCGCCGCTGCGGTGACTGCGGCCGGTGGCGAGGGCGTCGCCGTACGCGTAGATCATCGCGATGACGAGCAGGTTCGAATGTTGTTCGAGCGAGTGCGTCGTGATGCAGGCCGGCTCGACATCCTGGTGAACAACGCATGCGCGCTGCATGACCAGCTGACTGCTCCTGGAAACTTCTGGGAGAAGCCGCTGGGCATCGTCGACATGCTCGATGTCGGCCTGCGCAGCAGCTATGTCGCGAGCTATTACGCCGCGCCGCTGATGGTGGAGCAACGTTCCGGATTGATCGTGTTTACTTCCGCCTCGGGTGCGGTTCACTACGTTTATGGTCCAGCATACGGCGCTCACAAAGCCGGGATGGACAAGTTCGCGGCGGATATGGCTGTGGACCTGAAGGATTGCGACGTCGCCGCGCTGTCGCTTTGGATGGGCGCGCTGCAGACCGAAAGACTCAACGCAGTCATCGCCTCGGATCCGGCGAAGTATGGATATCTTCGCAAGGTGACTGAAACTCCCGAGTTCAGCGGTCACGTCCTCTGGTCGCTGTTCCAGGATCCCGAGTTGATGACCATGAGCGGTCAGACGCTCATCGGCGCGGAGGCGGCGCTGAAGTACGGCATCAAAGACGAAGGCGGGCGGCAGCCGAGTTCCTATCGAGACACGCATCACGTGGCACCGCGCGTCCAGTATCCAAATATCATCCGCTAGCAGTGAGAGAAGTCATGAGTGCGGAGCTCGAACAACTACAGCGGCAGGTTCAGTATTTGATGGATCGTCAGCAGATCCTGGACTGCATCGCGCTCCATGCGCGCGGCCATGATCGTCACGATGTGGATCTGCTGACAGCTGCGTATCACCCGGACGGGATTGATGAGCACGGCTACGCCATCAACGCCGGGCCCAAGTACGCGGAATGGGCTAACGCCATTCATAAAGCTGGATCGGCGCTCCACACGCACAACATCACGACGCACGTTTGTGAGATCGACGGCGACGTCGCGCATTGTGAGAGCTACGTGCTGGTGCTGCTGCTCAACAACGACGAAAAGAGCGCACGCCTGATCAGCGGCCGCTACATCGATCGCCTGGAACGCCGCGAGGGCGTATGGAAGATCGCACTCCGACGCACGACCGTCGACGTGCTGATGTCCGGCGACGCCTCGATTCTCAAAGCCCCAATGTTCATCGAGCAGGGCTACGGCAAGGGCGTGCGAGACGAGAGCGATGTTTCCTATCAGCGGCCGCTGAGTCTCGATGAGGCCGTGGCGCGGTGGTAGATCGCTACTTCACCGGCTCACCATACAAAATTCCTCTCCCGTCCGTGCCCACGTAAACACGGCCGAAGATGCGAGGGTCGCCAGCGATGGTGCGGAAGCGGCGGCCCCATTCGTGGCGGTCGTCGTTCAAACGCAGCCAGGATTTGCCGGAGTCATCTGAGCGCCAGAGGGCGCGGAGGGAGTCGCGACGGGCGATGGCGAACAGGGTGGGTTCTTTGCGGCGAGGCGGGGCTTTGCCCAGGCTGAGCATTTCGATTTGCAGGTTGCTGGGGCGCTCGATGAAGGAACGGCCGGCGTCGGTGGAATGAAACAATCGTCCACGCACCACGAACCAGAGATCGCCGCCTTTGCCGAGGGTTGCAACCAACGGCCACTGCGCCTCGCGATTGGTGGGGCGTTCGGCGTCGATGTCATCGGGCAGGCCGCGGGTGTGCTGGGATTCGAAGGTCTTGCCGCCGTCCGTGCTTTGAAAGATCGATGAGCTCTCGTAATCGAGCGCATAAAGGGCGCGGGGCTGCACACGATCGGCGATCGGTCGCGCTCCTTGTGGAAGGCCGCGAGATGCAATCCAGCTTGCGCCACGATCAAACGTCACCATTGGCGTCGGCGCGCCGACGATGATGGATCCGGCGTCGGCTGAGACGGCGATAGGAAAGTCGCCGCGACCCATTCTCTCCCGCAGCGCTGAATCATTGAGCTGCGGCGAGTTGAGTACTCGCCAGCTGCGGCCGTGATCGGTGGAGTACGCGAATGTCGGTTCGCCGCTCGCCGAACGGTGCGGAGGCGTGCCGCTGCGTACGACCACATTCGGCGTAACGCCGGCGTAGTCGATCGTGTTTGTGTTCGCAAACACCGGTTCACGAAATTGCAGCGCCGGCGACGTTTGCAAATCTTCGTGCGCGAAGCCGCTGATGTCCCCAAACCCGCTCAGCAATGGAAACCCCGCGCTCGGGCTCACCAGCGTGATCACCGCTGTGTGCTCCGTGCCTTTAACCCAGGGATGCCAGTTGATCGATTTGTGTTCGTCCGCGTTGCCGAGCTCACGTGTCGCGTAGATTGTCGCGCCGGTTCCGTACGCGACAAAGTTCGAATCGAACGGATCGATTGCGACCGCGGCGATCCACCAGCCGAAGTCGGCTTCGGGCTTGCCCCACAGCAGGAACGGGGTGCTGGAAACATCGCGACGGCTGATCGCTCGCAGGTCGGTCCAGCTGCGTCCGCCATCGGTTGAACGCCAGATCACATCGCCGCCGTCATATCGATTCATCGTCGCAACGACCAGCGTATTTGAATGCTGACGATCCAGGCTCAACCCCATGTAGCCGCCTTCACGCGGCACGTTGTTGCGTGGTGGAGTGATGTCGGTCCACTTGCCCGTGGCAATCTCATATTTGCGAACGGCGCCGCCATTCACGTTGCTGGGGCCGATGCTGCCTGCGTATGTGACATAGAGCACACCGCGCTCGTCGATCTGCGCTTGTGCGGGCAGCAATGCCTCGGGTTCGCCTGCAACGACTTGCCAGGTCTTCCCCGCATCGTCGGATCGATAGAGATGATGTTCGCCCGGATCGGCGACGCCCACGAACACGGTGCGACCCGGGCCGAAGACGACAAAGCTGAGTCCGCCATTGGTTCGTTGCCCGCGCGGCGGCACGCCGAGCCCGGCGTGAGGAAACGATTCAACTCGCTGCCACGTCGCGCCAGAGTCGAGGCTCCGTTGCAAGCCATCGTGCCGGGACGCGTAGTACAGCGTGCTGGTCTCGTTCGGATCGATGGCGAGTCGTTCGCCGAGCCCGCGGCCATCTTCGTTGCCGCCCATGCGAAAGCCGACCGGAAACACCTCCCAGGTGTTGCCTCGATCGCGAGAGCGCAGAATCGCGGCCGGGTCGCGTCGATACATTCCCGCGGCGGCATATACGACGTTGGCATCTTTCGGATCCGGTGCGACGCTCTCGATGCCGAAGTAATTCGCCTCGCTCATCGCATCTTGCAAAGGAATCCAGCTCGCCGCACGCGCATCCCAGCGGTACAGGCCGCCGATGTCGCAGCGAGCGTAGGCGAGGCCTTTCTCGACGCGGCTGAAGACGATGCCGGGAATGAAGCCGCCTTCGCCAACGACTGCGTCGTGCCATTCATACCGGGGTTGAGCGGATTGGGCAGTGGCGCCGAAGAGCAGCAATCCGAGCAGGGCGAGCAGGTGTAATCGCGACATCGCCGCGATGGTAGCACCGAGGCCCGAGGTAGCCATTTTTCGTCGGCGGACGCTCTATGCTTTGGGACTGGGCCTGGAATTGGGAAGTCAGGCGGGCATTTGGTCAAGCAGACGGGTCAACGGTCGTTCGTCGCGGGGGTTGCGGCTCAGTACGGGCAGCGGCTGCGGCGATTCCTTGCCGCGAGATTGCGAGATCCGCGCGATGCGTCCGACATCGCTCAGGAGGTGTACCTGCGCCTGCTGCGAGTCGAGCGCCACGAGCTCATCCGCAATCCGGAAGCGTATTTGCTGACGATCGCCAGCCATCTGCTTCACGAGCAGGCGCTGCGTCGGGCGGCAGCGCCCTCGGTCGTCGACATCGAGAGCGTCGCTCCGGAACTGCGCTCGCTTTCCGACGAAGATCCGAGCGTGCAGGCCGATGCGCAGCGTCGCGTACGCGAGCTCGAAAGTGCGCTCGCCGAGTTGTCTCCCAAAGCTCAGGCGGCGCTGCTGCTGCATCGTCGTGACGGTTATTCCATCGAGGAGATTGGCGAACGCCTCGGCGTGTCTCGGGCCATGGCCAAGAAGTATCTGGCGCGTGCACTGGCGCATTGCCGGCAAGCGCTCGACCGGCAGCGAGGCCAAGGAGGCCCGACATGAATTCGCAGATTCTTCAGGAAGCGGCCGACTGGCTGGTCAACATCCGCGACGGCACGCCGGACGAGCGCCTGCGGGCGCAATTCTCCGAATGGTTGTGCAAGTCGCCCGAGCACGTGCGTGCATATTTGGAATTGGAATCGATGTGGCGGGATGTGGCGGTTGTCGAGTCCAACCAGGCGACCAGCGCCGAAGCGTTGATCAGCAACGCGAACGCCGCCGGCAGCGTGGTCGCGTTCGAAGAGCTTGCGTCGATTCGTCGGGCGGATGAGATGAGCACGCGTTCTCGCCCGACGCGCGCGCCGTTCGCGATGGCCGCTGCCATCGTGCTCGCCTGCGTCGCCGGTGCGATTGGCTGGTGGCAGCTCGCTCGATTTCCCACGTATGAGACGGACATCGGCGAGCAGCGCTCGATCACGCTGGTCGACGGCTCCATCGTCGAGCTCAACGCGCGCTCGCGTTTGAAAGTCGCGTACTCCGAGCACGAGCGCAAAGTGGAGCTGCTCGAAGGGCAGGGCTTGTTTCGCGTTGCCAAGGATGCGACTCGTCCATTCGTGGTCTACAGCGACGACGTGCGCGTGCGCGCTGTAGGTACGCAGTTCGATGTGCACCAGAAAGACGGCGGCACGATTGTCACCGTGCTCGAAGGGAAGGTCGAAGTGAGCAAAGGGCCGGCCGGCTCTGCGCCTCGCATCGATCAGCCCATCAAACTCACGACCATGGAACTGCGAGCCGGCCAGCAAGTCGAGGTCGCCGACGCCGGACTGGAGCCGCCGAGCGCTGCAAACATCGAAACCGCGACGGCATGGACGCATCGTCAGATCGTGTTCGATTCGGCGCCGCTCACCGACGTCGCGCAGGAATTCAATCGTTACAATCACCGGCAGCTGCGGATCGAGGATCCCGCGCTCGGGCACATCCTCATCACCGGCGTGTTCTCCTCCAGCGATCCCACGTCACTGTTGCGATTCCTGCGTGAGCAGCCCGAGCTCACAGTCGAGGAAAGCGCCACCGAAGTCCGCATCGTTCCGCGCAAGTAACAAAAGAGGTAGCCACTTTTTGCAAGCGACCGCTCTACCTGCAGTCATTACAAGCCTCGTCAGAGGCAGGGGAGAGATCATGCGCGCAGCGGTCGTTGCCACGGTGTTGTGTGTTTCGATGGCGGGGTTGTCGGTCGCGGCCGAGTCGCAGGCGGCGATCCGGCGCTCGACTCACATTCAAGCGCAGGGATTGGGGCCAGCGTTGAAAGAGTTGGCGAAGGAGCATGGCTTTCAGCTCGTCTATCGTGCCGAGTTGGTGCGCGACCTGAACACACCCGGCGCCGCCGGCGAGCTCACAACCGAAGACGCGCTCGTGCAGCTGTTGCAGGGAACAGGCTTGAAACATCGTCGGCTCGACGACTCGACCATTACGATCGAGCCGGCTGCGCAGGACACAACGCAGCTGGAGACCGCGCCGTTGCGTGAGGAAGTGGAAGAGGTCCTGGTCACGGGCACACACATTCGCGGCGTCGAGTTCAGTGCGTCCCCAGTGATCACATTCGATCGCGTGCAACTGGAACGCAGCGGCTATTCAACGCTCGATCAGTTCATCGAAAGCCTGCCGCAAAACTTTGGCGGCGGTGCGAGCCAGGACACGGTAGGAACCGACTCGGCAGTCGGCAACGATGCGTACGGCAATGCTGTGAATCTGCGTGCGCTCGGTCCGGGTGCCTCGCTGGTGCTGTTGAACGGGCGGCGCATGGCTCCCGGCGGCAATGGCGGCCGCTTCGTCGACATCTCGATGATTCCTATGTCCGCGGTGGAGCGAGTGGAAGTGCTCACGGATGGCGCATCGGCGATCTATGGCGCCGATGCGGTCGGCGGCGTCGTGAACTTCATCCTGCGCGACGATTACGAAGGCGCCGAGACAACGGTGCGATATGGCAGTGTTACTGAAGGCGACTCGAGCGAGCTGCAAGCATCGCAATCGCTCGGCGCGAACTGGGATCGAGGCGGCACGCTGCTTTCATACGAATATAACGAGCGCGACGCGCTCGACGCGCGCGATCGGGATTTCTCGGCCTCGGCGGACGTGCCGAGAACGTTGCTGCCCGAGCAGAAGCGGCACAGCGTGTACGCCAACGTGCACCAGGACGTGGGCGAGCGCTGGTCGTTGTTCGCGGACGCGCTGTATGCCCGGCGGAAAACGGAAAATCACCTGTCGTATCTTTCGCTGGTCAACGACGAAGCGTCCAAGAGCGAGCAGCTGTTTGCGTCGATCGGCGGGCGGGTGCGGCTCGGGGGCAACTGGAACGCGCAGTTCACCAGCAGCTACTCGGATTATCAGTTCGATGCCAGTTTGTTACGAACTCCCGTCGGCGAGGCCGAGGGCGAGCTGACGCGCACGAGCGTGGCCAACAATGTTTGGTCATTCGATGCGCTCACGGACGGCAGCGTGCTCTCGCTGCCGGGTGGAGATTTGCGCCTGGCGCTGGGTGCAGCTCATCGCCGTGAGAACGTTCGCCCGACCACGGGAGGCATCATTCCCGACCGCGATGTCACAGCTGCCTTCGGCGAGCTGTTCATTCCTTTGGTCGGCAAGCCGAATGCGTTCGCCGGCGTGCAGGCGCTGGAGCTGAGCGTCGCGGCACGTTACGAGGATTACAGTGATTTTGGCGACGACGTGACGCCGAAGTTCGGTGTGCGCTGGCAGCCGGTGGAAGGCGTCAGCGTGCGAGCCACGTACGGCAAGTCGTTCAAGGCGCCGGCGTTGACGGATCTGGCCCAAGGCACCGAGTCGCTGCTCGCATTCATCGCCAGCGACTTCGGTTTGGAAGTCCCCGGCGATCCGCTGATCCTGCTTAGAACGCAGGCGAAGCGGCCCGAACTGCACGAGGAGCGCTCGACCAGCTGGACCGCCGGCATCGACTTCGCGCCGCGCACTGGAGCGTTCTCGCTGAACCTCACCTATTTTTCCATCGATTTCGAAGGCCGGATCGCCAGCCCGGTCTCCGGCGGCTTGCAGGAGTTCTTCACGCAGCCGGCGTTTCGCCGCTACTTGCTCAATTCGCCCAGCGCGTCGTTCGTCGGCGCGCGCTTGGGTGAGGCGACGGACTTTACGGATCTGACCGGCGGCGCGTTTACGCCGGAAGATGTTGCGCTGTATGCCGATGCCACCGTTACAAACATTGCCGAGGAGATGCAACGAGGCATCGATGTCACGGCGCGCTATCCGTTCGAAGTCGGCGTGGAACGATTCGAGGCGGTGCTCAACAGTACGTATCTCATCGAGTACAAGAAGCGCGTGGCCGCAGGCGCGCCTTCGCGCGACGCCCTGAACATTCTCAACGAGCCGATCGACTTCCGCGCAAGGGGAGGATTGCTGTGGGATCGAGCCAATCTCGGCGCCGCTCTGTACTTGAACTACGCCGACAGCTATCGAAACACCGACATCGCGCAGTCGAAGATCGATTCCTGGGTGACGCTGGATGCACAGCTTCATTACCAGATCGAACGCAATGCCGGCGGGCCGCTCGCAGGAACGCAGTTCGTGCTCAGCATTCAGAACTTGTTCGACGAAGATCCGCCGTTCGTGCTGAGCCAGGGCTCCCCGATTGCTCATCCGGGCTACGATTCGGTCAACGCGAGCCCGCTGGGTCGATTCGTTGCGCTGGAGCTGAAGAAATCGTGGTGAGCGTGGCCGTCCGCGCCATCGTCGCAATGTTCTTTCTCTGTGCGTTCGTGCAGGCGCGCGCGGCGCAGGCCTCGCTGGAGATCGACGACTACTTTCGGTTGCAGCGGGTGACGGCGCTGGCGTTGTCGTCGGACGAGCGGTGGCTTGCATATATTGTCGAAACATATGCAGCGGACGACACCCTCGTCCAACGCCTGCATTTGCGCTCGCTAACGGATGACAACGATACGGTGCTCGACGATCTGTCGGGTGCGTCGGAGCTGGTTTGGATCGCAGGCACGGATCGGTTTGCGTTCCTGAGCGATCGATCGGGATCGTCTCAAGTGTGGACTTACGATGTAAACACGAAGCGTCTGCAGGCGTCGACCGACAGTCCGCACCCGGTGATCGCCTTCGCCTTCAGCGCCGGTGGCAAGCGCCTTGCGTACGCGACGCGAGCGGCGCCGGCTCGGAGCAAGTCGCTGTACGATCGGTTCCGAGAAGACGAGCAGGGCATCGTAGTCGATGCGCAAACGACCAGTTCGCACGATTTCCTGAATCCCAACTGGAACACCACGGTGCGGCCGTCGCCGGCGACGTTGTGGATCGCTGCGGAAGGTGCGGTGTCGCAGGTGCCCGTGCCGGGCGAGCTGGCGGATACGGAGCCTGCGTTCTCATGGTCTGCCGATGGGCGAATGCTGTCGCTTGCTCATATCGGGAACGATCTGCCAGAAAGTCAGCTGCGGAGTGAACGCAGCAGCGTTGGCGTGTTCGATGTGAAGACGCGTCGCTTTCGCACGTTGGCGAAGGCGTCGCCGCCGGTCGCCGGCGAGGCGGGAGTCTACTATTCGGGCGGTGAGTGGATTCCCGGAACTCACAACATCATTCTGCGTCGGGTGACGGAGCGCGATCCGTGGGTGAGCGATTCGTTTCCGGACTGGACGGTCACCAATGCGCTCGCAGACGAGCTGCCAACGGCCGCGCAGTGGCGGCCGATCGAGTTGTATCCGCGTGGACTGCGTTTTGTGCCTCAGAGCGCGGGGCGCATCCTGCTGTCAAACACTCACAACGGGGTGCACTCGCTCTTTGAGCTGACGCCCAACGGTGCTACGTCGGCCGAGTTGATGAGCGGCGTCGATGGCAGCAGCTCGTTGTTTCAGTTCGGCAGGGATTTTCACCGCGTCGTGTTCGTGAATGAGAGTCTCACGCGACCGCCCGAGATCTATGCACACGTTCGCGGCGCGCCTGTACGCAAGCTCACCTCCTTGAACGACGAGATCGCCCGCAAGATTCAGTATCGCTCGCGCGAGGTCGCGTGGCAGAGCACGGATGGTGTGACGATCAAAGGTTGGCTGCTGGAGCCTGCAACGGCGCGAGGTCCCACACCGCTGATTACATTCGTTCACGGCGGGCCGGCATTTCCTTTCCCGAATTCATTTGCGCCGTATCTTGCGATGTGGCCATTTCCGTTCGAATTGTTCGCGAATCGCGGCATGGCCGTGTTCATTCCCAACTATCGTGGCACGCATACGTACGGGCGGGCCATCGCATCAGGCTCCGATGATCAAGCCGTGAATGACATTCTGAGCGGCATTCGATCGTTGATTGCCGGCGGCGTGGCCGATGAGCAGCGACTCGGTATCTGCGGGCACAGCCACGGAGGAATGCTCGGTCCACGCGCGATGGTAGCGGCGAAGAACTTTCGCGTCAGCTCTTTCGCGGAGGGCGTCGCGAGCAGCGTCGTGATGTATGAATTGATGAGCGGCCAGGCGAACCGAGAGATTCACGACGCCATTCTCGGCGCGAGTCTGTACGACGCGCCGGAGCGTTACATCGCAGACTCACCCGACCTCAAGTTTGCAGGGATCGAGACAGCGAGCCTGTTCGAAGCGGGCGCCTACACTTCGGCGCTGCTGATGCTTGGCTTTCCCAAAGCGGCGGCACGCGCGGGTATGCCGACGGAGTTCGTCGTCTATCCGCGCACCGGTCACAACCTGGCGATTCCTTCGCTGATGCGAGAGTCCGCCAGGCGCAACCTGGCGTGGTTCGAGTCCCGGCTGTTGAACCCTCCGCCGCGCAGTCCTTAGGTCTTTTTGGGCGCAAACACGAGCTTGCCGCTTTTTGTTTCCTGCGGGTTCGGCGGCTTGGATTCGATCTTGTTGCGAGTCGCCTCCGACAGGCTGTTCCGTCGCACCCGGCCGGGATAGGAGTTCTTTTTGAACGACGCCGGACAGTTCACGAAGGTACCGACCGGATCTTCATAGGAGAT
>CAMLEO010000084.1 GCA_946478975.1 uncultured Steroidobacter sp.
CACCTCGCCCCGCCGTACCTCCAATCAACTCAACACAAATGCAGGCCAGCTCCCTCGCCCGAACTTCCCGCGGCAGCGATGACACTCGTAGTCTTCGTCGCGGCCGAGCCTCCTCCGACGATGACGACGCGCTGGATCACTGCCCGAATTTGTAACGCGCTCCAATCATGTAACGCGGCCCCGTCTGTTGCACCATGATCAACTGATGATCGGTGCGGCCATGCTGACGATAGATCTCATCGGTGAGATTGATGGCCTCGGCCACCAGCGTCAGATTCTCGTTCCAGTTGTAGCTGGCATTCAAGTCGAGCTGGCCGTAGGCCTCGGTGTACACCGGGTTCGGCGTGCCGCTGCCGTCGAAGGTCGACGCCAGGAACTCGTCGCGCCAGTTGTACGCCGCGCGCACCTGGAATTTGTCGTTCTCGTAGAACGCCACCAGGTTGGCCGCGTCGCTCAAGCCCAGCAAGGCGAATTGATCCTTGCGGTTGTAATTGTCGTACGTCAGGCCCGAGTCGACCAGCGTGTAGTTGGCCGACACGCCGAAGCCGGTGGCGCCGAACAGATGCTGGATGTTGAATTCCCAGCCGTCCAGCGATGCCGAGCGCTGGTTCGAAGGCACGGTGACATCGAAGGTCGCGATCGGATCGCCGGGCAGGCCGGCAATCGTGCCGGTGAAGTTGCCGGAGGAATCGCGGCCCGTGATCGTCACACCCGGACCGCCGGCGTGATTGTTGAAAATGAACTGACGAATGCAGGTGGTCGTCGTGCAGCCTGATGCGAGCGCTTCGTTGTAATACGCGCCGCCCGACGGTGTGTTCAGGTTATACGGCGTCTGGCTCTCGACCACCGTGCCGATGTAGTTGTCGATGTTCTTGCGGAAGTAACCCACCGACAGGTAACTCGAATCGGCGTAGTACCACTCCACCGACAGATCGAAGTTCTGCGATTCGAGCGGTTTGAGATTGGGATTGCCTTGCGCACCGGTGCCGCCATTGATGCGCACCAGCTGGTTGAGCGTGCGTCCGCCCTGGATCTGATCCCACAACGGACGGCCGATGCTTTCGCCATAGCTCGCACGGGCCTTGATGGTATCGGTGAGGTCGACGGCGAAATCGACGCTCGGCAGCACATAGCTGTAATCGCCTTCCAGTTTCTCGAACGAACTCAGGCCCGGCGGAGTTACCAGCGAGAACTCGTTGTCCGCCGCCCACACGATGCCTGTCGGCGTCGGCACCAACGCGCGCGATGTCACATCCGTCTTTTCATAGCGCAGGCCGACAGCGCCTTGCATCGGCAGGCCCCATTCCCATTCCTGGCTGTACTGAACGAACGCGCTTTGCGATTCCTCTTCCGTGCGTCGATCGGTAGTGAACACGGGCGACGCTCGATACAGCGCTTCGTTGTGAACTGCCTGTGCCGCGAGGCCGCGCACCGTTTCGAAATCGAAGGTAAAGAAGTTGTTGAACAGCGCCGGGTTGGAGCTGCCGGAAATGTTGTCGAAGTAGTGGCGCACGGTGTCGGCATGCCAGACGTTATCCGGATAGTCCGCCGCGCTGGTGGCGCCGCCCCAGGTATCCGCCTGTACGTTCGAGTACGCCGAGCGATTCTTTGCATCGGTCCAGGCGACGCCGAAGTCGAGGCGCGATTCTTCGAAGAACTCCAGCCGGCCGCTCAACTGCGCCTGCTCGATCTCAGATTTCATATAACTGTTGCGGAAGCTGGAACCGGTCACGAGCATTTTGGAGGCATCGATGCCCGTTTGCCCCGGCGGCAGATCCACGCTCATCACCGGGAAATCACGCGAGAAATCCGCTGTGGTCGTGCCCCGGTAGAAGCCGGCGACACCCAGCACCGCGTTCGAGCCGTACGGACTGTCGGAACCCGATTCCGCCGACGAATCATGGAAGTCGAAGGTCAAGCCGAGTTTGTCCGACGCTTTCCACTCGACGTTGAAGCCGACCGAATTGTTTTCATTCTTGGTCGCGAACTTCGCGCCGCCCATGGACAGGTCGCTGTTCGCCGGGTTGATGAGCTCGGAATAGATCAGCGGCGAGGCGACCGGACCGTCGGTCCAGGTGCTCGCCGACGGACCGAAGTTGAACCACACCGAGAGCTCGTTGCGCTGAGTGGCGATCTTGTTCTCGGAATAGGTGTAGTCGAGCGTGGTCGTGATCGTGTCGGTCGGCGCATATTGCAACGTGAGCTGGCCGTTGGTGCGCTTGCGCTCCACGCCATTGACGCTGTAGCCGAGGTTCTGCGGCACCGAATATGTATCGGTCGCGCCGGGACGATTGTTGATGCGCTCCGAGCCCGGTGCGCCCGCCTGCGGAATCGTGCCCCAGTTGTTTTCATCGCCGGCGAAGGTGCGCCAGCCGTTGCCGACCGACGCTTGATTGAAGCCGAAGTCGCGCTCTTGATAGCTGGCGCTGATGGCGACGCCGAATTTGTCGCCGCCGAACGTGTCGCTGAAAATGCCCGAGACTTCCGGTGTGATGGTGTCGCCCTGCAGGCTGTTCGGCAGGTTGTCGACGGAAGTGTCGACCACGCCTTTGGCGCCGAAGCTGCTGTGCATGCCGGGATTGTCCAGCGGGCGTGCAGTTTTGATGTTGATCGTCGCGCCGATGCCGCCGGTTGGCGTCGAAGCGCGGCTGGTCTTGTAAACCTCGATCGCGGAGATCGATTCCGACGCGAGGTTCGCGAAGTCGAAGGCACGCGTGTTGGCTGCGCCGGTGTCCGCAACGGCGGAGGCGGGCATCTGCCGGCCATTCAACAAAACGAGGTTGAAGTCGGGCCCGACGCCACGCACCGTGACGCGCGAACCTTCGCCGAGCGAGCGGTCGATCGACACGCCGCTCACGCGCTGCATGGATTCGGCGAGATTGGTGTCCGGGAACTTGCCGATGTCCTCGGCAACGATGCCGTCCATCACGCCTTGCGCTTCACGCTTCAACTCCATCGAAGACGTGAGGCTGCCGCGAATACCGGTGACGACCACTTCTTCGAGCTCGGAGTTCTCCTGCGAGATTGCAGGCAGCGCGACCGCCGTTCCGAGAATCAAAGAGATGGCACGCGCGATTGAAATATGTGTGGATGCGCGAATGCTCACTGCGATACCCCCATGCCAATAGCAAATCCGCCCGACTTTGTTGTACGCCCGGCCGGTGCGAAAACACCGGATGTAAGCGCTTACAAATTACGGTAGCATGCACCTCGACGTGGCGGCAAGGGTGTTCCATCGCTGGTCATTGTCATAAATTTGTGAAAATGGAACGCGGCAGTCATAGTGACCGCTAACAACGACGGATCGACATATAAATATGAGTGCTTGAAGCGGGGGCGGGCGCAATGGGTCGCAGCAGATTGAATATTGGTTTTGTTTCGCTGACCGTGGCGATCGGCGGTTTCCTGCTCGGCTTCGACGCAACGGTGATCTCCGGAGTCGTGCCGTTCATTCGTGAGTACTTTGCTCTCAGCGGCGTCAGCGGCGATTTGAAGCTGGGCTTTGCGGTCAGCAGCCTCGGCTGGGGTGCGATGGCGGGCAACGCGATCGCCGGTGCACTGAGCGATCGTTTCGGCCGGCGGCGCGTGCTGCTCGGAACGGCGTTGCTGTTCGTGATGTCTTCGTTGCTGGCCGCCTCGGCAACTTCGTTTCCAAATTTTGTCGCGGCGAGAATCGTCGGCGGCCTCGCAGTCGGCAACGCAATTCTGATCGCGCCGATCTATATCGCGGAGATCGCTCCGGCGGGCAAGCGCGGCGGACTGGTTTCGCTCAACCAGCTGATGATCGTGATCGGCATCTCGGCTTCGTTCTTTTCCAATTATTTCTTGTTGGGTCTGGGCGATCACAACTGGCGTTACATGCTCGGCGTGCAGATGGTGCCGGCGCTGCTGTACTTCACGTTGCTGTGGTTTGTTCCGGAAAGTCCGCGCTGGCTGTTGCTCAAGGGACGAGATGAAGCCGCTTTGCAGGTGTTGGCCAAGGTGCATGGAGAAGAGCAGGCACGGGAAAGCCTGCAGCAGATCCGGCAAAGCCTGGCGGCGAAAGCGGTGTCGCGCGGCTTTCGCGGGCTGCTGGACAATCGCGTGCGCCTGATCATGATCGTCGCGCTCGGGCTGGCATTCTTTCAGCAGATTACCGGCATCAATGCGATCTTCTATTATCTGCCGACGATTTTTGCCAAGGCCGGCGGCGCGGTCAGCGATGCATTCGGGCAGGCAGTGCTGGTCGGCCTGGTGAACGTAGGCATGACGTTCGTCGCGATCTGGCTGATCGACAAGCTGGGGCGCAAGCCGTTGCTCATGATCGGCATTGCCGGAATGGCAGTATCCTTGTTTTCCATCAGCTGGGCCTTCAGTCAGGATAGTTATAACGCCCGGCTGGTGCTGATCGCGATCATCGGCTTCGTCGCGTCGTTCGCGATCTCGCTCGGGCCGGTGATGTGGGTGCTGCTGTCGGAAATCTTTCCGAACGAGCAGCGGGCAGCGGCGATTTCCGTGGCGGGATTCTGGAATTCACTGGTGAGTGCGACGGTGACGCTGATCTTCCCGTGGGCCTTGTCGACGCTGGGCTCCGGCGGCACGTTCCTGGCGTTCGGAATATTCGCTGCGGCGGCGCTGTTGTTTGTAGTGTCGCTGGTGCCGGAAACCAAGGGACGCACGCTCGAACAATTGGAAAGCGACCTGATGTCGCCGCTGAAGGCATGAGCCCGCGATGAAAAAACGCGTTTCGAACACTGATAAGGTGAGCGCTGGCAAGGCGAGCAATGGCGCGGGCCGGGCAGCGGTCACCATGACCGATGCGCCGCCGACATTGGAAATGGTCGCGAAAGAGGCCGGCGTTTCCATGGCGACGGTGTCGCGCATCATCAATGGCACCGCGAAGGTCAGCGCCGAGCGCAAGCATGCAGTCGAGGCGGCGATCGCGAAGCTCAACTTCCGTCCGAACGCTGCGGCTCGCGGCCTGGCATTGGGAAAGTCCAGCACCATCGGCGTGATCACGCAGGCCATCGACAGCCCGTTCTACGGCGAAGGTTTGCGAGGCATCGAGGATTATCTGCAGCAGCGCGGTTACGCGGCGCTGTTCATGAGCGGCAATTGGAACGAACAGGACGAAGCGCGCTGCATGTCCGAACTGCTGTCGCGACGGGTCGACGGCATCATCATATTCTCTGGCCGCCTGCAGGACCGTGAGCTCGCGAACTACGCGAAGCAGGTGCCACTGGTCGTCAGCGGCCGCAGCTTGAACGCGCCGAACATTTTCAGCTTGCCCGTCGATGACGAACGCGGCGCGATGCTCGCCACCAAGCATTTGATCGAGCTCGGGCATCGACGCATCGCTTTCATCGCCGGCATTCTCGATCACCCGGACGCGGCGGAGCGTTTCAAAGGTTATCGTCGTGCGCTCGCCGATGCGGGCATATCTCACGATCCCAAGCTGGTCGCGCCCGGCGACTTCCATGAAGAAGGCGGCGTCGAAGCGACGATGCGGCTGTTGAGCTCGGGCACGAAGTTCACGGCGATGTTTTGCGTCAACGATCAAACGGCGTACGGTGCGTGCCTGGCGCTTTATCGCAGCGGGCTCAGTGTTCCGCGCGATGTTTCTGTCGTCGGCTTCGACGACCTGCATGCATCCACCTATCGCGTGCCGCCGCTGACCACGGTGCGTCAATCGATTGGTGTGTTGGGCGAGAGCTCCGGCGCAGCGCTGCTGCAGCTGTTACAGAATCAGCGGCCGAACATTTCTTTGCCGCCGGTCGAGCTCATCGTGCGCGAGTCCACTGCGGCGCCCCGGTCTACTTCCGATTAGCAGGCAACAATGACTCAGCAGTTACCGGTAGCCGAGCTTCGCCGGCGCTTTCCCCGCGACTTCGTGTGGGGCGTCGCGACCAGCGCGTTCCAGATCGAAGGCGCGGCGCGCGCCGACGGCAAAGGCCCGTCGATTTGGGATGAGTTCTGTCGCGTGCCGGGCGTGATCGTCGACGGCGGCGACGGCGATGTCGCCTGCGATCATTATCATCGCTGGCAATCCGACCTGGATTTGATCGCGGATCTCGGCGTCACGGCATATCGCTTTTCTATTTCCTGGCCGCGCGTGCAGCCGAGCGGCAGCGGGCCGATCAATGCGCAAGGGCTGGCGTTCTACGAACGGCTGGTCGATGGCTTGCTCGAACGTGGCATTCATCCCTATGTGACTTTGTATCACTGGGATTTGCCGGCCGAGTTGCAACGTCGCGACGGCGGCTGGCTGTCGCGTGACACCGCCTATCGTTTCGCCGACTACGCCGAGATGGTCGCGCGGCGTCTCGGCGATCGCGTCGTTTCGATTGCAACTCACAATGAGCCTTGGGTGTCCGCGGTGCTCGGTTACGAGCGCGGCGTGTTCGCGCCGGGGGTGAAAGATCGGCGCATCGCGTATCAGGCGAGTCATCACTTGCTGTTGAGCCATGGCCTTGCAATGAAAGCAATGCGCGCGGCGGGCACAACAGCGGAGTTGGGCATCGTGTTGAATATGTCGCCTGTGTATCCGGCGACCGACTCCGAGCTGGACGTGCAGCAGGCGCGTCTCGAAGATGGCCGGTTGATTCGTTGGTACACCGACGCGCTGTTCAAAGGCCAGTATCCGGCGGACATTCTCGACTACCTCGGCGAGGACGCGCCGCTGATCCAGACCGGCGATGCAGAGATCATCGCGCAGCGCTGCGATTTCCTCGGCATCAATTACTACCATCCAACGGAGTCGAGCAGTTCCAATCCTGCGGCTCCGGCGACTCGCGGTGCTCGCGTGACGGACATGGGTTGGGAAGTCGCGCCGCATCGGCTCACCGAGTTGCTGACGCGCTTGAATCGTGATTACAAATTGCCGCCGGTCTTCATCACCGAGAACGGTGCGGCGTATCGCGACAGCATGGTTGACGGGCGAGTGGAAGATGAGCTGCGACGTCAGTACATCGAGTCCCACGTGCTCGCGGTGGCGGAGGCGATGAACCAGGGCGTGAATGCCCGAGGTTATTTTGTGTGGAGCCTGCTCGACAACTTCGAATGGGCCCAAGGCTACAGCAAGCGCTTCGGCATCGTGCACGTTGACTACGAAACACAGCGCCGCACGTTGAAGCGCAGTGCGGAGTGGTATCGATCGTTGATGCGTGCCGGCTAACGCACGCCGACGGGAAGGATGAGCTGAGTCACCTGAGGCTGCGGCAGCCTCGGCTTGCGAGCGCGGCTGGCGCTGCCTTTGCCCCGCTGAGCAGCGTGAATGGCGGTGAGTGTCTGGCGGGCGGCTTCGGTTGCGTCCTCCGCCGAAGCAAAGCCGAGCATGCGAGTGAACAAGTCCGCGATCGGTGTGTGCCGATAGCTGTGCAACTCGTAACTGTAACCTTCCTGGTCGTAAAAAATGCGGGCGTACCCGTGCTCGGTGTGGAGCAGATCGACCAGCGTGCGCATGGCCCTCGCCAGTAAGTTCATGCGGCTTAGTATAGGTGGGAAATTTCACTGAAACGTGCAGGGTGCACAGTTCTCGGCGATTTTCCGGGAACGCCTGAGCGCGCCGTCAGGGAGATATCAACGAAACGAACGCATGCGTCGGAAACGTTTACGTTTATGGCGCCGAACCTGCAGTCGCGTGTTCATGATTTACCAGCCGGTCTGATCCGCTGTATGTTTCGCCGACCCGGTTGAGGTTGAGCGAGGTGTTCCAGAATGGATTCGATGCGACGGTCTTTCACGATTGCAGCCCTGGCGGCGATCGCTGCGTGCACGAATCAGGAGCCGCCGGCCCCGGAGCCCCAGGCTGCGGATCATGGGTCCAATGAAGTGACGTTCGAGCTCACCGGCACCCGCTGGGCGCTGATGCGCCTGGGCGCTCAGGAAGTGAAGATCAGCGAGGGCGGGCGCGAAGCTTATCTCGCGCTCAATTCGGCCGATGGGTCTGTCGTCGGCTTTGCCGGCTGCAATCGCATTTCCAGCACGCATGAGGAGAAGGGCGCGGAGCTGCACTTCGGCGATGTGATCGCGACTCGCATGGCCTGCGAGGACATGCCGACCGAAACGGCGCTGCTCGAAGCGATGAAGGCCACCACCGGCTGGCGTATCAAGGGCTCGCAGCTGGAGCTGCTGGATGCCCAGCAGAAGCCGCTAGCCACGTTCGAAGCGCGGAATCTGTAGCCGGCCAATCAATGATCCAGCTGGTGAAGCGCGCTCTCGGCCCGGCCTTTATAATTATTATTAAAAATAATAATTCAAAATCAAATGACTAAGCCCGTGAAGCGCGAGCTGCCATCGGGTGTCTGGGCGCTCGGGCTGGTCAGCCTGTTCATGGATGTTTCCTCCGAAATGATCCATGCGCTGCTGCCCGTCTTCGTCGTCGGCACGTTGGGCGCCGGCGCCATCTGGCTGGGCGTCATCGAAGGCGTGGCCGAGGCGACGGCCAACATCGTCAAAATCTTTTCCGGCGCGTGGTCCGATCGCTTGGGCAAGCGTAAGGCGCTGGCGCTGCTCGGCTACGGGCTGGCTGCATTCACCAAGCCTTTGTTTCCGCTCGCGGGCAGTGCGGTCACCGTGGCCGCTGCTCGCTGGATCGATCGCGTCGGCAAAGGCATTCGAGGCGCGCCACGCGACGCACTCGTCGCCGATTACACGACGCCGGATCAGCGAGGCGCAGCGTATGGATTGCGGCAGTCACTCGATACGGTCGGGGCGTTCGTCGGTCCGCTGGTCGCGATCGGCCTGTTGCTGGTGCTCGCCAACAATGTGCGCGCGGTGTTTTGGATCGCGATCATTCCCGCGTTCATCTCGGTCGCGATCCTGTGGTTCGTGGTGAAGGAGCCGAGCCATCTGCAGCCACTGCAGAAGCGCATGATCGACCTGCGCCCGCGCGACTTGCCTAAAACTTTCTGGGCAGTGGCGGTGGTCGCGACGTTCTTCACGCTCGCAAGGTTTTCCGAAGCGTTCCTGATTCTGCGCGGCTCGGATGTCGGCCTGTCGATCGCGTGGACGCCGCTGGTGCTGGTGGTGATGAACGTTGCTTATATGTGTTCGGCCTATCCTGCCGGCGTGCTGGCGGATCGGCTGCCGCGACCCAAGCTGCTGATGATCGGCGCCGGCGTGCTGGTCGTCGCCAATCTGATTCTTGCGGCGGTGGACACGCCAGCCTTGACGTTACTTGGCACAGCGCTGTGGGGCCTGCACATGGGGCTGACGGAAGGCATCTTCGCTGCCATGGTGGCGGACGCCGCCCCGGCGAATCTTCGCGGAACGGCGTTCGGTATCTTCAATCTTCTGCGCGGTGTGCTGTTGCTGTTCGCGAGCGTGATCGCGGGCGTGTTGTGGGATCGGGTCGGGCCCGGCGCAACGTTTGTGACGGCCGCGGTGCTGGCAGCGCTCTCGATGCTGTTGCTGATGCTCGCGCCGCGCAGTATGTTCGTGCAATGAAGGCCAGCCAAGTTATCGGCGAGCTGCAGCTCGCGCCCCATCCTGAAGGCGGCTGGTACCGGGAAATCTATCGATCGACGGATCGCGTGCAGCGGGGCGATCAAACCCGGAGCGCGACCACGGCTATTTACTATCTGCTCGAACAGCAGCAGCTCAGTCGTTGGCACGTGGTCGATGCCGATGAGATCTGGCATTTCTATGCCGGCGCGCCGCTGGAGCTGCTCGCTTACGATCCGGCGGCCCGGCAGCTCACCCGACACATGTTATGGACTCCCGGTGCGGGCTTCGGCCCGGTCGGCGTCATTCCTGCCGGTGTGTGGCAGGCGGCTCGGAGTCTCGGCGAATATTCCCTGGTGGGCTGCACCGTGAGTCCCGGATTCGAATTCAGCGGCTTTCGTTTCACGGCCGATCTGCCCGATCATCGCGCGCACTTCACGGACGCGATGTCTCAATACGAAACATTGTTGTAGCTACGCATGATGCATCACCGGGCGACCTGGATCTGCTTGGCATTGCTGTTCGTCGCGCCGGTGCATGCAGCCGAGCAGTGGATCGTGCGCGCCGGCAAGCTGATCGATGTCGAGCGCGGTCGCGTGCTGAACGACCAGGCAATTCGCATCGAAGGCGACCGCATCGTTGCCGTCGGGGATTTCAAAGCGAGCGCCGGCGAGCGCGTGGTCGACTGGTCTGCGTTCACGGTGCTGCCCGGCTTGATGGACCTGCACACGCACCTGATCGGCAATATTTCTTCCTCGGACATTGGCGCGCCTTTGTATAGCTCGGCCGCTGAAGATGCTCTGCAGGGCGTAGCCAACGCTCGCACCACGTTGCGCGCCGGGTTTACGACCGTTCGCGATGTGGGCTGTTATCGCGCCTTCACCGACGTGGCTCTACGCAACGCCATCGACGGCGGCATCGTCGAAGGCCCGCGCATGTTTGTCGCTGGCGCATACATCACTGTGTCGGGCGGCGGTGGCGAAGTCACCGGCTTTGCGCCGGATGTGAAAGTGCCGGAGGAAATGCGTCGTGGCGTCGCGAACTCCGAGACCGAAGTTCGCCAGCGAGTGCGCGAATTGATCCGAGGCGGCGCGACGTTTATCAAAGTGATTGCGACCGGCGCGGTGCTCACGGCGGGTACGACGCCGGGCGCGTCCGAATATTCCGAAGCGGAGATTCATGCAGCGGTCGACGAAGCCGCTCAGTATGGAATCTTCGTAACGGCTCATGCCCATGGTGCAGAAGGAATCAAGCGAGCGGTGCGCGCCGGTGTGCGTTCCATCGAGCACGCTTCGTATCTCGACGACGAAGGCATCCTGCTGATGAAAAAGCACGGCACCTGGCTGGTCGCAGATATTTATAACGGCGATTACATTGCCGAGGTCGGCCGGCGAGATCACTGGAGCCCCGAGATTCTGCGCAAGAACGACGAGACCACGCAGACGCAACGTGATGGTTTCGCCAAGGCAGTGAAGGCCGGCGTGCGAATCGCATTTGGCACTGACGCCGGCGTTTATCCTCACGGCGATAACGCGCGGCAGTTTGCTTATATGGTTCGTTACGGGCTCACGCCGATGGACGCGATCCGCGCGGCGACGATCAACGCCGCGCAGCTGCTCGGCAAAGAGCGCGAGCTCGGCTCGCTCGCTAACGGCAAGTTCGCCGATCTGATCGCGGTCGACGGCGATCCATCGATCGATGTCGACAAGCTACGCCAGATCCGCGGCGTCATCAAAGCAGGCCGGCAAGTCCGGCTGGACTGAGCGCCCACCCTCATGAGCGCATCCAGCCCGACGAGCTCTCGCCGCCAACTCGGTTTCTGGATGTGCCTCGCGCTGGTGGTCGGCAACATCGTCGGCTCGGGCGTCTTTCTATTGCCGGCGTCGCTCGCGCCGTACGGCCTCAACAGCATCTTCGGTTGGATCATCACCTGCGGTGGCGCCATCATGCTGGCCATCGTGTTCGCGCGGCTCGCGAAAATATTTCCTCGTGCGGGCGGGCCGTATGTGTATGCGCGCGTGGCCTTCGGCGACGGGGTCGGCTTCTTGATGGCCTGGGGCTATTGGATGGGCGTATGGGTCGGCAACGCCGCGATCGCGATTGCCACTGTCGCGTACCTCGCCGAGCTCGTGCCCTGGATCAAGACGACGACCGGCGGTCCCGCGATCGCCTCGCTCGCGATCATCTGGCTGCTCACTTATCTCAACTGGCGCGGCACGCGAGAAATGGGCGCGATGCAGATCGTGACCACCGTGCTCAAGTTGTTGCCGCTGGTCGCCATCATCGTGTTGGGCTTATCGCTGTTGGTCAGCGGCGATACCTCGGTGATCAAAGCCGAATTCAAGCCGTTCTCGCTCGATGCCGTGCATGCCTCGGCGGCGCTGACGCTTTGGGCATTGCTCGGGCTGGAGAGCGCGACGGTGCCGGCGGGCAAGGTCGAAAATCCCGAGCGCAATATTCCACTGGCGACGCTCTGGGGCACGGTCGGCGCGGCGGCGATTTACGTCCTGGCGTGCTCGGTGGTGGTGATGCTGATTCCGGGCAGCGAGCTCGAAAAGTCGAGCGCGCCGTTTGCCGATGCGATCCGGCGCTTCTGGGGCGACGAGCTTGCGAGCACGCTGGCGCTGTTCGCTTTCATCAGCGGCTTCGGCGCATTGAACGGCTGGATCCTGCTGCAGGCGGAGATGCCCCGAGTGCTGGCGAACGAAGGCGTATTCCCGCGCGTGTTCGCCAGGGAATCCAAGCACGGCACGCCCGGCGTCGCGTTGCTGATCAGCAGCGCACTGCTGAGCGTCGTGGTGCTCATGAATTACAGCCGCTCGATGGTCTGGGTGTTCACGTCCATCATTCTGATTTCCACGTCGACGTACCTGATGATGTATCTGACGTGCGCGATCGCCGCGCTCAAGCTGAGCTGGGCGGGAGACCTGGGAGCGGCCGGTCGACGGCTCTCGGCATTTCTGCTGGTCGCAACGATTGCGACGTTCTACTCCGCCTGGACGCTGTTCGGCGCTGGGATGCAGCCGCTGGCGTGGAGTATCGGGTTGTACGCGGCAGGGTTGCCGGTGTACTGGGTGATGAAACGACGATCGGCGTGACCGACGATGGCCGGGACGCGTAGTTTCGGCCAATGCAACCGGTTACACTCGGGCTACACAGCACACATTGAACGCCGCGACGGGCGGCGCGATAGGGGGTTGGATGAACGAGAATACCTACGACGCCATCGTCGTCGGCACCGGCATCAGCGGCGGCTGGGCTGCCAAAGAGCTGACCGAAAAGGGATTGAAGACGCTGGTATTGGACCGCGGACGCAACGTCAAGCACGGCGAATATCCCACCGCGACCAAGGACATCTGGGAGCTGCCGTACGGCGGCCGGGCGACCGCCGATGATCTGCAGCGCTGGGCAACTGCTGCACGCACCGGCTACGTGGTCGCGCAGTCCTCCAAGCATTGGTTCGCCAACGACGTCGACCATCCATATACGGAAATCAATCGCTTCGACTGGGTGCGCGGCTATCACGTCGGCGGCCGTTCCATCATGTGGGGCCGGCAGAGCTATCGCTGGAGCCCGATGGACTTCGAGGCCAACGCCAAAGACGGCATCGCGGTCGACTGGCCGATCCGTTACGACGATCTCGCACCGTGGTACGACCACGTCGAAACCTTCATCGGCGTGAGCGGCCAGGCCGAAGGCGCGCCCCAGCTGCCGGACGGCAAATTCCTGCCGCCGATGGAATTCAACTGCGTGGAAAAGCATTTCAAGCAGGCCGTGGCCGATAAGTTCGGCCGCCTGCTGACGATCGGGCGCGTGGCGCACATCACCGGGCCGCTGACTCACAACGAAAGTCCGCAGCGTGGCCAGTGCCAGTATCGCAACCTGTGCATTCGCGGCTGTCCGTACGGCGCCTATTTCAGCAGCAATTCGAGCACGCTGCCGGCGGCGGAAAAGACCGGCAACATGACGCTCAAGCCGAACTCGATCGTCTACGAAGTCATCTACGACGCGAAACAAGGGCGCGCCACCGGCGTGCGCGTGCAGGACGCCGAAAGCGGCCAGCACACCGAATATTTCGCCAAGGTGATCTTCCTGTGCGCGTCCACGTTCGGCTCGACCTTCATCATGTTGAATTCGATTTCCGAGCGCTTCCCGAACGGCTTCGGCAACGACAGCGGCGAGCTCGGCTGCAACATCATGGACCATCATCTGGATGTCGGCGCGTCCGCAGCGGTCGATGGCTTCGACGATATGTATTACACCGGCCGCCGGGCGAACGGAATTTACATTCCGCGCTATCGCAACGTCGGCAAGGACAAGCGCAAGTACCTGCGCGGCTTCGGTTACCAGGGCGGCGCTTCTCGCGGCACCTGGACCAGCTTGATGACCAAGGACACGCTCGGCGAGGACTTGAAGAAACAAGCGGCCCAGCCGGGGCCCTGGTACATGGGCTTGGGCGGCTTCGGCGAAATTCTGCCGTATCACGAAAACCGCGTGACCATCGATCGCACTCGCAAGGACAAGCACGGCATGCCGCTCCTGGCCTTCGATGCGACGTTGAAAGACAACGAGCGCGCGATGCGCGAGGACATGGCGAACGACGCGGCGGAAATGCTCGAAGCCGCCGGCTATCGCAACGTCCGCACGCATAACAGCGACGACATCGGCATCGGTCTCGGCATTCACGAGATGGGCACGGCGCGCATGGGCCGGGATCCGAAAACATCCGTGCTCAATGGCTTCAACCAGGTGCACGCGTGCAAGAACGTGTACGTGACCGACGGTTCGTGCATGACCTCGGCGGCGTGTCAGAACCCCTCGTTGACCTACATGGCGCTGACGGCGCGAGCCGTCAATCATGCGGTCGAAGAGCTCAAGAAGCTGAACATCTGAGGCGACGACCATGAGTGCACCCATGAATGCAGAAATGAATCGTCGCGAGTTGTTACAACGAGTCGCCTGGAT
Organism: uncultured Steroidobacter sp.; assembly: GCA_946478975.1. The sequence goes on from CAMLEO010000084.1 coordinate 14,389, forward strand.
CATGGGCGGCGCGATTTCCGCGCCCGCCGTGCTCGGCGTGCTCAACGGCTGCTCGGCGAAGAAAGAAGAAACCTGGCAGCCGGTGTTCCTCAGCAAGGAACAAGGTGCGGTGGTGGCCGAAGTCGCCGAGATCATCATTCCTCGCACCGATACGCCGGGCGCGAAGGATGCCGGCGTGCCGGCCTTCATCGACACCATGCTCAAGGACGCCTACGCAGAGGACGACCGGCAGCGCTATGTGTCCGGGTTGAAGGCCTTCGACGATGCCGCCCGCACAGCGCACAGCAAAGGATTCGTCGAGTTGACCAGGCAGCAGCAGACCGAGCTGGTGCGAAAGTTTCATGACGAAGCGGTCGCGAGCGAGCTGGCGCTGAAGGAGCGGCCGAAGGAACTGCAGCGTCCGTTTATTCTGATGACCAAGGAGCTGACGATGCTCGGCTTCTTTACATCCGAGCCCGGGGCGACGCAGGTCCTTCAGTACGTCGCGGTGCCCGGTGCGTTCCAGGGCTGCGTGCCGGTCGCGAAAGCGGGCAACGGCAAGCAGTGGGCACTTGAGGCCAGCCGACGTTTCTAACGACGCAGCAGCCGGCGGCGGATGAAGCCGCTGGCGCTGGTCGATTCGAACGCGACCAGCAAGGTCAGCGCCACCAGCAGCGGCAGGATCTCGAAAACTGCTCGGTACGCCAGCACGGCGCCGAGCAGTTTCGCCGGCGGCACTTGCGGCAACATCAATAACAACGCTGCTTCCAGCACACCGAGCCCGGCGGGCACGTTGCTCAGCTGCCCGGCAACGAAGGCGATGCAGTAGATCGCGATGAACGCCGGCCAGCTCATGTTCAACTCCGGCGGCATGAAAATATACAACGTTGCCGTCATCAGCGAGATCTGCGTGAGGCCGATCCCGAGTTGAATCGATGTATCGCGCACGGTTGGAATCGGCGCGGCCTCGCCGCCGATGATCATCGGCTTCTTGCGCGTGAAGACGAACGCGAGCCAGCCGATGTCCTTCGCCAGGCCAATCGCACCGAGCAGCAGCACCAGGCCAGTGGTCAGTCGCAAGGCCTTGGCCGCGGTGTCGGCATTGAGCAGAAGTGACAAATCGATCAGCCAGCCGACACTGAAAAAATAAGGCATGGCCGCAAGCAGCACGATCGACGTGACCTGGCGCGCCGTCAAACCTTCGCTCGCATACATTCGATAGCGGAGTGCGCCGCCGCTCACGAGCGCCAGGCCGATCGCGCGTCCTAATGGATTGGCAATGAGCGCGGTTCGAAACGCGATGAGCGGCATGCGCTTGCCGCTGGCGATGCGGACTGCAATTCCTTCATAGAAGCCGACCAGTGCATACACCGCCGCGCTGAAGGCGAGGCCGATCAGCACCGTGGTCGCCGGGAACGCGAGCAGATGCTCCTTCACATCGCCGAAGTCGATGCTCTTCAGGCGATCGATCAACACCCACACCGCCAGGCCGATCAGCGGAATCCACAGCAGCGGGGCCCATTTCTTCATGCGGTCTCACAGAGGTTTGGTTCGATCATACAAATGCTCAGCTTCGCGCGGAAACAACAACCCGATGCGAGCGGGGTTCCCGGCCGGCATCGCCTGCGAAAGCGGCAATAATTACCAAATGAGCAATGAATGACTCACGCTGTCAAATAAAATATCGTTTCAATATCAAGTAGACAATCAAGAAAGCGCTTACTTGCATCGAGCCGCGTTGACAACGATGGACATCACGCAGCAAGATCGGCGCCGACGCTGCCTGCCGGGATTGTGGCGCGGCGTCTGCCGGGGAATCACATCGAAGGCTCGCCTCGCCTGTCGCGACTTGCGGCCGGGCCCTTCATCGTTCGCACATCAGGGGATCGACACATGCGAATTCGACAGAAGCACTCACGCGCGGCATTCATGGCCGCGGCTTCAATCAGCAGTCTGGGTCTGGTCAGCACCAGCGTCGGCGCACAGGAAAGCGAAGGGCCGGTGGAGGAAGTGGTGGTCACGGGCTTTCGCGCTTCGCTCGCCACCGCCTTGGAAACCAAGCGCGAATCGACGCAGATCCTCGAATCGGTGGCGGCCGAGGACATCGGCAAGTTTCCGGACCAGAACGTCGCCGAGGCGCTGCAACGCCTGAGCGGCGTGCAGATCGATCGTTCCAACGGCCAGGGCACCAAGGTGCGCATTCGCGGCCTGGAACAGAACGTCACCTTGCTCAACAGCGACATCTTCCTCACCGGCCTGGAACTGTACACCCAGGGCGAAGGCAACTTCCGCCAGACCGATTCGCTGGAAGGCATTCCGTCCGAGCTGCTCGGCGGCGTCGATGTCTACAAGTCGCCGAATGCTTCGCAGCTGGAAGGCGGCCTGGGCGGCATCGTGAATTTGAAGACGCGCAGCCCGTTCTCGCTCGGCGAGGGCACTCATCTCGCCGGCAACGTTCGTTACGCGGACGCGGGCGAAGGCTGGGAGCCGCTCGGTGCGCTCGTGGCCAGTCACAAGTTCAACGATCGCCTCGCGGTGCTTGCCTCCGTGTCTTACGACAAGCAGGTGTTTCAGACCGACGTGCTCGGCGGACAGAATCGCGGCGGCTGGAAGTTCGTGAATCGCGGCGATCGCGCCATCGTCACGCAAAACTATTACGCGCCCGAATATCGCTACGCGACCGATCGAGATGAAGAGCGTGAGCGCCTCGGCGCTTCGGTGTCCGTTGCGTTCCGTCCGACCGATTCCCTGGAGCTGGAAGGAATGTGGTTCCACTCGGAGCTCGACATTCTCACCCAGGAAGCCTCGCTGAAGTTTCCGTTCTCGCTGGAAACGCCGGGCCTGGACACCACCAAGCCCTACACCATCGACGGCAACGGCGTATTGCTCAACGGCACCTTCACCGCGAACTCCGCCGAAGCGATTTCGTTCGTCAAGAACACCGAGATCAACTCGAATAATTTCCAGCTGAGCGCCAAATGGGACAACGGCGGCGCGGTGCGCGCCCGTGCGGCGGCGGCTTATTCCAAGGCGGATCAGGAGAGCGGCAGCGCCAACAACGACGTGCGCTACACGCAGTACACGGTGCGCGCCGCGGGCGGCGGTCCTGGCTTTGCACCGAACTCGTCGGCGCCGCTGAACTATCAATTCACTTATAACAACAACGGCGGCACGCTGCCGTCGTTCACGCTGGTCAATCACCAGGACCTGTACACCAATCCGGCCAACGGCTTCTTCAAGTCGCATTGGGCGTTCGCTGACAACACGGACGCGGAGAACTGGTCGGTGCGCGGCGACGTGGAATGGGATCCGGCCTTCATTCCCGGCGAGAATGTGACTTTCACCGGCGGCGTTCGCGCCGCGACTCGCAAGATCGATTATGAGTTCGGCCGGTACCTCGCCGATTATCACGGCAGCAGTTCGCTCGACGGCATCGCGTACGGTGCGGACTGGACCAACTACGGTTATTTCCAGGACGGCGCGATCGGACCGAAGGCGTGCGACTCGATCGAGTCCGGCGGTGCGCCGTTGGGAACGCCGGGCCGGCCGAATTGCGCCGTAGGTAGCCGATTCGGCAACGCTCCGGCGCTGATCGTGCCGTATCAAACATTGGCAGGCTCGGCCGGCCGCGTCGAGCAGATCAACGACTTCTGGCATTCCGGCAACGCCGGCACGAACTCGGTGCTGGTGCAGAATCGCGACCAGATGAAAAATGCCCGGGCGTGGATCCAATCGTTGTATCCGAACACGCCGTTCACGTTCTTCCCCTCGCCGCTGGAAACATTCAAGGTCGACGAGAAAACCTACTCCAGCTACCTGATGGCGGACCTGGGCAAGCCCAGCGACCGATATCACGTCAACGTCGGTGCGCGGGTGTTGAAAACGGAGTTGTCGGTGGCGCAGAACGCGGCGCTGGCGAATCCCACGTATTGGGGCACGGACAGCTGGAACGGCGTGCTGCGTGATTACGAGACGAATACGATCCGCCGCGACTACACCGACATTCTGCCCAGCGCCAACTTCGTGCTGGACGTGGCGGAAGGTCACAAAGTGCGCTTCTCGGCGGCGCGTGTCGTGGCGAGGCAGGATCTGTTCCAGCTCGGCCGCGGTTTCGCGACCAACTTCACGCGCAATCCGACCACGAACTTGTTCGAGTTCACCAACGGCAGCTCGGGCAATCCGGAGCTGGAGCCGTATCGCGCCAACCAGTTCGACATCGGCTACGAATATTACTTCGGCACCCAGGGCCTCGCCGCGATCACCGGCTTCCGCAAGGAAGTCGATTCGTTCATCACTGAAGTCACCGAGTCGGTGTTCGTGCCCGACCAGGCCGGCGGCCGCTTCGGCCCGGTGCAAAAGCCCGTCAACGGCGAGGGCGGCTCGATCAGCGGCTTCGAAGTGTCGGGTCAGTACGCGTTCGACTGGGGCGGCGGCTTCAACGTCAACTACACGTACTCGGATTCCAAGTCCGGCTTCTCCAACGACTTCGACGACGGCCTGCCGATTCCGGGCGTCGCCAAGAATGCTTACAACGCGCAGGTCTACTATCAGAACTTCGGTTTCGAAGCGCGTATGTCCTACACCTGGCGCGACAAGTCATACAGCGGCAACTTCCAGTTCGCCGACGACGTCACGCGCACCTTGGGTGTTTGGAATCGCGACTACGGGCAGCTGGATGCGCAGATCGGCTACCAGATCACCGACAACCTCGGCGTGACGCTCGAAGCGATCAACCTCACCGAGGAAGATCAGAGCCAGTACCTGCAGTTCAAGAATCTGCCGTTCGCGTTCGAGTCCGGCTCCCGCCGCATCCTGCTGGGCGTGCGTGGCTCGTTCGGCGACAGCGGCCGATAACGGTTGGAGCAGCAGGAGTGGGGCCCTCCCGCCAACCTCCTGCTTAGTAGACACGGCACACGGACGTGCCGTGTTTTTTTATCCGCGTTACGATGGGGCATGACTCTGCTCGCCACCATCGTCGAGACTTCCGCCAAGGTCGCGGCCACTTCCGCCCGGCTGGCGAAGGTGCGGGAGCTGGCGACTTGTCTGCAAACGTTCACGCCGGATGAGATCATCATCGGCGTTGCGTATCTTTCTGGCGAAACGCCGCAGGGCAAGTTCGGTATCGGCTATGCCGTGCTGAAAGAGGCCAACGCCATAGCGCCGGCAAGCCAGCCGACATTGACGGTATTGGAAGTCGATCAGCGGCTCACGGCACTTGCAAACATCCGCGGCAGTGGGTCGACGGCGAAGAGAGCGGAGGCGCTCGGCGAATTGTTTTCTCGCGCGACCCAGCCCGAGCAGCACTTTCTGATTCGTTTGCTGATTGGCGAGCTCCGTCAGGGAGCGCTCGCCGGTGTGATGGTCGACGCGATTGCGTCGGCGTCGCAGATCAAAGTGGACAGGGTGCGTCGGGCTGCGATGTATGCGAAGAGCCTCGGCGCAGTGGCGCACGCAGCCTTGAGCGAAGGCGAAAGCGCATTAGCAAACTTTCAGCTGGAGCTGCTCTCGCCAGTCGCACCGATGCTCGCGCAGACGGCTGCCGATGTCAGCGAAGCATTGGAACAGCTCGGCGATGATGCCGTCTTCGAATGGAAGATGGACGGCGCCCGCATCCAGGTGCACAAGGCCGGCGACTCCATACATATCTATACTCGCAGTCTCAACGATGTCACGGCCGCAGTCCCGGAGATCGTCGAGACCGTGCAGGCGCTGCCGACACGCGAGTTGATCCTGGACGGCGAGGCTATCGCGTTCACCCACGCCGGTCGGCCGCATCCGTTTCAAATCACCATGCGACGCTTCGGCCGCAAGCTCGATGTAGCGAAGCTTCGAGCTGAGTTGCCGATGCGGGCTTATTTTTTCGATTGCCTGCGCGCCGGCGATGAAAGCCTGGCGGATCGGCCGACGCGTGAACGTTTCGGCGCGCTCGCGCGCGCCGTGCATGAGTCGTTGCTCATACCAAGACTGGTGACGTCGTCGGAAGCAGAGGCGAACGCGTTCTACGACGCCGCGATCGCCGCCGGCCACGAAGGCATCATGGCGAAGTCATTGTCTGCTCCGTACGAAGCAGGCAACCGCGGCGCCAGCTGGTTGAAAATCAAACGGGCGCACACCCTGGATCTGGTCGTGCTCGCGGCCGAGTGGGGACACGGCCGCCGCACCGGCAAACTCTCGAACCTGCATCTGGGTGCGCTCGATCCGGCGACCGGCGAGTACGTGATGCTCGGCAAGACTTTCAAAGGACTCACCGACGCCATGCTCGAATGGCAAACCAGCGAGTTCCTCAAACGCGAAACTCATCGCGACGACTGGACCGTGTATGTGCGTCCCGAGCTGGTGGTCGAAATTGCCTTCAGTGATTTGCAGGCGAGCCCGCGCTATCCCGGCGGCCTCGCCCTCCGGCTCGCGCGTGTGAAACGTTATAGAGATGACAAGCCCGCTGCAGAAGCGGACACGATGGAGTCGGTGAGAAAAATCTTCGCGGCGCAGAGTGCCGCGACTTAACGGCGCATTGGCTGCCGCCGCCAGTATGTGAGTGAACGCCAGATCCACTCCGCGGGACCGTAACGGAAATATCGCAGCCACAGCGGGCTCCATGCCAGCTGCAGAATCCAGATCGCAGCGACCACGTAATACAACTCGAAGCGTGATAACTGGCCGAACAGCGCGAGCCCGGCGCCGGTGAATACAAACAGGCAGATCGCGCTTTGTGACAAGTAGTTGCTGAGCGCCATCTGCCCGCACGCAGCGAACGCGCGAGCGGCACCGCTAAACCATCGCGTACGGCACAACAATGCGATCGCGCCGAGGTGGCCGAGCGTCATCGGAATCCGCCCGAGATCGTAGGTCAGGAACGACCGCGCCAAGGTCGCCGGCGCAAAGCCGGAGCTTTCGATGGAGCGAATCTCGTACGTGTTCACGGCCAGGCCGATCGCATAGCCGACGACGACCATCAGAATATAAGTACGCGTCGAGGCCGTTCCGGTCAACACGCCGAGCTTCAACAGCGCCATTCCCAACAGCATCATGCCGAGGCATTCGAGGATACCGTGACGAAAAAAGAACTCGGTCTCCATGAACCACGTGTGGCTTCTCAACACGTGGAAGGCCGACGAGTAACTCTCGCGGATGTCCTCCACCATGCCTTCCAGGCTGTCGCGATTCGGATGCCAATCGGCTTGTCGCGAGGCATACGTTTCCAGCGCTTGTAACTCTGCGCCGTCCAATGGATGCCCATCGGCCTGCCGGGCATTGGCAGCCTGGGCCTGCTGTTGAACGTGGTGGAAGTCGCGCCACTCGACGACCGAGATCAGCGTCTGCACGATCATGAAGGCGGTGGCGAGGATCAGCAGGCGCCGCGGCGGCAGGTTGCGAAACACGAACAGCACCAGGCCGGCAACGCCGTAGTAGAACAGCACGTCGCCGCTCCATAGCAGCACATATCCGTTCAACAGGCCGAACGCGATCAGCCACAGCGTGCGTCGAAAATACAAATCCGCCGGCTTCATGCCGGTGGTGCGAGCGGCATGACGCTGCAGGAACAGCAGCGCGCTCGCGCCGAACAGCAGCGTGAACAGCCCACGCATCGTGCCTTCGAACAGCAGGCTCATGACGCGCCAGACGGCGATGTCGGCGGGCGAATCGCCGCCCCAAACGGTCGGGTCGTCGTACGCGTTCGGCAGGCCGAAGCCGGTGATGTTCATCATCAGAATGCCCAGCACGGCGATGCCGCGCGTGGTGTCGAGCATTCCAATGCGATCGTCACGGGCCACGGGGGCGGGTTCGGCAGCCATAGAATTAAGCAGCGGGTCGGGGGCCGACTACGGCACAATATACCCACACATCGACCAATAAACCGCCTGCCGCAGGATTGCCCCCGTGAGTCTGCCGATTTCCGCCGCGCTGATCATTTTCGTCGTCACCATCGCCACCAGTCTCATCGGCCTGTTCGCGTCTCCCAAGCTGATCGATCGCAGCCTGTTCCGGCCTTACTGGTTTCTGCGCCGGCGCGAGTACGACACGGTGCTGATGAGCGGCTTCGTGCATGCCGACCTGATGCACCTGATCTTCAACATGATGACGTTTTATTTCTTCGGCTTTCTGCTGGAGCGGCTGATCGGCTCGACGCACTTTGTGGTGTTGTACCTGGCCGGGCTGCTGGTCAGTCACGCCGGCACTTATATCAAACACAAGCGCAATCCCGAGTACGCCTGCCTGGGTGCGTCGGGGGCGATCTCGGCGCTGCTGTTCGCGGCGATCGTGTTCTTCCCGGAGCAGTCGCTTTATATCATTCCGATTCCGGTGCCCATTCCCGCTCCGCTGTTCGGAATTGGTTACCTCGCTTATACCTGGTATGCCGCGCGCAATCCGCAGGGACGCATCAATCACGACGCGCATTTGGGCGGTGCCGTCACCGGACTTGTATACGTCGCTTTGGTCGCCCCGCAGGCGTATCTCAATCTGCTGAATAGTTTGTTTTAACTTGAAACACAGGCGCGCGGCGGTGCGCCTTGCGATCGCAGCACGAATTGTTTGATGCGAAAAAGCGGCAGCCCGACAGCGGCAATCGTGCGCAATGTATATCGGTGCTGATGTTCAGTATATAGACGTATTGGCTTGCCCCTGATCGGTGCTACGTTCCGGCCTTCACAACGGGAGGTCGGATCATGGACAGAGCTGAGATCGATCGTTGCAATGGCCGGTATTGGCTCGCCCTGGCCGGCGTTTGTATTGCGCAGGCAACATTAATAACCGCACCTGCGACTGCTGCGCAGAACGAACCAGAAGAAGTTGTAGTTACCGGTTCACGGATCCGTCAGAACCCTGTCGATAGTGTCGCGCCGTTACAGACGGTGTCCGCAGCGGACATCGATCGCAGCGGCGAAATTTCGGTCGCCGATTATTTGCAGCGCCTGCCGATTTCCGGCTCGGCCATCAATCGTTCCAACAACGCCAGCGGCAATCTGGGCTTTCCGCCGGACGGCGGCGGCATCGGCGCCGGCGCGAGCGAAATCGATCTGCGCTATCTCACATCCAAGCGCGTGCTGGTCCTGGTCGATGGCCGGCGCTGGGTGCGCGGCTCCTCGGCGAGCGGCGTGTCGGGTGCGGTCGATCTCAACACCATTCCCACTGCTGCAATCGAGCGCATGGAAGTGCTCCAGGACGGCGCGTCGCCCATCTATGGATCGGATGCAATCGCCGGCGTCGTGAACATCATCACGCGTTCCGACTACCGCGGCTTCGATCTGGAAACCAATCAAGCGCAGTTCGATGAAGGCGACGGTTACACCCAGGATTACAGCGTGTCGTTCGGCGGCAGCGGCGAAAAGAGTCGTGCGTTCTTTGCTGCGAGCTACGCGAGACAGGACGCGGTTTATTCGCGAGACCGCGCGCTCTCGAGCCAGGTGATATATGGCGCACCTCCGGGAGTCGGCGGCAGCTCGGGCACGCCGCAGGGGCGATTTATATTTTTGGATCCGCGCGGCGACGTGAACGGCGACGGCGATCCGGATGTCATCAGCATCACGCTCGACAACACCGCGATCAACAATGGCACGACACGACCGGTTTACGATCCAAACAATCCGACCGGCGGCGACTTCCACGCGTTCGGCACCTCGGATCGATTCAACTTCCGGCCGTACAACTATCTGGTCACGCCGGTGCGCCGCGTGAATTTATTTGGCAAGGCGGAATACGACGTTTCCGACGATATCAAGCTGCGGTTCACGGCGGCATTCACCAATCGCCGTTCGAACAACCAGGCCGCGCCGAATCCTTTGTTCATGGGTTCGGACGCCGGCGCCGGCTTTTATCTCGACAACATCTTCATTCCCGCCAGCCAGCGTTACAACCCGTTCGGGATCGACCTGGATGGGCGCAGCAACCTGATCACCATCGGTCGCCGGCCGGTGGAAGCCGGGCCGCGCTTCTTTGAGCAGACGGTCGACACCTGGATGATCTCCGGTGCGCTCACCGGCGAAACCAAGATCGGCGATCGCTAGCATTTCTGGGATGTGAGCATGAACTGGGGCCGCAATGACGCCGCCCAGAAAGTTCACAACATTATCAACGCCCGCAA
>CAMLEO010000085.1 GCA_946478975.1 uncultured Steroidobacter sp.
AACTACATCTGCACGCGCGCTTGCAAACTTCCAGCATGCAACCGCTTAACGTCTTGAGCGGAATCGAAAGATGCCCGACGCACACGGCCCGTCGGATCGTCAGCGAGCGTTTCGAGGCAGCGCATGAACGTAGCGAGGAACTTCTCGACGGCATCCGACTGATACACCGAAGGCATGTATTTCAGAGTCACATCCATCTCGACGCCAGTGTCGGTTGCGTGCAGCTCGTAGCTCTTCCAATCGACACTATTGGTCTGCTCAGGCCCATCGAAGGCGACCGGCTCACAGCGGATGCCGCTGTCGCGCGAATTCGATGCGGAGGTACTCGGCGTTTGCTGTGCGATGGACGTGTAGTTGAACAGCGGCGCCACGTAACTTGCATCGAGGTCGGCGAGCAGGGGCATCAAAGACCCCCAGGGGACCGAGTAGTCCCTGGCGAACGCGAAAGCGTCGTGGAGTTGAACCATCAGATCGACGTATGACATTTCCGGGGCGACCGTAACCCGCACCGGAAGGCAGTTGACGGTAAACCCGACCAGCTCGAAGAGCTCGGGCTCGTTGCGGCCCCAGTACAGCAGCACCGTGAACAAATCTCTTCTTTCGAGCGTAGTCGCGAGCGCGGCGAAATTCGCCGCCAGGATTGTTACAGGGAACGGCACTCCGGCCGCTGCGTTGGCTCGTGCCAGTTTGTCGCGCAATGTCGGTCCAACATGGGAATTGAGTACTGCGAGTTTGGCGGGCCCGGGGGCAGGGGCGGTGGTCGTCGGAAAACGTACTCCCGGCGCTCCTCGCATCTTGTCCTTCCAGAGGCCCAGGCGGTACTCGAAGCCCGGCCCGTCCAGCCACTCATTCATCCCGAGCAGATAGTCCGCGTACTGCAAGGGGCGCTCGCTGGCTTGCAGGTGCGAGTCATGCCCGCTTCGTATCGCGGCCAGCAACTCGCGCAAGACGATTTCGATCGCAACGACGTCGGCAACGAAGTGATGAATGACTACTGCGATCACATACTCGGAATCAGAAACTTTGAGGACCTGTGCTCGATGTATTCGACCCTCCTCAAAGGGGGCATATATGGCACGTTCGACTCCAGCCTTGATCTGCAGAGGTGTTGTCTCCGCAGGGTTCCCGGACAGGTCCACAATTTCCACGGCAGCCGATGAATCATCCTCCAACTGCAGCAAGGGAATGCCGTCTTCCCCGACACTCACCCTGGAGCGAAGCAAATCGTGGCGCGAGCTCAGCCATTCGAACGCCGACTGGATACGCGCAAGATCGATCTGCCCGGTGAGCTTCACTGCGAAACGCAAGCCATGACGAAGTGCGGCGTTGGCCTCACATTCCTCCCAGAAACCTTTTGTGCATGCCGGAAACCTCGCCACGGCTGGAGGCGAAGCTCTTTTCCTGAAAACGGGAACGCTCAACTCGCCGATCAGCTCGCTCTTCTTTGAGTGAAGGGCAGTACGTAGCGCGTCTGTCAGTTTGTTCTTTGGTGCCTTGAAGTGCAGTCGGCCGTCCTCGATCCACAACGTGACACCGTTCATCGCCGCTTCGCGCATGAGCGTTCTGACATCCATGTCGTGCATTTTTCGACCACTCTGTTTATCAGGCCAGTACCGCGGAACCCATCGCTGTGCTTCGAGCGTGCTCGCGGAGGCTAACCTGCCGGCCGCGATGACATCCACTCGATTGGTCGCGACGACCTGGCGCCGTTTCAGCGTTCCCATGCCAAAGGAACCTTTCGCTTCAGCAGCTATTCCTGAATGCAGAAGGCGCGATGCAGGCACGCAGCGCCGACGGCACCCCCCCAGAAACCACCCGTGGAGAAGTGAAGTCATGAGTGAACACGACAACACTGCGCTCACGCGCGCCTGTTACGACGCCTATGTGAGCAAGGACCGGGCGTCAATGGAGAAGCTGTTGGCCGAGGATTTTCACTTTACCAGCCCGCTCGACAACCGGCTCGATCGAGCAACCTATTTCAGCCGCTGCTGGCCGAACAGCGGGACCATCTCGGGTTTCGACTTCATCCATCTGGTGCCCGATGGCGATCGGGTGTTTGTCACATACGTTGGCCGCACAGCCGACGGACACCAGTTCCGCAATACTGAGATCGTCACATTACGCGGCCGCCAGATCGTCGAAGTGGAAGTCTATTTCGGCTGGTCGATCCCGCACGAGGCGCCCGCTGGCGGCTTCGTCAATCAAGCCAAATGAGAGTGGGACTGCACGCTCGGGCCGGATGACGGCATTGCGAACCTTTGATTGTTCCTTTCAGGGTTTCACGATCAACAGCGGCTTGTTGTCACTCGCCTCGCGCGAATTGAAATTTGCGAGTGCGGGCGTCGTCTCATCGTTCTGCAGCTCCAGGTTGAGAGTGTATTGGCCGGTGGCGACGCGGTTCTGCACGAGATCGGTGAGATTCCACTCCCAATACTGTTCTTGATTACCAACCTTGATGGTATCGCCCGCGGCGCCTGCCACGGGTTGGTTGTTCCACGTCAATCCCGTCTCGGTCCAGGAGCCGGTATCCTCCGCGTGCACGGTTACACGCGACGGGCCGCCGGGCGCAGCGAGCTTTCCATACAAACGAAGCTTGGCTTTTCTCACGCCCCATACGCCGGTCAGATCGAACTTCAGGAAGATGTGACCGTTGAGCCCGGCTTCCGGTTCGGTCCCGACGGTCAAAAGGGGCGCGGTACCAAAGTTCTGGTCTGAGCTCGAACCGTCGCGAACGTATGTATCCGCGATGGGGGCGATCGTCATCATGTCGCCGGTTCTCACTTCGCTGGGACAAACATCGCTGCCCTTGGCGATACAAAAGCGGTCGAAGCTTACCTGTTCGTCGCGAAGGTAGCTCTGGCTGTTGAGGCTGCGGTAGATGCCCCACTTGGGGCGACTCACCGTGGTGCCCGTCCTCCACATATCGATGTTGTCATTGCGATAGGACAGCAATGTTTTTCCGCCGTCGAGCGTCTTGATCTCGATGGAGTAGGTGCCGGTGTGGCTGTAGGTGATCTGTTCGAAAGCCTCCACCCAGGTGCCGATAAACGGCGCCAGTTCGGTCTGCAACAGCGTTGCGCCCCGACCATTTGAGTCGGTCGCGATGATCTGCATCAGATCGGGGCTGCCTGCCCTCGGTGTGAGTGTGATGATCGGCGCACCCGCATCGCCGTCGTACGCTTTGATCTGGTGGATGTGAGTGAAGTTCGGCGAGGGCTGGAAACCGTCCGGAAGTTTGAACTTCCAGCGGTACGAGACGAAGTCGTTCAGAAAGCCTTTCACATACGCCGGCGAGCCGCCGTCGGTTTTGATCTCCAGGCGCTGACGATCGAAATTGCTGCAGCGATCGTTGTCGGGCGTCACGTGAATGTTGAACACAAACACGGATTTTCCGAGAGTGCTGTCCAAGGCCTGGGTGATGTGCGGCCCGAAGTCGGGATGACTGCAATCCGGCGTTTCCGGTCTCGCACCAAAGGCCCTGTTGACCAGGGTGTAGCTGTCGGTTCGACCATCGGCCGTAAGAAACACCTGGGCGTGCAGCATTGGCGAGGCGCTCAGCATCGCTGCAAACATCAGTCCTGCGCGGAACGAATTTTTACAAACAACCATGGCTCCTCCCTGATTAGCGGCCGGCGGCGGCCGACTTCGACAGTACGATCTCGAAAGTATTGGTGCCGTTGAATGTGCGTTCCGGAGCGACCAACTCGGTGGTCGATGTGCCCGCAATGCGGAGCTGCGGATCGGCTGTCAGCACGACGTGTCTTTGGCCAGCGATCGATTCAACCCGATCGATCGTGAACATCTCGCTGATGCCTGTCTGCACCTGCGTGCTGCCGACCACCTGATAGGCGCCGAACGTGAGCGAGAGCTGGCGGCCTCGCAGGGCGGAGCCGCCGGGAATGGCCGCGTCCACAATGAATGCATCGTTCGCTGCGCCCTCGGCTTTGCGAGTGACGCCGATGATGTTGCCGGAGTAGATCGGCATGGACTGCGTTGCCTGCCGCGTGCCGTATTGAAAGTGGCTTGCGCCGATCAACCAGACGCGAGACTCGGCGCCTGGGTTGGACACATGAATGCCGATGCGTCCGTTCACGCGATAGGCGTTGTCCGCCGTTACGATCGTGGCGGAGCCGCCGGCAGCGCCTGCGATCTTCGGATTGCGCAAATTGATTAGATACGTATCGGTTCGACCGTTGGTGAAGCGCACGCGCAGCGCGACGGCATCTTGGCTGCCGCCTGCGACAGGCAGGCGATCGACAGATCGAATCGCGCACACCGTATCGGACATCGGCTCGACGACATTGACGTAGAGGCTCTGCAGTGAGCCGGTAGTCGCGCGGTTGCGGACAATCAACGAGGGCCGCCAGAAGCTGTAGAAGTTTGCGGGAGTGGTGTTCGTGCGCGACGGATTCGGCGTGACACCCAAGTAAACCGACGAACCCTGCTGACCCGTCACCCACAACCGCACGTTGCGCCCGAGGTTTTCGGTATCGCGATACGTGATTTGAAACTGCTCGGTGCCCGTGCCTTGCCGGACGTTGCGAAACAAGCCGTAGTACGGAAACGTGGAGCCGGAGCTGGTGGGTTCGGACCACGTCTCCGTGCCTTCGAGCAACGGATATTCACCAGGCATCGCTGTGAGCGGCAGCGTCGATTCGCCGGTCTGATCGAAACGAATCGCGCCATGAAGCGTGTAGTCGTGCGTGGTGCCGCCGGAGACGCGGAACACATCGACGACGTACGGGTGATCGGAGTCGACGGAGTTCAGAAGCATCATTCGCTGATAGCGGGACGCCTTGTTGGCGTAGGCGCGCTGGCCGTCAACTTCCGAGACCGAGATGCCGTGATTCTGCGGTTCGAACAAGGTCAGATTGCCGGACGTGAATCGGTGGCCGGCGTTGCCGACCTCCCAGGAGTCGCGGCTCATGTTGCCGCGGTCGATGGTGACAGCGTTGTGAGCAAGGATTTGCTCGGTGAACTGTCGCCCGGCCAGGCCGTTGTAGTAGCGAATGTTTCCTAGCAACTCTGCGCCGTTCGCCCAAAGCGTGTAGGCAGTGACGTCGGCACGCATGTGATTCGCGTCATCGGAGAAATTCTGGTTGAGTTGCACCGCCTGGACGCCAGTGCCGCTGCCGAAGGCGAGATGGCCGTACGCAGGAAGGAGTGCAGAGCTGCCGGCATCGCGGCCGGTCATCACTGTGTTGAAATTAGTGTCGCCAAACGCTGCCTGCGTACCGTCGGGGAGCGATGCGGCCCGCCATTTGTCGATGCCGCTTTCCAGAACCGGCACGGCGCTCTCCGCCTTGCCCTCAACTTGCTGCAATTCCGCTGTGTCCGCGGGGCGCGTTAGGAAATAGTCGCGCGTGGATGTGGCTGCATCGATGTTCTCGACGATGTAGTTGTATGAATAGCCGAGGCCCTCGGGAAGTACGCCATCGCGCAGGATCTTTCGGCGCACCGTCGCGTCGAGATAGTCGCCCATCCAAAGCATGTAGCTGGGCTGGTTCAGCACGCGCGCCGTCTTGGCGAGAATGCTGATGGGCGAGGAGAGATTGGTTGCGATGGCGACCGAGATGGGCACGCGATCTCTGAAGTAGTCGCCGATGTTGAAAAACAGATTGTTCTTGATGTGCTCGCGGACGTCATAACCACGCTCGGCTGAAAGAGCGCTGAGCGCCGTACTGTCATAGATTGCATCGAAGGCACGCAGCTCGCTCTCGTTCCACTCGTGCGCCATGCCGTTGTGATCGCTCGCGCGCTGAATGTCGGAGGTGAGAACGTACGATGGCGTGGCGTTGATGAACGTCGGCGAGTTCTTGTTGGTCAGGTAATAGTCGGGTACGTAGCTGGCCCAAGCATCGAGCGCGATGGCGATGCGGCGCGCGTATGCGTCATTCCGTGAGGTTGGGCTGGTGCCGCTTTGGAGATAGGCCGGTGCGAGTTGATCGAAAAATCGCCGCAGCTGCTGGCGCTTTTGGAAAGAGATCTCCCCGAACACCAGCGACTTCTTGGTCGTGCTGCCGGCAGCCAGATAATAGGGGACGTTGACGGTCTTGCCGCTGAGAACGGAGACGGGTTCATACAGCGGCAGGTAGCCCGGGCCAGGAAACATCGTGCCGCTCGGCAGGCTGATCAGAACATCTGGCGCAGCGGCGCTCCATGACCAAGCGTTGTCACCAGGCACCACCGCTGCGGTGAAACCGTAGCCCTTGCCGCGTGGCGCCCATTCTGGCGCGAATCGCACGAACTGTTCTTCGGTGTAGGTGGAGAGGATCGCGGGCGCATCCTCGCCCGTGCCAGGGATGTCGAGTATGGGGTGCGGCGGCTCGGCCTGTACAACGGCACAAGCAAACAAACCAGCGATGAAGACTCCAAACCGCTGCAGCGAGTGACGATCCATGTAGATCCCCTGAGCATCCATGGCGTGCGGCCGACACTATCAGCAATGTCAGGCACTATCAATATACCTGTCAGGCCAATTGGCCTGACAATCTGCCGCAACGTGCAAGACCGAACATCAGGGCCGCGGCGCTGGAGGTTAGGAGTTGGTTGCGCAGCTATAGGACGGATCGGGTATTCGTCCTGTGTCGCTTTCCTGCCGCTCAATCCGATTATGTGGGTGCCGACAGTTGTGATCGAGGCACGGCATGAACGATGGGATGGCAATCGGTTTGATTTCCGAGATGTTGCGCATGGCGCTCGCGCTGACGTGGCCGCTGTTTGCCGTGATTCTCGGCGTCGGCCTGTTGATCAGCGTGATGCAGGTGGTGACGCAGATTCAGGACCCGTCGGTGGCGTTCGTGCCGAAGCTGGTGGTGTTCGGCGTGGTGCTGGTGATGCTCGCGCCGTGGATGCTGGGCAAGCTCACGGGCTTCGGGATCGCGATGTTTGCTCGCCTGGCGCAGTGATCTGTCCGCGCGCTGCCGATAAAAATGAACGCGCAGATCGTCCTGCCCTGGTGTCTTTCGATCGCACTGCTTGCAGTGAGATTGTCGGTCGCCGTTGCGTTGTCGCCGGCGTTTTCCGCTTATGGCATTCCGGCGACGGTTCGCGTGGCGCTGATTCTCGTGCTGGCGATGCTTACATTTGCGCATCGAGGTCCCGTTGCGAATGCCGCTGAGTGGGCCGCCGATCCGGCGAAGCTCGTGCTGCCGGTGCTGGCAGAGATTTTCATCGGGGCTTTGCTTGGATTGGGCGTTCATCTCGTGCTCGGCGCACTGTCGCTCGCCGGCCGGCTGATGGATGTGCAGGTCGGCTTTGCGATTGGATCGGTGTTCGATCCCGTGACTCGCAGCAGCTCGAACGTGCTCGGTCCGTTGCTGAGCTTGATCGGAGTGACGGTGTTCGTCGCGAGCGACGCGCACCTGGAACTGGCGCAGCTCGTCGCACAGTCCATCGATGTCTTACCGATCGGCGAGCTGCCCACGCTGCACGATCCGATGCAGCCGCTGCTTGCTGCCGGCTCCATGTTTGCACTCGGCGTCGCTTTGGCGGCGCCTGTGTCGCTCGCACTGTTGCTCAGCGACGTCGCCATCGCGATCGCCTCCCGCAACATGCCCCGAGTCAACGTTCTGATGCTGGCGATGCCGATCAAGGCGCTCGTGAGCTACGTCGTGCTTGCCGTAGCCGTGCTGGGCTGGACGCCGATACTGCGCCGGAGCTTCAGCGACATGGCGACGCTGACGGGAGTGCGGTGATGGCAGAGCAGGGACAAGAGCTCGACCGCAACGAACCCGCCACGCCTCACAAGCTCGAAAAGGCGCGTGAGCGGGGCGCGATTGCGCAAAGTGCGGAAATCACATTCGCTCTCGTGCTCATTGTCTCACTCGCATGCGTGTATGGACTTGCGCAGCAGGTTCTCACCGAGACTGCGTTGTTACTGAAGCAGGGCCTGGCATTTGCGGGCCGCGATCATTTATCTCCAACCGTAGCGCTGACATACATCGGCGTGCTGGGCGCTCGGGCGGTGAGTTCGGTGATGGCTGTGATGTTTGCAATCTGGCTGGCCGCCGTGCTCATGGCAGCGATCCAGGCCAGAGGTGTACTCAGCACGCAGCCGCTGCAGCCGGACTTTTCCCGCTTGAATCCAGCCACGGGCTTCAAACGCCTGTTCTCGCTGAAGTCACTGCATGAGCTCTGGCGCAGCGCTGCCAAACTTAGTGTTCTGTCGATCGTGATGGTTGCATGGGGATGGCAGCACCTGGCGGAGATCGTTCGCTCCGCAGACACGCCCAGGGCAATGATCGAAGCTGCGCTCGCGCTGGTCCGCTCAGAGCTGTCGCTGCTGGTGTTGATCGTGCTGGTGTTTGCATTGCTCGATTGGGCCCTGGCGCGCTGGGAATATCTGCGCAACCTGCGAATGTCCAAGCGCGAGATCAAGGATGAGCACAAGGAGCGGGATGGCGATCCACGCATCAAGTCACGTCTGCGTGAGCTGCGCCTCCAATGGCTCAAGCGCAGCCGGCAGCTGGCGCAAGTTCGCAACGCCGATGTGCTGCTCACCAATCCGACGCACTACGCGATCGCGTTGGAATATCGATACGGCGAAATGCCTGCGCCGATGATCACTGCACGAGGCGCAGGAGAAATGGCCGGGCAGATGCGGGCTGAAGCCCGTCGCCGGGGAGTGCCGGTGGTCGAGCATCCGCCGCTGGCGAGGGCTTTGTTTGCTGCCGGCGATGGACAGCGCTTCGTTCCCGAAGAGCACTTCGAGCAGGTCGCGCGCATTCTGCGTTGGGTGTACGCCGGACGGGTGCGGGCATGACCGCACTCAAAAGTATGTTCGGTCGCAATTCCGACCTGATCGTCATCTCGCTGGTGATGGGGATCCTGCTGCTGCTGTTCGCGCCGGTGCCGGCGGCATTGCTGGACGGTCTGATCGTGCTGAACTTCTCGCTGGCACTGTTGATTCTGCTGATGACGTTCTATGCGCCGCGGCCCGTGGATTTCTCGACGTTTCCAGCGGTGCTGCTGATCGCGACGCTGTTTCGGCTCGCGCTCAACGTGTCGGCGACGCGGCTGATTCTGTCGCAGGGCGCCGCCGGCAAGGTAATCGGCGCGGTGGGCACATACGTGGTGGGAGGCAACTACGTCATCGGCTTGATCGTGTTTCTGATCCTGGTGGTCGTGCAGTACGTCGTGGTGACGAGCGGTGCGCAACGCGTATCAGAGGTCGCGGCCCGCTTCACGCTCGACAGCATGCCTGGCCAGCAGATGAGCATCGACGCGGACCTCAACATGGGGTTCATCGATCAGGATGAGGCCAAGCGACGACGCAAAGTGCTGGAGCGCGAGGCCGCTTTCTACGGTGCGATGGATGGTGCGAGCAAGTTTGTGAAGGGCGATGCCATCGCCGGCATCGTCATCATGCTCATCAACATCGTCGGCGGCCTGGTCATCGGCGTGTTACAGCAGGGCCTGGCGTGGGGCGAATCGCTGCGTCACTACACGTTGCTCACCATCGGCGATGGCATCGTCACGCAGATTCCCGCGCTCGTGATTGCAGTCGGCACCGGCTTGATCGTGACGCGCTCCTCGTCCGACGGGCAACTCGGCGGCGAAGTCTTGAAACAGCTCTCGACGTTCCCTCGCACACTGGCGGTCGTTGCGGCCGTATTGCTCGGCATCGCGATGCTACCGGGGATGCCGGTCGTGCCGCCGCTGCTGATTGCCGCTGCGGCGGCGTTTGCATATTTCAAGAAACGTGAGGTCTCAGGCGCGCCGGCGCAGGAAACATCGCAGACGAAGTCGGCGGCGGACAGCGATCCGTATGCCGTGTTCGATCTCGAAGCAATCGAAGTGGAGTTGGGCAGCAGCCTTGCCAAGCGCGTTGGCGGCACGAGCGGCGCGCTCGCGGATCGTATGGCTGCCTTCCGCAGCCAGTATGCGCAGAACAGCGGGCTGATCATTCCCAGAGTGTGCTTCCGGGAAGGCGCGGCGACCGGCGAAGAGGAATACCGCATCGCTATCTTCGGTGAAGTGGTGGCGACGGCGCGCATTCACGTGCAACGCATTCTCGCGATTCATCCTGGCGGCGATATTTCATCCATCGCAGGTATCGAAACACGCGAACCCACTTACGGCCTGCCGGCGCTGTGGATCGAAGAAGGCATGCGTGAAGCAGCTCGCAAGGCGCGTTATACGCTCGTCGATCCGCAGACTGTGCTGTTCACTCATCTGTGCGAGGTGATTCGTCAGCGTGCGCCCGAGCTGCTGACGCGCGCCGAAACAGAACGGATGCTGGCACGCGTGCGGACGTCACAGCCCGGACTGGTGGAAGAACTCGTGCCGACCCAGCTCGCGCTCAGCGACGTGCAGAAAGTGCTGCAGAACCTGGTCCGCGAGAACGTGCCAGTACGCAATCTGCGCAGCATCGTCGAAGCCCTCATCGACGGCATTCGCAGCAGCAAAGATCCTGCGATGCTGACCGAAACGGTTCGCCAACGCCTGGCGATGAGCATTTGTAACAGCCTCAGCAGCGATCGCAGGACGCTGCACGTTCTGACACTCGATCCGCTGGTGGAGGAAAGCCTGCTGGGCACGGCCCAGGCCGACGCTGCAAATGAAACATCGCGTCGCGCCGACCCCAGAGCGCTCGACAGCATCGTGGTGCGGATCGCGGCGGCAGCCGAGAAGATGCTCAAGAGCAACCTGATTCCCATCCTGTTGTGTACTCCGGAGCTGCGCCGGCAGCTGCGCGCCTTGTGCGAGCGAATCGCACCTCAGCTGCGCGTCATCTCGCTGGCCGAAGTGGCCAGCGGTTTCGAGCTGCGCTCGTTCTCTTCGATCTCATTGACCGCCGCCGGCGCCGTCGCACCGAGGCCGGAACCGGCGAGAGCCAAAGCATGACTGACATTTTTCAAATTGCGTCCGTCGGCCTGTTCGACGGGCATCGACGCCTCGAAGCCATCAGTACCAACGCGGCGAGCGCGACGGTGACCGGCTATCGGCGACAGATTCCCAGCAGCCGCGAGTTCGACATCGGGCTGCTTCAGCAAGCGACGGATCCTGCATCCGTCATTTCCACCGAATCACCGCGCACGCTGGTGGATCTGCGAGCCGGCGGGATCACGACCACGGGCCGTGCACTGGACATTGCAATCGAACGCGACGATGTGTTCTTCGCGCTCACCGACGGTCGCGACACCTGGCTGACGCGAGCCGGTCAGTTTCATTTGAATGAGTCGGGTGTGCTCATCGGTGAGCGGGGTTTGAGTGTGCTCGGTGTGCAAGGTGACGTGCGCCTGCCTGGCGCCGATGTCGAAGTGAGCGCCGACGGACGCATTACTCACAACGGCGTCGTCGTCGGCGCGTTGCAGTTGTTTCGTCCGGTGGATGCAACGTCACTACAGTCAGCCGGCGGCGCTTTGCTGGCCGCGCCAGGTGGGTTCGTACCCGCGGAGGCGGAGAACAATCGTGTACGCAGCGGCGCGCTCGAAGCATCGAACACCGATCCCGGCCGCGAGATGGTCGACCTCATGGCGCTGTCCCGGCAGTTCGAAAGCCTGAGCCGCGTGGTGCAGAGCTACGACGAAGTGCTCGGTCGCACGTTGCAAAAGCTCGGAGAGATGTGAGCCATGATGAATGCAATGTATATCTCGGCGATCGGACTGCAGGCGCAGAAAGAGCAGCTCGACGTGGTGGCGAACAACCTGGCGAACATCGGCACGACGGCGTTCAAACAACAGTCGCGCGACTTCGCCTCGATGCTCGATCGCGTGCAGCTCGGCTCGGCGGCGCCGGCTGCGGCGAGCACGGATGTGACTTTACAGCCGTCGCTGCGATTCAACATGACGCAGGGCGAAGTGCATGCCACGGGTCGTCCGCTGGACATCGCCATCGTCGGCGCCGGGTTCTTGCAGGTGCAGCTGCCCGGCGACCAGATTGGCTACTCGCGCAACGGCGCCTTGCAGATAGGTGCGGACGGCGTGGTGACGCTGGCGGGCGGGCAACCGCTCTCGGCAGATGTGCGCGTGCCCAACGGCGCGAACGACGTGCGAGTTCTTTCGGACGGCAGCGTGACGGCGGTGCTCGAAGGAGATACGGAACCGACGGTGCTCGGTCAGATTGAGCTGGCAACGTTCTCGAACCCCGAGCGTCTGCAGTATCTCGGCGACGGAATATACATTGCACCGGAAGACCTCGAACCGGCTCGCTCGCGGCCGGGCGAGGAGGGGACATCTACACTGGCGGTGCAGAGCCTCGAAACCTCTAACGTGCGCATGACCGAAGAGATGGTTTCGCTGCTGCTCATGCAACGCATTTACGAGCTGAATGCCCGGGTGCTGCAGGTGGCCGACGAGATGGTCGGCATGAGTAACAACCTGAGGCGCGCGTGATGCGGGCGATCCGTTGCATGCTGTTGCTCGCGATCTGTTGCATGTCTCGTGCAGAGGCTGAGTCATTCGAGTCGTTGCGCTCGCAGCTCGTCGATGCTGCACGCGACGGGCTTAGCCCGCTGGGCATCGTTGTCGACGACAGCCGTGCCTGGCTGACGCTGTCCGCTCCGATCTCAGATCCTAGCCAATATAAAGTCACGAGCATGTGGCGCGCCGGCGCAGTGCCGCCGTTGCCGCTGGTCTTCGAGTTGACGCCAATTGAGGCGAAACAGGGCGAACGTCAGGTTCGCGCGGTGCTGGCCGTATCTCTGCAGCGGCAGGTCCTCGTGGCGTCACGCCGTCTGCGTAAAGGTTCATCGATTGGCTGTCACGACACGGTGCCTCAACTTCGTGACATCAAGAATGTTCCGTCGTTCGCACTCGAAGTGCCTTGTGTACTGAACGCGCGAGCCGAAGGGGAGGTCGTGGCGCGTCGTGATATCGCGGCGGGGGACGTTCTGCGTAAGTCGGATGCGGGTGAGGCTCTGGCTGTCTCGTCAGGCGACACGGTCCAGTTGCAAGTGCGTGGCAAAGGCATCGATGTGAGCACCACTGCGGTCGCTCTCGCCGACGCATCGGTCGGCGACTTGGTCGATGTGCGTCTTGCTCATCCTCTCAGAACGCTGCGGACTCGTGTGACTGATCGTCGCGTCGTGCAGCTCGCGGAGGATCGACCGTGATCAGGTACGCCGCACTCGTCGCATTACTGTTCTGTTCGCTCGCGTGTGCTGCTTCCGACAGCGACTCCATGCTCGACCCATCCGGCTACCGCTCGCTCACGGCCGCAGCCAAAGCAATGCGCGTTGGCGACGCGCTGACGGTGATCGTTCAAGAAGCAGCGTCAGCAAGCTCCACAGCAGATCTTCGTGCGCAACGCAGCTTCACTGTCTCGGGGCGAGCGGGCACCTCGAATGGCGAGACACATTCGGGCAGCGCCGGCACCAGCAGTGAAAGCGATGGCATTGGACGCACACAGCGCAGCGGCCGGCTGCTTGCACAACTCTCCGTCCGTGTAACCGACGTGAACGAGAACGGCGACTTGCACGTGTCCGGCCAGCAGCAGCTGCGCATCAACGGTGAGGAGCAGCTCATCACGTTGAGCGGGCTGGTGCGGCCGAACGACATCAGCGATGCAAACACCGTCCTGTCGAGCCGGATCGCCGAAGCGCGAATCGAGTTTGCCGGGAAAGGGTTTGTTTCCAGCCAGAGCAAACCGGGCTGGCTCGCGCGCGTGTTCACGTGGCTTGGATGGTGATCATGCGCACAAGTCTGCTGTTGATGTTGATCCTTGGCACGTCGCTCACGCACGCCGACAGCGGCGCGCGCATCAAGGATATCGCTCGCGTACAAGGCATGCGCTCGCACGCGCTGGTGGGTTACGGAATCGTCAGCGGTCTCGCGGGCACGGGCGATTCGCCAGGCAATCGAGCGACTCGTCAGACGCTCGCGAATCTGCTCGCGCAGTTCGATGTCGCTCTGCCGCCCGAAGCAATCAGCAGCCGCAACGTCGCGGTCGTGCTGGTCAATGCCAACCTGCCGAACTTCGTGCGCCAGGGCGATGCCATCGATGTGACTGTGACATCAATGGGCGATGCTCGCAGTCTCGTGGGCGGCAACCTGCTGCTGACACCGTTGCGCGGTCCAAACAATCGCACCTATGTGCTCGCACAAGGCCCGCTCACGGTCGGTGGCTATCGTTACGAGGCGAACGGCACGCTCGGTCAGAAAAATCATCCGACGGTGGCGACCGTGCCGGGCGGCGGCCTGGTCGAGGTCGCGCCACCCGCGCCCGATGTCTCACAGGCAGAAACATTCGATGTTTCTTTGCTGGAACCGGATTACACCAACGCGGCACGCGTAGCCGACGCAATTAACGAAGCGTTGGGCGCAGGAACTGCGGCGGCAAGAGATCCGGACGCTGTGAGCGTGCACATTCCAGCAGCGTATCGGACACGCTTCGTGGAACTGATGCGAGTCATCGAGTCGCTGGAGATCGCTCCTGACTTCCGCGCCCGCGTGGTTGTGAACGAACGCACCGGCACTGTGGTGTCCGGCGTGAATGTGAGAATTGCGCAGGCGGCGATTTCCTATGGCGACCTGCGAATTTCCATCGTCACCGACAACGCCGTCTCCCAGCCCACCCTGCTGCGCAACCCGGACGATGCCATTCGCACGCAGGCATATGCGAACTCACGCATCGAGTTGCAGGAAGCTGAAGGTGCAACGCTGGTTACGCAACCGGGCGGCACGATTGCAGACCTGGTCGAAGCGCTGGCGCGCCTGCGCATCAGCGGGCGCGACATGGTGTCGGTGCTCAAGGCATTGAAAACGGCCGGCGCTCTGCACGCCGAGCTGATCGTGCAGTGATCGTCATGAATCGCGAGGAGCAGTGAGATGCATTCCCTGGGATTGATCGAGCAGGTGTCCGGCGCGTTGTCGTCGGCCAGTCTCGAACACGAAGTCATCGTCAGCAACATCGCCAACCGCGATACCGACGGCTACCGACGGCTCAAAGTGAGCTTCGACAAAGTGCTGAGCGATGCCGCTCCGGCCGGCGAGCAGGTCTCTCTGGAGCAAGACCTGCTGGCGTTATCTGCAAACGCGGGGCGTTACCAGGCGCTGGCACATTCGCTGCGTCAGTACTTCTCGATCCTCGGCGCCATCGCTGCGTATCGGAGCTGAGCATGGAGTACTCGAAGGCAACCGCAATCAGCGCAGCGGGCATGGCTGCACAGAAGGCGCGAGTGGAGGCGGCAACGCTCAATCTCGCCAATATGCATTCAACCGCGGCGCCTGGAAGCGCCGGGTATCGGCCTGTCACGGCAGTGATTCACTCGGTGCCGATGCATTTCTCGCGTTTGTTCGAGCGCTCGGGACTCGCACTCGCGAGAGCAGAGATCGTTCCTCAGCAGGAATCGCGTGTGCAGCTTTCATATGAGCCGGGGCATCCGCACGCGGATGCCGCCGGCATGGTTGCGTATCCAGCAGTGGACTCGACGCAGGAAATGATGACGGTGATGACCGCCTTGCGGGCTTACGAAGCCAATCTGACGGCTCTGCAGGCGACGCGCACGATGGCGGCCAAGGCGCTGGAGATCGGAGGGCAGTGATGCAGTTTGGAATCGAAGCCATAGCAAACATCCAGCCGTTGGCCGGCAACGCCAGCGCCAGCCCGACGTCCTCGATGTTTGCAAACTTGATGCAGCAGGGGCTCGGCGAGCTGAGCGGCAGCCTCAACGCGGCCGAAGGCGCTGTGAGCGATCTGGCAGCCGGTCGCGCGGTGGAGTTGCATGACGTGATGATCAAACTCGAACAGGCGCGCCTGTCCGTGCAGACGTTCGTGCAGGTTCGTAACAAGCTCATCGAGTCCTATCAGGACTTGATGCGCATGCAGCTGTGAGTGCCGACGTGGCCTGGACTGACTATTGGAATGCATTGAGCGGACGGCAGCGCACCGGCTTGCTGGTAGGTGTGGCGCTGATCGTCGTGATGGCTGCGGCAGTCGCCATGTGGCTGCTGCACGATCCGTATGTGCCGCTGGCATCCGGGCTGAACCCGGAGCGGGTGAATGAGATCGCCGAGGAACTGGAGCGAGCGAAGATCGACTATCGAGTCGACGCGAGCGGCGACGCACTGGCTGTTGCGCGCTCGCAGTTGGGCAAGGCTCGATCGGCACTGGCGGCGGGACCGTTCGAGCTGCCGCGCAGTGTCGGCTTGGAACTGTTCGAGCAGGCGGATTTTTCCGCCACCGACTTCGCACAACGAATCAACTATCAGCGGGCGTTGCAAGGCGAGATCACTCGAACGCTCCAGACCATGGAAGGAGTGCGCAGCGCGCGCGTGCACGTGATTCTGCCCGACGGCGGGCTGTTGAAAAGAAATGTCACAAAGGCGACTGCGGCGGTGAGCGTGACTCCGCAGCCCGGTGTGACGTTGTCGCGGGCACAGGTCATGGGCATTCAACGTTTGGTTGCCGCGTCGGTGCCGCAGATCGACGTCGATGACGTGGTGGTGCTCGATGAACAGGGCAAGAGCCTGACGCAACGTCGCGATGCTGCATCCGGCTCGCTCAACTCCGCCCAGCTGGATCTGAAGCGCGAAGCGGATCAGTACTTCGAATCCAAGCTCGAACGGCTGCTGCGGCAACTGCTGCCTGACAGCGTCGCGTCGTTGTCGGTCGATGCAACGTTGAACGAGCAGCAACTGCAGGTGACGACGGAAACACCGATCGCAGCGCCTGCCGGCAAAGAAACGAATCGCGCGGCCGGTGTGCTGATTCGAGAGCGGCAGTCACAACATGGCAACACGGCCGGCTTCACGCAGACGGACAGCTATACCGACGACGCGGACAGCCGCGATTTGGAATATGAATACAAAGTCGGCAATCGCGTCGAGCAGATGTTGTCGGCGCCGGGTTCGATCAAACGAATCAGCGTCGCGGTGGCGTTGCAAGGCGTGCCGCCGGAACTCACTCCCGATGCTATTCAAGAGCTGGTATCGCGAGCGGTTGGAGTGGACTCGACGCGAGGTGATGCTGTGAGCGTGCTGTTGCTGCCACGGCAGTCGGCGCCTGCTGTCGAGCGCCCAGCGCCGGACAAGCCGGCGTCCGCGGAGGCAGCGAAGGCAACGGAAACGCCACGAAATGCTGATCTCTCGTTGTGGGCTGCGCTTGCGATCGCGCTGTTACTCGTCGGCTCCTGGCTGATTCTCTCGCTGCGTCGTGCGGCCCAACGCTCGCAGCGGCGTGCCGATGAGGAAGCCGTGCTGGCGCAGGTTCGCGAGTGGTTGCAGGGAAGGGCGGGCAATGGCCGCATCTGAAATACTGATTCGTCGCGCCGCGCTGCTGTTACATGCGCAGCCCATCGAGACTCGTCGACGGCTCGTCGATCAGTTGAGCACTGACGAAGCAGCGACGCTGCGGCCGTTGTTGGATGAATTGGAACAACTCGGTATTCCGCCGGAGTTCGCAGACTTGCGGCAGATCGCCGCGGCCGCGCCGGAGATCTATCGAGCTCCGATCGATGCGCCTCCGGCGGAACGACTGAACTGGTTGAGTGCCGAGAGTATTGCGCATGCCATTCAGCAGTGCTCGGCGCCGACCATCGTGCAACTCCTCAGCGGCGGCCACTGGCCTTGGAAACATGCGGTGCTGGAGCACCTTTCCGAACCGAAGCGTTCCGAGGTTCGGCGCTGTTTGCAGCGGGAAGTCACATTGCTGGCCGACGCAGCCTACGCTGCCCTGAGCGAGCGGCTGTGCACGGAGGTTTCCAAGATGTCCGACGTTCAGCGAATGCCCGACGCAAAAGCCGGAGTGTCCTCGCGTCGCGGAATGTCGAGATGGAAGAGGTGGCTGAAGTGGATGCGTTGATTCGATCAGCAGCGTTGGGTTCCGCACGTCTTCGGCTGGGCGCGCCGTCGCGCCCGAGCGTTCCAACATCGGAAAGCCTTCTTCGAGAACAGATCGAGCGCCAGGTGAGAAGCGAGCTGGCTCAGCAGCTCGCAGAAATCGCAAAGCAGGAACGCACTCGTGCACACGCCGATGGCTACTCGGATGGCCTGGCGGAAGGGCGCGCTGCGGCCGTCGCAGAAGTAACAGAGTTTCGCGAGCAACTCAGGGAGCAATTCAACGGCGCTCTCGCAGCCCTGGAGCGCGCACGAGAGGAGAGCTTGGCGCAACTTCAGGCGAATGCCGGCAGGCTAGCGTTCTCTGCGGTCTGTCGTTTGATCGGACACCAAGCGGACAACGAAACATTCGTGCTGGGTTTGATCGAGCAGGCCTGCGCGGCGCTTCGCGCCGACGCGACGGCGGTGGTGAGAATGCACCCGCGGGACATCCAGCTGCTTCGTGACTTGATCCGCAATGACGAGTTGCGGTTGCGATCGTTGCCGTTGCAAATGGTTGCGGATGCCTCGTTGCAACTCGGCGGCTGCATCGTGAACGCAGCTTCGGGTGAGTACGACGGCGGGCTGGAAAATCAGCTGCGTCGCCTGCACGCCATCCTCACGGCCCGGGACGTGAGGGAGGGCTGATCGATGCATGCATTCGCACGTGAGCTTGATGCTGCGGAGTTGATCACTCGCGCCGGTCGCGTTGTGGCCGTGAGGGGCCAGGTGATCGAAGCGCAGGGGCCGGCTGCGCAGGTCGGCGAGCGCTGCAGGATCGAGACCACTCGCTCGTCGACAATCATCGAGGCCGAAGTGATCGGCTTCAATCGCGGCGTCACAGTGTTGATGCCGTTGGGCGCCGTCGAGGGCATTGCCGCCGGTGATCGGGTGATTGCATCGGGTCGGCAGCCGGATGTTCCGGTCGGCCCGCAACTGCTCGGGCGAGTAATCGATGCATTCGGTGCGCCGGCGGATGATTTAGGAAGCATCGTTACCAGCGAGCGGCGCAGTCTCAATTCGCAGCCGCCGCGGGCGATGAGCCGTGCGCGCGTCGATGTTCCGATCGAGAGCGGCGTGCGGATGATCGACGCGATGCTGTCGCTTGCGAAGGGGCAGCGCGTGGGTCTGTTTGCCGGCAGCGGTGTGGGTAAGAGCACGCTGCTGGGAATGATGGCTCGTGGCACCAGCGCCGCAGTGAATGTTGTTGCGTTGATCGGAGAGCGTTCGCGTGAGGTGCGCGAGTTCGTCGAAGACCAGTTGGGTAAGGAAGGGTTGCTACGCTCGGTAATCGTTGTAGCCACTGCGGCGGAACCCGCGGTAGTACGTGTCAAAGCGGCGTACGCGGCGACGGCGATTGCCGAGTTTTTTCGCGATCAGGACCAGGATGTTTTGTTGATGATGGACTCGCTGACGCGCTTCGCGATGGCGCGCAGAGAGATCGGGCTTGCGATCGGAGAACCGCCGACTGCGCGAGGCTACACGCCGTCGGTGTTCTCCGAGCTGCCGCAACTCTGCGAGCGCAGCGGCCCAGGCGCCGGCACAGGTTCCATTACCAGCCTCTATACCGTGCTGGTCGATGGCGACGATATGAATGAGCCGGTGGCTGACACGTTGCGGGCCACGCTCGATGGTCACATCGTGCTGTCACGTGACATCGCGAGCGGCGGACAGTACCCGGCCATCGATGTGTTGAACAGCGTCAGCCGCCTGCACGCGATGGTGACGACACCGGAAGATTTGATGGCTGCCAGGCGATTGCTCGCGACCGTGGCTCTGTACGAGCGCAATCGACAGCTGATCGAGATCGGTCTGTACAAGCCGGGCGTTAGTGCGCAGTTGGATGGCGCGGTGAAGATCATGCCCAGGATTCGAGCGTTCTTTTCGCAAGGCTTGCACGATCGCGTTTCACGACAAGATGCATTGGCGCGGCTTCGTGAGTTGGCTGCTGATAGTCACATCGATGGGCAGCTCGCATGAGCGGAACGGATGCGGTGCTGCGCGTACTGCAGCTGCAGGTTCAGTTCGAGCTGGCACAGGCCATGGCGGATGCAGCGGCTGCACGAGGTGACGTCGTGCTTGCCGAACAAGCGGCGCAGCGGGCGCGCGAGCGATGCGATGTCACGAGGGATCATATTCGTCGGATCGAGACACGCCGGCGGATCGATCCCGCGCTTTTGGAAGCGTCGCACCGAATGTATCGCGCGGAGAGCAGCGAGTTGCGGCGGCGGCAGGTGCAAGTGGAGGCCGCGAAGACTCGGGAGAGTCACACTCTCGACGTGCTGTTGGAGTTGCGTGGCCGCGAGCGCATGTTCGAGAAGGCCATGGAGTTGCAGCGACTCAAGCGTCGGCAGGCGCAGCAGCTCGCGAGCGCGTCGGTGATGGATGAGCTGTGGCTGCAGCGGCCGCGGGCGGAGATGTCATGAACATCGGTGACGTTTCGAGTCATTCGAGCATCGCTGCCGGCGACAACCGTTCGACTGTGATCGATACGCGGCTAGCGGATGATTTGTACGAGACGTGGGACGCGACGTGGCGAGCGATGAGCTGCGAAACGCCGCACCCGCTTGCGGATACACGGCAGTCGGCCCAGCTTAAAGACGAACATCAGCTAACGCAGCGATCGGCAGCTGTTGCGCCCAGGTCAGCCGCCGATGTGCCCGGCCCGGGCGAGTCGACTGCTGCTCGTGTCGAGTCGACCGCTGGCAATGCCGAGTCGATCTGCCGCGGCGGCGAGGGCCACGCGCGAATGTTTGTGTCCGCCGAAGTGCCTGCGCTGCCGCACGGGAGTCTCAGCGCACCGCGTGAGTTTCAGGCCAGCGCGACGGAAGCTCCCGCGATCATGCGGTCGAGCGTCGAGCGTGACGAAACAGTCGACGAAGTCACACGTGATATCCAGGGTTGGTCGCCGCGTGCGGCAGAGGAGCCCGCGCCCGAGTCCGTAACGATACTCACAGAAGACGGCGCCATCTCAATCGTAGTACGCGACACCACGATCTCTGATCGCCGCGCACTGGAGTCGGCACTCGCCGTTGCATCCGAGTTGCGCGGCACGGCCAGCGCTCTGCGGCGGCTCACGTTGAACGGACAGATTATTTATCAGCTCGATGCGGACACGACCGTCGACCGCCGGCGCGATCCGGCGGTGCTGTTCTCCTGTTGAGGCACCGATGACCCATCTCACCTTCGTCGAGGATTCTCCATGGCCATTACCCCTGTGACACCGTCTGGACTCAGCGCCAGCGCCGCCAACAGTCTCAAGCTCGACGACCTGTTGCAGCTGCTGCTCACCGAGCTGACGCATCAGGACCCGTTCAAGCCGGTGGACAACAAAGATTTCATGGCGCAGATCGCGCAGTTCGCCTCGCTGGACGCCTCTCAGCAGCTCAATCAAAACATGGGCCAGCTGCTGGCGCTGCAGGCGTTGAATCAATCGGTGGGGCTGATCGGCAGAAGCGTCACGGCGGACACGGCGAACGGCCCGGTGCGGGGCAAAGTCACGGCGATCACGCTGACCGACGGCGCGCCGCGCTTGACGCTGGTCGATGCGAACGGGCAGGCCATCACCAACATCGCCATCGGACAGCTGACGGTCATTCAACCGCAGCCCTGAGCCAGTCACCGCAAGGAAACTCATCGTGATCGATTCGATCTATCTCGCGCTGTCCGGAATGATGGGCCACGAACGCGGCCTGAACGTCATCGGCAACAATGTTTCCAATATGAACACGGCCGGCTTTCGCGGCTCGACGGTGAGCTTCGCCGACGTATTCATTGGCACCACGCCGAATGGGTTGGGCTCGAACGACCGCGCCGGATGGAGCAGCATTGGCGGCGGCGTGGACGCCTCGCGCAGTCAAGTCGACTTCCGCAGCGGCCAGACCCAGACCACCGGCGGAGACCTGGATCTTGCGCTCGAAGGTTCCGGTTACTTCATCGTGCAGGATGAGGAGGGCGCGATTCGTTACACGCGTGCCGGCGCGTTCGAGATCGTCGACGACCAGCTGCGTGTGCGCAATCAGAAGCTCAAGGTGATGACGCGCGATGCGGGCGGTCAATTGGTGCCCGTCGATGTCAAATCGCTGCGGCTAAACGCAGCCAGGCCGACCACAACGGTCACGTTACGCGGCAATCTTTCGCCGAGCGATTCGAGTCACACCGTCAGCTCGCTGGCGATCTTCGATGACGATGGCGGCAAGCACACGCTCACGTTGACGTTTACCCGGCAACCCACGCCAACCACGCCGGATGCCACTACGAGCTGGCAGGTAAGCATCAAGGAAGGCGACAGCGAGATCGGCACAGCGACGGTCGACTTCCGCAGCATCAATGCGTTGAACCCGCTGCTGCACGTGACGTTGACGCCGCAGAATGCCGCTCTGCTCGATCTCACATTCGACCTGACCGGCATCTCCGGCAGCGACCTGGGCACCAGCGTCGAATCGGACCTGCAGGTGGAGAAACAGGATGGCTTCGCGTCCGGCACGATCACCGGCAGCACTTTCGATACCAAAGGCGTGCTGAAGCTCAGCTATTCCAACGGCCAGAGCGCCGACGGCCCGAAGCTGGCGCTGGCGCAGATCGCGGATGAGAACGGCCTGGTGCAGCTGGGCGACGGCTTGCTCGAGTATCGCGGCTCGCAAGGAGTGACACTGCGGGACGCCGGCGACGATCTGAAAGTTCACAGCGGCACGCTGGAAGGATCGAATGTCGATCTGACGCAGCAGTTCGGCCAGCTCATCCTGATGCAGCGAGGCTATCAGGCGTCGTCGCAAGTGATGAGCACCGCGAACGAGATGCTGCAGCAGTTGTTCGATGTCGGAGCGCGGCGGTGAGTGCGAGTGTTCGTCCCATTCATCTGCCAGGGGCGAGCGCGCTCTCATCGTTACGCGAGCGTGCGTTGCCGGCGCTCGATGCGTGGGCACGCGATTGGGTGATGGGCTGGCGCGGCGCCGGCACTCGATCCGTGCCTTTGATCGTCAGCAGCGTCGAGCGAAGCGTGGCGCTGGAGAGCGTGAAGTACGAAGCGGTGCGCGGCGGCGCTGACAAGCTCTGGATTCGCAGCACCGATGCCGATCGTCGCAGCTTCGGACAAGCAGTGGTGGGCCGCGAGCTGATGTCGCGATTGACAGGCATCGACGATTGGATTGCCGGCGTCGTCGATCACGCGTGGCGGGCTCGCAGCAAGGCTTTGTTTGCAAGTTTGTTTGGTGCTCCGCCGGCGCAGTTTGGACAGGAGCAGCTCGGCGTTCCCGAAGCCGCGGCCTTCGGCTCGGGCGCCGTGCTGCTGTCGTGTGAAACCATCGGCCTGCTGGCCATCGCCGATGGCAACGTTTGGAACAAATCGGCACCTGCCGCGCGGCGAGAGCCGTTGCCAAAACTCACGATGCTCGATCGCGCGGTCAAGAGCAGCGTGCTCCGGCTCGAAGTCACATTGGGCAGCGTGCCGCTGGAAGTGCCGAAGCTGCTCGATCTGCGGGTCGGCGATGTGCTGCGCCTTCCGCAGCGTCTCGACCAGCCCCTGGAAGTGACCTGCAATCGGCTGCCGCTCGCGCACGCGCTCCTCGGCGAGTCCGGCGGCCGGCGCGGCGTGCAGCTGATCGCTCAGTCCCGCAATTCTAACTATACGGAACCTTCTCATGACTCCGACCGCAAGTGACATCGACCTCGAACCGCTGGAACAGATGCAATCCACGGGCAAGCCGCTGCTGAGCTCGGCGCTGCCGTTTCTCGGTGCAGTGAAAGTCCGTGTTTCCGTTCGCATCGGGTGCGCCGAGATGAGTGCAGCGGATCTGCTCGAGCTCGAAGCGGGCAGTGTGGTCGCGCTCGATCGTTCGGTGGAACAACCGTTGGATGTTTTGGTGGATGAGCACGTGGTGGCGCGCGGCATGCTGGTTGCCATCGGCGATCAGTTTGGCGTGCGCATCACCGAAGCTGCGACGGCCGCGTCGACCTGAGGCGCGATGGACGCGATCTGGAAACTGACGTGGGCGTTGCCGCTGGTGCTGCTGACCGGCTTGGTCGTGGTGCTGCTGCTGAAACGCGTCATGAATGTTCCCGCCACAGAAGGTTCTCTGCAGCGGCTGAGGAATCGCGAGTCGCTGACGTTGTCCGGGCACACGCGGTTGCATTTGCTGGAGGTGGACGGCAAACCGTTTCTGCTCATCGAGTCGGACCGGGCGACGCAACTGCAGTCGCTGGCGGAAGCGGGCAGGCCACAATCATGAAAGGTACGCGGAATATAACTATCGCCGCGCTTGCTTTGCTTGCGCCGATGCCGCGCGAGGACGCGCGTGCGGCGGTGACGGGCAAGAAGAAGTTCAATCCGCCTGGCGATGAGCCGTTTACCAAGCGGT
>CAMLEO010000086.1 GCA_946478975.1 uncultured Steroidobacter sp.
GCGGGCCACCAGCCATGACATTTCGAACGCGTCGAGATTTTCATCGGCGCCGATGCTGTCGCGCTCGCCCCGCCACTCGAAGTTGAATTGCTGGCCGTGACGCGGAAAGAAAATGCTGTCGAGCTTGTCGTACGAGAAGCGCGCGAAATAACCGCCGCGATCGAATTGGAAGTTCGGCAGCCCCGGATCGCCGATCAACACGCGCGCACGGCCGCTGCCACGGTTCATGCCGAAACGAACCTCGCCCCAGTTCTGGATTTCGCGGCCCACATCCACGCCGCCCTGTAACGTGCGCACCCGATATTCCGCCAGCAGATCGTCCCGCTGCAGCTGAAACACGCTGCGCTCCTCGAAGTCGAAGTGAGGCGCGACGAAATATCGGCTCGCCAGCGACAGCGGCTGATAGAACTCGGTGAAGAACTTCGGGTTGTCGCCGATTTGAATGTCGGTGAGCCATTCGCCGTCGAGCGAATTCAGCTCGGTGGAAATGAAACGAAGCGCGGCGTTGTAACGGCTCGTGCCCTCGAAGTTGTCTTCGAGATTCAGGCCGAAGCGCACGTAGTTCGGGCCCCAGCTCTTGCGGCGCAGGTCGAGCTCCAGACCCGAGCGGCCGTTCTCTTCGATCAAGTTGTAATCGATGGACTCGAAACGATCCAGCGCATACAGCGACGACAATTGATTGCGCACGCGATCGGCATCGAGCGTCTTGCCGACCAGGTTGCTCATGGTCGCCTTCACCAGCGGGTCATATTCCATCGAGCGCGGATCGGCGCGCACGAAATCGATCCTCGGCAGGCTGTTGTCACGAGGATTGCGAGTGGCGAGATACTTGATGTAGTCGTCCTGGCTCAGCGCCAGTTTTTCCAACGCACCGGTCTTGGCACGAGCCGCCACTTCGCCGGCGCGCACCGACTGCAACACACGGCCGAAATCGGCCGAGGTCGAGCGGCCCAGATCGGGCTCGATCACGATGTCGTTCGGCCCGAGCAGCGCACGCTGCTGACGCGTGCGGCCCTGGATCAGGATGGCGAACGCCTGGTTGGTGATTTCCAGCGGCGATTTCAGCTCCTCGCTCGCATACAGCGGGAAGCTCACATCGACCACGATCAGCACGTCGACCTTCATCGCGCGTGCCAGCTCCACGGGGAGATTTTCGGTGAGCCCGCCGTCGACCAGCAGGCGACCGTCGCGCTCGGCC
Organism: uncultured Steroidobacter sp.; assembly: GCA_946478975.1. The sequence goes on from CAMLEO010000086.1 coordinate 1,199, forward strand.
GGTGCAAACACGCCCGGTGCGGACATGCTGGCGCGCATCGCTGTCACCAGGTCGCCGGAATCGAGGATGACTTTCTCGCCCGTTTCCAGATCGGTGGCCACGGCGCGAAACGGAATGGGCAGGCTGTCGAAACTCTGAATGGCCGCGACCGGCAACGACGCCCGGCGCAGCACTTGTTCCAATTTCTGTCCTTGCACCAGGCCGCGCGGCAGAACGAAACCGTCCTTGCGCACGCCCATCGCGTAGCGCACCAGGAATTCCCGGTCGTCCTGCTTGCGGCGGAAGCCCAGCTCCTCGCGCGGCGGACGATCCCTGAACGCGTCCTCCCAGTTCACCGAGCGCAGCAGCTTGTCGATCTCGGCGACCGGCATGCCCGAGGCGTAGAGCCCGCCCACCACAGCGCCCATGCTGGTGCCGGCGATGGCATCGATGGGAATGCGCATTTCGTCGATGACCTTCAAGACACCGACGTGCGCGGCCCCGCGTGCGCCACCGCCGCTCAACACCAGGCCGATGCGCGGTCGATGCTGATCCTCGGCGTCTGCGTTCGCCGGCATCGCCAAGGGCAATGCAAGCAACAGCGCCAGCGCGCAGCGTGATACGCAGGATGCGTAATGGGCCTTCATCATCGAAATTATAGTACCCGAACCTTGTGACCTCGCACGCTCGCCGATACGCTTTTTGAATGAGTGCAACCTGTCGCCGCCTGGCCACGCCGCTGCTGATCGGCCTGTTGATCGAATTGGCCATCTCGGCGGGCGCCTCGGCAGCGCCGCCCCATCGACGTCTCTACGATGACGACGCGCAGTGGCAATGGTACGGCGGCGATGCCGGCGGCACTCGTCATTCCAGCCAGGCGCGCATCACCGCCAAGAACGTCGAGCAGCTGGAGATCGCGTGGACCTATCGCACCGGCGAGCTCGGCGCCGGCTTCGTTCAAGCGCGCAAGATGTCGTTCGAGACCACGCCGATCCTGATCGACGACACGCTGTATCTCAGCACGCCCACCAACATCGTCATCGCCCTGAACGCCGCCACCGGCAAACCGCACTGGCGCTACGATCCGAAAATCTCACGTCAGACGCGTTATGCGGAAGTCACATCGCGCGGCGTCTCGTGGTGGACCGACGAATCGGCCGATCCGAATGCAGTCTGCTCACAACGTATTTTCTTCGGCACGCTCGATGCGCGACTGATCTCGCTGGATGCTCACACCGGGCGGCCCTGCACGAGCTTCGGCGGCAAAGGCAGCATCGATCTCGCTAGTGGTGCGAGGCCGACGGAACGCGGCCAATATCTCGTCACCTCGCCGCCTGCTGTGTATCGCGACTTGATCATCGTCGGCTCGGCGATTGGTGATAATCGCGCGGTCGAGGTGGAACGCGGAGTCGTACGTGCGTTCGATGCTCGCACCGGCGTGCAACGCTGGGCATGGGATCCAATACCAACTTCGCCCGAAGAAGCGAAGGCACGCGGCTGGACCGAAGAATCCGCGCGACGCACCGGCGGTGCGAACGCATGGTCGGTGATCTCCGTCGACGTCGGCCGGGGTTTGTTATTTGTTCCGACCGGCTCGGCGAGTCCCGACAATTTCGGCGGCGAGCGGCCGGGAGCAAACAACTACGCCAACTCGCTGGTCGCGCTGCGCGCTGAGACCGGCGAAGTCGTGTGGCATCGTCAGCTCGTCCATCACGACTTGTGGGATTACGACCTGGCCGCGCAGCCCATGCTCATCGACTTCGAGCGCGACGGCAAAGCGATTCCCGCCGTCGTGCAGGCGACCAAGACCGGCATGCTGTTCGTATTCGATCGCGAGACCGGCGAGCCGGTGTTTGAAATCGTCGAGCGCCCGGTGCCGGAATCGGATGTGCCGGGAGAAAAAGCCTCGCCAACGCAACCGTTCCCAGCAACGCCGACGCTGGTATCGCACGCGGCAGTCACGCCGCAAGATGCCTGGGGGCTCACGGTTCTGGATCGATCGAGCTGTCGCAAGCTGATCAGCCAGTACCGCTCCGAAGGCTTGTTCACACCGCCGAGTCTGCAGGGCTCGATCCTGTCGCCGAGCGCGATTGGCGGCGTCAACTGGGGCAGCCTCGCGTTCGACAGCGACCGTCAGCTGCTGCTGGCGGCCGTCAATCATCTGCCGATGGTCTCGACGTTGATTCCTCGCGATCAATTCGAACCGATGCGCAAGTCGGAGCGTTACGCGGACTCAGAGTTCTCCCGTCAGGCAGGCACGCCTTACGGAGTGCGGCGCGAGTTGCTGAAATCGCCGATTGGTTTGCCCTGCACTGCGCCGCCGTGGGGATCGCTGGCCGCCGTCGATTTACGTCGGAACGCGATTCGCTGGCAGGTCGTGCTCGGCTCGACGCGCGACCGCACACCGTGGTTCGTGCCGTCCCGAACCATCGGCATGCCGAACCTGGGTGGGCCGATCGTGACGGCAGGCGGACTGGTCTTTGTCGCGGCGGCCACCGACAATTACCTGCGGGCGTTCGATGTCGAGACCGGCAGTGAGCTGTGGAAAGGACGCCTGCCGGCGGGGGGCCAGGCGACGCCCATGACCTACGAAAGCCAGGGCCGGCAGTTCGTGGTGATTGCCGCCGGCGGTCACGGCAAGCTGAAAACAGATCAAGGCGATTACGTGGTCGCGTTCGCGTTGCCACAGTGAACAAGGTTCATCCCATGCGCATGCTGAGCTCTTCGTTATTGGGCGCTGCCCTGCTCGCCACCGGCGCGCAGGCGGCGGAGAAAGACGAAAACAAAAAAGTCGAAACCGTGGTCGTCACCGGCACGCGGTCCGCTGAGGAACTGCGCGACTTCGCCGGCAGCATCTCGGTCGTCGGCGGCGATGAAGTCACAGTCGTCGGCTCCACTCATCACAGCGAGATCATGAATCGCGCGCCCGGCGCGATGATTCAACGGAACAGCGGCGAAGAAAGTCTGACCGCGATCCGCTCGCCGGTGTTGAGCGGCCCGGGCTCGTGCGGCGTGTTTTTGTTTCTAGAAAACAGCGTGCCGATCCGGCCCATCGGGTTCTGCAACGTCAACGAGCTGTTCGAAGTAAACAGCGAGCAAGCGAGCTCGATCGAAGTGTTGCGCGGCCCCGCGGGCGTCGTTTACGGCTCGGGCGCGATGCATGGCGCGGTGAATGTGATTTCCGCTCAGCCGGGCGAAATGCCGGCTCGCAGTCTCGCGCTCGAAGGCGGGCCCGATGAGTACTATCGCGGCAAGCTCGGTTTGAGTCACAAGAGCGATGCCACTGATGTCGGTGGTGTCGTCGTTGCCTCGCATGACGGCGGCTGGCGAGACAGCTCAGGGCTCGACGAACAAAAGTTGAATCTCGGGCTCGTGCATCGCGCCGGCGATGCAACCATGGGCCTGGATCTGGCAGCGACCAATCTCAATCAGGACACGGCTGGCTTCATTCAAGGTTACAACGCTTATAAGAACGAAAGCATTGCGCGTTCCAATCCGAATCCGGAAGCGTATCGCGACGCTTACGCCGTACGTTTGATCGGACATTACCAGCGGCCGCTGAGCGATCGAGTGCAACTCGCCGTGCGCCCGTACGCGCGTTACTCGCGCATGGATTTCATCCAGCACTTCCTGATCGGCAAGCCGCTGGAGGAGAACGGCCAGGAATCCGGCGGCGTGCTGACATCGTTCGATATCACGGCGTTCGAGAACACGCGCATTCTCACCGGAGTGGATGTCGAGCTCGCGCAAGGCTTCTTGAAGGAAACACAGCCCGGGCCGGCAACCGACGGCGCGCCGGCGGCGAATGCGATCCGGCCTGCGGGCAAACATTACGACTATCAAGTCGACAGTCGCGTCGCGGCTGCGTATGCGCAGGTCGAGCAGCCGTTTGCGGAGCGCTGGCGAGCAATCGGCGGCGTGCGCTTCGAGTATGTTGATTATGAATATGACAATCGCATGATCAGCGGCAACACGGCCGAGAACGGCACGCCGTGCGCGCCCGCGGGATGTTTATTCAATCGCCCGGCGGATCGCAGCGATGACTTCACCAATGTGACTTCCAAGCTCGGGCTGAGCTACGAGGTCACGGACAATCACACGCTGTATGTCACTGCGACCCGCGGCTATCGCGCGCCGGACACGAGCGAGCTGTATCGCCTGCAGCGCCAGCAGTCCGTGGCGGACCTGGATTCCGAGCGGCTCGACAGCATCGAAGTGGGCTCACGCGGCGCGTTCGGCCCGCTGCGCTACTCGCTCGCGGCGTTCACGATGGAAAAGGACAATGTGATTTTTCGCGACTCGAACGGCTTCAACGTGAGCGACGGCCGTACCGATCACGAAGGCGTGGAATATGAGTTCTCGTGGGTGCCGATCGACACGCTGTCGCTTGCGCTCTCAGGCACTTACGCCAAGCACACTTATGAGTTCAATCGCGTCATCGAGCAAGGCGAGACCATCGTCTCGGGTCGGGACATCGACACTGCGCCTCGTCACATCAACACGGCACGTTTGAACTGGAGCTTCCTGCCCTCAGCGGCAGCGGAGCTGGAATGGGTGTCGGTCGGACGTTATTTCGTCGACGCGGCCAATGCGAATTCCTACGGCGGCCACGATTTGTTGAATCTTCGCCTGAGCTGGCGCGCCACCGAAAACTGGCGAACCATTCTTCGGCTGAACAACGTCACCGACCGCGCCTACGCCGACCGCGCCGACTTCGCCTTCGGCAATTATCGTTATTTCCCCGGCCGCGGCCGCACGCTGTTCGTCGAAGTGCGCTACGAGACCGAATAAAAAGAAAACGGCCCGGTGAGGGAACCGGGCCGAGGAAGGGGAAGAAACAAAAGTCAGATCGTCAAATCGTCAGGTCGGTCGGTCTGGCCGCGATCGGCGAGAAGGCGACCAGGCTGTCGAGCGCGGCGCCGCTGCCGAGAGCGCTGCCGAACAGTGTGTTGTAACGGCCGATGTCGTCGTGCAGGGCCATGTAGTTCAACAGCACGGTCTGCACCAACAGGTTGACGTTGTTGGCAGCGGGGCTGCTGCTGGTGACGACATCGCCGCTGGCGGCGAAATATCCGATCTGCTGATGGCGTGCAGCCGCGGGCGTGCCGTTCTCGAGCAGCGTCGGCCGGCCGGCTGGGTTGTAAACCAGGAAGAACGCCGCGGCGGTCTGCTGATTGTCACCGGTCCACTGGCCTTTGCCGCGACCGTTGACGGAATCGTCGACCATGCCGTTGGAAGACAACGAGCCGTCGCTGAATACATAAATCATCACAGGCACGCCGCGCGCCGCCGCAAATTCCAAGCACGCGCCGATGCAGCGGCCGGCACGCAGATCGCGCTGCTCGCCCGTGGCGCGATCGCCGGTGTGATAGTCGAAGCCGCCCATGCTGATCGTGCCCGCGCCGGCCTTGCCTTCGATGACCAGCTTCATGACCGAAGCAGTCTTCTGGAATTCACCGTCGCCGCTGAAATTGGCGCCGAAGATGCGCGTGATGTCCGGATCCACCGCGGGATTGAGCGCAGCGGGATCGTTGAATTTCTCGACCGTATCCGCAGTCTTCACATAGGCGCACTTGAAGCCGAGCTCGGTCTTCGTGTCGTCCGTCACCGGCAGTTTGGTGGTGACGTGACCGAGCTTTTGATTGCTGAGGCGATACATCGATTCCAGCGTCTTCACCGTATCGTCGGCGCTGAGAATCGTCGCCACCTCGCCGGTGTCCACCAGGCCGGTGACATCGCTCGAACGGTCGATCTTGGTCGGGCGATTGGCCGGATCGATCAGCATCGCGGGCGCCATCGAGTTGCCGCCGGATTCGGAGTTCTGCGAGCCGATCAGCGTGAGCAGCGAGCCGCGCAGGCCGTACTTCGCCAGGCCATACATCGGATTGTGAGGATTGTTGCCGGTGTCGTTTTCCGAACGAGCCGCAATCACCGCACCGTTGACCATCGCGCGCGTGGTCACAGATGTTTTCTCGATCATGCCGCGCAGGAACGCGCTGTCCGAATGGAATGCGAGGCCGAACTCGGTGTTCACGAAGTTCGTGGTCGCGTTGTTCGGCAGCATGTTGCCCGGCAGGCCGAGCTTGGAATATCCCTGGGTGCTGAGGAAATCCATCTGGCCGCCTTCCTTGCCGACCAGCACGTTGGAACCTGCGATGTTGGCGCCGCCCGCGAGGTCGAAGCAGATGAAAGGCACTCTGCCCGCAGCACCGCCGGTGATGTCACAAAACGCTTTGGCCTTCATGTCGATCAGGTCTTGCGACAGCGCGTTGGCCCGGCCCGGCTTCAGCATCATGCTGAGTGCCGCCGGTGCCACCACTGTGGCCGCGCCGGTCGTAAACCCTTGCGCCAGGAAGTCACGGCGCGTGACCGGCTTCTTGTGCGATCCATGGCGCAGCGGCTCGTTCAAGCCCAACGCACGCTTCCGTTGTGATTTGATGATGAACATGCGAGTCGCCTCTTACTGAACCAGGGTCGCGGCACTGCCCAGAGTGGCGCCGCAAGCAGCTTTGAGAACATCGATCGTGCGTTGACCGCCGCAGGCCCGCGCCGAGCACAGGCCGCCGATGAGATTGTTCAACTCACCTTTGGCTTCGGCGGCGTTGGGCTGCGTGCCCGTCGTGCCGATGCCCTTGTTGAACAGCACATCGATGAACGCATCGCGCTCCGCGCCGGCTGCGAGCGTGGAACTGAAGTTCACACCCGAGCCGAAGAACGCAGTGCGCGCCGCCGAGTCATCCATCATCACGCTGCAGTACTGCAGGGCCAGCTGCGCGATCGAAGTCTGGTGCGACGACAGGAACGCGCTGATGTCGTTCACTGCCGGCAGCGACTGCCGCACGCTGTCGTACGTGGCCTTGATCTTGGCGTTGTTGGGGCTGACGCCGGTGATCGACGCCATGGTCGCGTTGATCGCATCGAAGCGCTTCACGCCGATATCGGATACCTGCTGGCCATCGACCGGCGTCGGACGCACGCCCGCGGTGAAGTCGGAGCAAACATTGGTGCGCGTACCGAGCTGGTCGAAGCACAGGAAGAACTCATCCGACATCGGGCCCTGCTCGACCGGAATGATGGTGCCGACCGAGGACAGCAGCTGGCCGGTGGCCGCCGAGTACTGATCGTCGCTGATCGTGGTGTTGAGCAGGCGATACGCCTGGCCGACGTGCGCCTCCGCGCCGTTCACACCGATGCGCATGCCCTTCAGCGGGATGCTGCCCGGCTTGGCGGCCGGATCGAGGCTGATGAACTTCGGCGTATTGAACAGGTAGCTGAACGAGTCGTACTGCGTGGTCTCGAACAGGATGTACGCCTTGGGCACATCGATCAGGTGCGACACGCCGAACAGCAGGAAGAATTTCTCGCCGACGCCCGCGTCGAAGTTTTGTTTGATCTGTGGCTGCGTCAGCGCGCGGTTGTAGATCGCGACCAGGCGGATCACACCCTGCCACTGACGGTTGTTGCTCACTTCGTTGCCGAGCACGAACGCAAAGCTGTTGTCCCAGTCGCCGAGCGTGCCGCCGCCGGCGTTGTCCACGTCGCCGGTGAACTCGCCGTTCACATAGATGCGGCGGCCGTTGACCGGATCGAAGGTCACGACGACGTGCTGCAAGGAGGCCTGCAGACGTTCGGCAGCGTCGGCGGTCGCCAGGCGCGGCGCGCCGTTGGCGTCGGTCGAGGTGCTGCGGCCGGCGAATTCATAGTTGTACAGCTGCTGGCCCAAAGTGAAGTTGCGAGCCGTCGTGCTGCCGGAGTAGCTGACGATGCGCGCGTCTTCCTGAGTCACGTTGCCCGGGACCACCCATGCTTCGATGGAATATTCGCCGGTCGCAGTGATGAGCTGATGATACTTGCGGCTGCTGGTGGTCGACGCCTGCGCCTTGGCCGGCTTCATGGCGTCGCCGCGGATGTTGATGCCCCAGCCGCCGACCCAGGTCACGTCGCCGGAGAAATTCAAATCGGCCGCCGGTGCGACACCGCTGGTGTCGAACGCCACCGCGCCCTGGCCGGTCTTGAATTCATACAAGCCGATCATGTTCGCTTCGTAACGGCTGCCGCCGCTCGCGACCGTGCCGTCATACATCGTCAGCGCCTTGCTCACGATCAGGCTCGGATCGACCTGCGTCACCGGGATCGCATTGGCCATCGCTTGAATCGCGGCCTGCAGCTCCGCCGCGTTCTGGGCGCAGTTGCTCCAGCAGTTGTGCGACTCGCGGCCGAGGCGGATCACGAAGCGCGACTGCGAAGGATCGTCGAGATTCATCTTCGGAATGGCCGCGAGGTAGGCCTCTTTATAACCATTCGAGCTCGGATCCACCGCGCCCGCCGGACGACCGCCGGCCGCGAAGTACGGCGACTGCGCCGTCGGCGAATCGGACTGGTGGCAGTTCGAGCAGTACAGATCGAGCAGGTTGTAGACCGCCTGGAATTCGGCCGGCGCATCGGTGGGGAAGCGCTTGCTCGAACCCGGATCGCGCGGCGTCGGCTCGATCAGCTGGATCTGCTTGCCGCCGGTGCCGGACGCGCCGACCCAGTTCTGGATCCAGCGAGTGAGATCGGCAGCGCAGGCAGACGGATCGCCGCGCCAGCAGTTGTGACCGCCGCCGACTTTGGTGACGATCGTGGACAGCGACGGATTTTCGCGATTCACGACGCCGTTCGCTTGTTGATACGCTTGGTTCACATCGTCGGAGCGTGCGAACTGCGGCGCCTGGCCGCCGGCTTTGTGACAGTTGCCGCAACGATCGGCGCCGCGAATGTTTTCCCAGAAGTTGACGCGGAACGCCTGGATGTCCGCCGTCGCCGGCGCCGGGCCGGTGTAGTTCGGGCCTGCATTCGGAGGCGCGGTGTTCGGGTTCTCGGAGGTGCCGGCGCCGCCGCTGCAACCGGCGAGGCTGAACATACCGAGAATGGCAACGGCCGCGGATACGACCCGGAGCCGGTGGAAGTTGAAGGCGCGCATGGGCATTTTCATGTTCATGTTTTGACCGGGCCTGTTATTCGTTGCTCGAGCAGTAGGACACGGTCTCGGCAAACACGCGCTTGAGGCTGCCGCCGCTCTTGAAATTCAGCACGCTGTTGGTGACTCGCGTGCGATCGGCCTGGTCGACCGGCGAACGCAGGCACACCGCGCGAAATACTTTCTCGACCTGGCACTGGGCGAACGCGTCGCTCGCGGCGAGTTCCTGGCCCAGCGACTTGGCGCCGTTGCCGCTGCCCGGCAGGCTCTGATCCCAGCCGAGGAAGGTGTTCTTGCCCGGCAGGCGCATGCGGTTCTCCCACGCGTCGTTCGGCGTCACGAAACCCGGCTTGAAGTTGTCCGAATTGATCAGGTACTTCGGCTGCACCTGGCCCGAGGTGTACACCAGGCGACCGACGGTTTCGTCGAAGTCGTAATAAGCGAAGGCCTGCGCCATCGAGTCCATCACCGAGTGACAGCCGATGCAGTTGTTGTTGAACACGCTGCTGTCGCCGCCCGGGCTGCGCGTCACGTCCTGGCGAATGCGATCCGGCGGACGCGAGGTGTCATGCACCTGCTCCATGTCGCGGCACAGGTGATTCAGCAAAGTGAATCGAAACATTGCGCGGTTGGTGCCGTCGATGAAGAACGCTTGCGAAGCGGCACGCGACGTGATGATGCCGGCGGTCGCCGCGGGCGGCAGGCCATTCAGGGAAGATTGCGTGGTGCGAGTGAGCGCGGCACGCAGATCGACGTTGTTACTTTCGAGCGCCTCGTAGTGCTCGTTGCTGGTCGGCGAGTAAGCGGGCGATGTGCCCTGGCCGACGTAAACGATGTCTTCCGACAGCAGGCCGCGGAAATCCAGATCGTCGCGGACCATGCCGATCACCGTCGCGGTGTAATCGTTCAGCGGCGCAAAGATCGATTGATCGCGATTGGTCCAGGGCGAAGCGAAGTTCTTCAGCGTCACGCTGTAGAAGTACTTCGAGTGCTCTTGAGCGGCATCCATGATGTACAGCGCAGTGCTCTCGCGAGAAGCGTCGCTCGGCGATGTGCCGAGGCGAGTTTCCAGATCGGACAGCAATGCCGGCGACGGCGGCGTGCCGGTGAGCCGGTCATACATGCGCCTGGCCTGCTCGCGCGGCCCGGCGGATGCCTGTTGCCCCGACGCCAAAAGGGTCAGCGCGACGCCCAACGCTGCTGCTTTCGCGAGCGCCCCGGAGTTTCGTGTGCGATTCATGTTGGTCATGCAGCTTTTTTCCGTTGCCAGAAAATCTTCTCTCGGCAGTCGCCGTGGATCACTTAAGGGACACCCTGAGTGCGCGTACAAAAGTCGTGGGTTCCCAGACAATGGGCGCGGACTATACGGTCGCATTTACACGTGGTTAACTGTCTCAACCGCCATACGTCGGTTTGCGGAGACAGTGTCGAGTGCTTCGCGCGCGCGTGTAGTCTCGCCGCCACGATGCGCACACCGCATTTCGACCGACGTCACACTCCTCGCGGCGAATTCAAGCGAATGGATCGGCCGCTGAAATGTGAGGCGCTTCACGCAACGCTGCGAAGCCACGCGAAGCCGGGGCCCAAATCAGGGAATTCCCGCGCGCTTGTGACTCGCTTAACGGATCGCCGCTTATGTCGCGTCGAAGAATGCGACCCTCGCGCTCATCTGGCGCGAGGGGGCGCAGCGTTAGCAAATGTTTGTTATCGATGCGTGGAACATCCGGAGTAACGCTTCAATGAGTCATCAGGCGCCATCTCAAGCGTCGAACCGAGCGATCGTGCGCAAAGGCGCGGTCGTGCTGCTGATCAGCGCCGTCGCGGCTCTGCTCGGCGGCTGCGGCAGCAGCAGCGGCGGCGGCACCGATGTGACCATCGGCAGCGGCCAGAGCCAGGATCCGGTGACGCTCGATTTCCCGGTGTTCTATGTGAAACGCCCGGTGCCCGATCCGGCCAAAGATGAACTGGCGAACGCCGATGCGCGTGAGCTGCTGCGCTTCGAAGTCGGTGCCGACCTGTACATGCGCGATCGCGCTTCGATCTCGGCGGCCGAAGTGAATATCACCGGCGTGCAGACCGCCCGCCTCGGCGACGTGCGCGACGTGGATGTGAATTACGACGGCACCAAGGTGGTGTTCGCGATGCGCGCGCGGTTCATCGAGAACGCCGACGAGAAAGATCAGCCGACCTGGAACATCTGGGAGTACGACGTGCCCAGCAAGACGCTCCGGCGCGTCATCAGCTCGGACGTCACCGCGGAGGAAGGTCATGACATCATGCCCCACTACCTCCCCGACGGACGCATCGTGTTCAGCTCCACGCGCCAGCGGCAGTCGCGCGCCATCCTGCTGGACGAGAACAAACCGCAGTTCGCCGCCCAGGACGAGAGCGACAACGAACCGGCGTTCGTGCTGCACGTGATGAACGCGGACGGCAGCAACATTCATCAGATCTCATTCAACCAGAGCCACGACCTGGATCCGGCGGTGCTCGCCAACGGCCGCATCCTGTTCACGCGCTGGGAACACAACATCGACGACAACCAGTTCGACCTGTACACGATCAATCCGGACGGCTCGGATCTGCAGCTGTACTACGGTGCGAACAGTCACGCGACCGGCACTGCCCTGCCGCCGCCGGCCACGACCAACAGCGTCATTCAGTTCCTGAATCCGCGGCCGATGCAGGATGGCCGCACGCTGTCGCTGATCCGGCCGTTCACCGGCACGGGCGAAGGCGGCGACCTGGTGTTGATCGATGCTGAAACTTATGTGGACAACACTCGCGCGGCCTCGGCCGCAAACATCGGCATGACCGGCCCGGCGCAAACGCGCGCCCTGCCGACCGACGTGCGCACGATCCCGGGACCTTCGCCCGGCGGTCGTTATCGCATGGCTGCGCCGTTGTTCGACGGCACTGGCCGCCTGCTGGTGAGCTGGTCGCAGTGTCGCTTGATAGAGAACGCTCGCATCGTCCCGTGCACCAGCGACCGGCTGCGCAATGCCGATGCCGTCGAAGCTCCGCCACTTTATGGCATCTATGTTTACGACGTACGCGAAAACACACAGCGTCCCATCGTCGTACCGCAGGAAGGATTTATTTACACCGAAGTCGTATCGGGTTCGCAGCGAGTGCTGCCCACCGTGATCCTGGATCGCGCCGCCGGCGTCGATTTCCCGCAGGATCAGCTGGCGGCCGGCGTCGGCGTGCTGAACATTCGCAGCGTTTATGACATCGACGGCGTGGACCAGGCGCCCGGCGGCATCACTGCCGTTCGCAATCCGGCGACAGCGGGCTATGCCACGCGGCCGGCCCGGTTCCTGCGTATCGAAAAGCCGGTTTCGATTCCGGACGACGACACCCGCGACTTCTCCAACACGGCGTTCGGTCCGAACCGTGCGCTCGGCATGCGCGAGATTCTCGGCTACGCGCCGGTCGAGCCGGACGGCTCGGTGAAAGTGAAGGTGCCTGCCAACGTCGCGTTCTCGATCAGCGTGCTCGATGCCAACGGCCGCCGCCTCGGCGGCGCGCTCGGCGGTCGTCACACCAACTGGCTGCAATTGCAGCCCGGCGAGCAGCTGACCTGTAACGGCTGTCACAACGGCTCGCCGACCACGCCGATGGCGCACGGTCGTAAAGGCATGACCAACTCGGTCAATCCGGGCGCACCGACCAGCGGCAGCGCGTTCCCGAACACCAATCCGGCGATCTTCGCCGACGCCGGCGAAACGATGGCCGAAGCGCGTGCTCGCGTGATGTGCGGCGGCGCCTGCGATCTCAGCGTGGATCTCGCGTTCAGGGATTACTGGCTGACGGCGGCGCCGACCACCAACGAAGTCGATGCGTGCTACGCGGCTGGCCCGAACAATGTATTGATCGATCCCGCCGATCTGACTCGCAAGTTCACATGCGCCAACGCGCTGCCGGCCGGTGCAGCCATTCCGTTGCTGCCGGCGGCGTCCTGCCGGGCGACACCGACGAACTTGTGTCGTATCACTATTCATTATGAGCGGCACATTCATCCGCTGTGGGGCGTGGACCGCTTCGTCGATGCTAATGGCGACGGCGTGCCCGATGTCGATGCCGGCGGCGTGCCCATCAATCACAAGTGCACCAGCTGTCACACCAATGCGGTTGCAACGGCGGTGCCGGCGGGCGACCTCGACCTGAGCGACGGCCCGTCCGACGACGAGCCGCTGCAGTTCAAGTCGTATCGTGAGTTGCTGTTCGGCGACAACGGCCAGGTCTTCGATGGCACGGCAGTGGTCGACGAGTGCATCGAGCGCGATCCGGTGACGACGGTTTGCACCGCCTTCCGCACGGTGCCGGCACCGATGAGCGCGAACGGCGCCAACGCCTCGACCCGGTTCTTCAACACCCTGCAGGGCACTGCCGGTGGCACGGTCAACCATAAAGACTTTATGTCGCCAAGTGAGTTACGCTTGGTGTCTGAATGGTTGGATATCGGCGCGCAGTATTTCAACGACCCGTTCACGGCTCCGGAGAATTGATGTTTCGGTCGCTCACGCCGTTACTGTGCTGGTTGGTTCTGATCGTCGCGCCCTTCGTTGACAGGCAGGCACGGGCGGACGAGCCAGAGCACAAGATCCTCATCGCCGACCCGTACATCGAGCTGCACTCGGGTCCGGGTCGCGGCTATCCGATCTTCCATGTGGTCGAGCGCGGCCGCGAGGTGACGCTGGTCAAGCGCCGCACCGACTGGTTCGAGCTGCGGACCGATCAGGGCGTGGAAGGCTGGGCATCGCGCTCGCAGATGATTGCGACGCTCGAGCCCACCGGCGAGCCGCTGGATCTGCAGGAGCCGGCGCGAGAGAACTATATGAGCCGGCGCTGGCAGGCCGGCGTGATGGGCGGCGACTTTGGCGGCGCCAGCGAAGTCTCGGCGTTCGGCGGTTACGCCTTCAGCGACAACCTGTCGATCGAGCTCACGTTCAATCACATCCTCGGCGAATTCTCCAACGGCTACAGCGCGACCATCGGCCTCATGCATTTGTTCGTGCCCGAATGGCGCATCTCGCCGTACTTCACGCTCGGCACCGGCGTGATTCACACCGAGCCGAAATCGAACCTGGTGAACTCCATCGACCGTGACGATCAGATCGGCTACGTCGGTGGCGGATTGCAGTTGTATCTCACTCGTCGCTTCATGCTGCGCACGGAATACCGAAACAACATCGTATTCACGAGCCGCGACGACAACGAGGAAGTGGACGAATGGAAGTATCTCGGTTTCGCATTCTTTTTCTGACGCTGCTGGCAGTCACCGTGCTGCCGGGCTGTTCCATGCTGGGCGGTCGCAACAACGACAAGCCCGAGCCGGTCGCGCCCGCCGCGAGCGCTGCGCCTGTCACCGGCGAGCCCGATCAGAATCCCGTGATCGATCCGCAAGTCGAGCGGCGCGAGATCAAGCGTGCGCGCATCGATACGGAAGATTTCGAGCTCGGCGCCTACGTCGGCGTGCTCAGCATCGAAGACTTCGAAAGCAACGTCGTCTACGGCGCGCGGCTCGCTTATCACCTCACCGAAGATTTCTTCCTGGAAGGCACGGTCGGTCAATCGCGCGCCGGCCGCACCAGTTACGAAAACCTCTCCGGCTCGGCCGACCTGCTGACCGACTCCGATCGCGATTACACCTATTACGCGCTGTCGATGGGCTGGAACGCGCTGCCGGGTGAAATCTTCGTCGGCAAGAATCGCGCTTATAACAGCGCGTTCTACCTGGTCGCGGGCATCGGCAGTACTACGTTTGCAGGCGACGATCGCTTCACCGTGAACGGCGGCTTCGGCTATCGCGTGCTGCCCACGGACTGGATCGCCGTGCACTTCGACGTGCGCGATCACGTCTATGACATCGATCTGCTGGGCGACAAGAAGATCGTCAATAATCTAGAAGCGCATCTCGGTTTGTCGATTTTCTTCTGAGCGACCATGAGTGCTGGATCCTTACGCTCATCTCACAAAGGTCGTACTCATGTCGTTAGGCAAATGGATTCGCGTCGCGGGCTTGTGTGGCGCGTTGGTTGTTTCGTCCGTAGTCGGCGCGAGCGCCTCGATGGCTCCGCCGTTCTCTTTGCCGTCGCGCGCCGGCGACACAGTGTCGCTGGACCAGCTCAAGGGCAAAGTGGTGATGTTGAATTTCTGGGCCAGCTGGTGCGGCCCCTGCCGGACCGAGATGCCGCTTCTGGAGCAAATGCACAAGCGCTACAGTTCGCTCGGTTTCACGCTGGTCGGCGTGAACGTCGAAGCAAACACCGCCGATGCAGAGCGCTGGCTGAAGGAAACGCCGGTGTCGTTCCCGGTGCTGTTCGATCGCGACAGCAAAGTCAGCAAGCTGTACGACGTGAGCGCGATGCCGAGCACGGTGTTCATCGATCGCAAAGGCAACATCCGTTACCTGCACAAGGGCTACAAGGCCGGCGACGAAAGCGAATATCTGAATCAGATCCGCGCACTGCTGAAAGAGTGAGGTTGCGTCAGTGATTCATCCCAGGATTCTGGATCTTGCGGCCAAGGCGGGCATCGCCCTGGCCCTGGCGGCTTCGTTGAGTGCCTGCGGCAACATCGAGCCGTGGGTCAAACCATACGAGCGCCAGCAGCTGGCCGATCCCATCATGGACGCGAATCCGAATCCTGTGTCCGCCGCGTATATGGATCACGTGTTCGAAGCCCGCGAAGGCGCGCGCGGCGCACTTGGTGGCGGCGGCGGCGGATGCGGTTGTAACTGAGATCTCGCATGACCTTCGCTGCTTTCAAGTCCTGTTTCATTCGCATCGTCGCGGCCGCGGCGGTGTTGAGTCCCTTGTATATGCCGGGGGCCGCTTCGGCAGGCGTGCTGCCGGACGATCGCGCCGACGCGCTGTACCACCGTTACGAAGGCGGCGGCGTCACCATTCAAGGCCCCTCGATCCTGGTGCGCAAGAAGATGGCGGAGAAGTACGCCGTCACCGCCAACTACTACCAGGACATGATCACCAGCGCGTCCATCGACGTGCAGGTCAGCGGCGCGAGCCAGTACAAGGAAGAGCGCACTCAATACAGCCTCGGCCTGGAGTACCTGCGAGGCAAGACGACTTATAACCTCGACTACGTCAACAGCTCGGAAAACGATTACGACGCCCAGACCACCAGCTTCGGCATCAGCCAGGATCTGTTCGGCGACCTGACCACGATCAGCATGGGCTTTTCGCGCGGCTCCGATACAGTCGGCAACTCCACCGATCGAACCTTCAAGCGCGACATCGATCGCTGGAGCTACCGCGTCGGCGTGTCGCAGATTCTCACCAAGTCGCTGATCACCTCGCTGAACCTGGAAGTGATCACCGACGAAGGCTTCCTGAACAATCCTTATCGTTCCTATCGCTTCGTCAATCCGGCCAATCCTCAGCTGTTCGTGCTGGCGCAGGAGATCTATCCGCGCACGCGCACCAGCAATGCGGTGGCGCTGAATGGACGTTACTTCCTGCCCTACCGTGCGGCCGTGTACGGCGGCTATCGTTTCTTCACCGATACGTGGGGCATTCGCGCCGATACGTTCGAGCTGGGTTACATCCAGCCGTTCGGGCCGCAATGGACGTTCGAAACGCGCGTGCGCTACTACCAGCAGAACAACGCCGATTTCTATTCCGATCTGTTCCAGCGGCAGAATCAGCAGAACTTCCTGGCGCGAGACAAAGAGCTGTCGACCTTCAACAGCATGGCGTTCCGTGTCGGCGCGAGTTACGAGCTGGGCCAGCTCGGCTTGCGCTTCATCAAGAAAGCGACGGTGAACTTGTTCTACGATCGCATCGAATTCTCGTACGACGACTTCCGCGACGCGCGGGTGTCGATGCTGCCGACCACCGATCCGAACTTCCGTCCCGCCGGCTCCGAGCCGTTGTATGAGTTCGGCGCGAACGTGATTCAGCTGTTCTTCTCCGGCTGGTTCTGACGCGAGCTCGTGTTCGCGACTCGCGCTCGCCGCGTTGGTGCTCTTGGCGCCCTGCTGGTTGCAACGGGCGGCGCCGCTGACGCCGAGCCCTTCGCCGTCAGGGATCAGAATCCTTTCCTGGCCGGCTTCGGCCTGCCTTCGGCCATGCCGGCGCGCATTGCCAGCGACGATCGCAGCTGGAGCGGCGGACTGGATGTTTCCTGGGGCAGCACCGCGCTGGTCCAGCAAAGCGCCTCGGAATCTCTCGTCGTCGATGCCGAGACGCGCGAAGCTCGCCTGACTCTGCAAAAGCCGCTCTCCGATCGCCTCGCTTTGCAACTGCAGCTGCCCTACCGCTACACCGGCGCCGGCACTCTCGACAGCTTCATCGACAGCTGGCACGACACGTTCGGGCTGCCGGACGGCGCGAGATCGCAGCTGCCGTCCGACGCCATCAATATCACTTACGCCCGCAATCGATCGCAGCGGATCAGCTTCACCTCGTCCGCAGCCGGCCTTGCGGATATGCAAGCTGCGCTTGGATATAAAGTGGCCGCGTCGGAAGATTCGGCGTTGTCCGCCTGGCTCGGCGTGAAGCTGCCGACCGGCGATGCCGACGAGTTCACCGGCAGCGGCGCGACCGATGTTTCTTTTACTCTGGCCGGCGACCACCGCTTCGATGGCAACTGGTCCGTGTTCGGCCAGGCCGCCGTAACTTGGCTCGGCGAAGGCGATCTCCTCCCCGACCAGCAAAAGAGCGTCGTGTGGAGCGGCATGGCCGGCCTGAGCGGCCGCGTGTGGCGCGGCCTTTCTCTCAAAGCGCAGATCGATGCGCACACCGCCGCGTTCGACAGCGACCTGGATTTTCTCAGCGAAGCTATCGTACTCACGGTCGGCGGCGACTATCGCTTCGCTTCCGGCTGGCTGCTCAACATCGGCGTCAGCGAAGACATCGCCGTCGAACATTCCCCCGACGTGGTGTTTCTGTTCGGCATGAAGCGCGGCTGGTAACCGTGTTCGAGGCGCCGTAGAGCGCCGATTGATACGTCCGACGTTTTGGACGAATGAGCATGTGATATCGACGATCGGTCATGGTCAGGATGCAGGGCATCAGTCAAATATCCCTCCTGCATTTATGTTCCATGAGCCCGACCATGCTGCCAAAAACACCGCAAATCGTGACCGCCATGGATGGCGGAAATGCCGGCAATGCAGGGAGCAATTGCCGGCTGTCGTCGCCACGATGAGCGTCGCCCGCACCTTTCGTCCCGACATCGATCCCGCCGACCCGTTGAGTGAGATTCTGCAGGACCTGCGGCTGGCCAAAGCCGACTACGGCCGCAGCGAGTTCACCGCGCCCTGGGGCCTGCATGTGCCTCACAAGGACGGCGTGCGCTTTCATTTCATCGTCGAAGGCGGCGTCATCTTGTGGCAGGACAAGCACGAGCCGATTCGACTCAACCCCGGCGACGTGGTGTTGTTACCTCACGGTACTGCACACGTGATGGCCGATGACGAGCGCACGCGCATCGATCCGATGGAATCCATCCAGACCGAGCTCATCGGCGATGCTGTCTATCACCTCTCCGGCGGCGGCGGCGGCAAGCGCACGCTGCTCGTGTGCTGCACGATTCGTTTCGAAGGCCCGACGGCGCATCCATTGCTCGAACTGCTGCCCGATTGTTTGGTGGTGCGCAAGGCGGAGCAATCCGACTCGCTGCCGACGCTGCTCGACATCATGGCGCGCGAAGTTTCCAAAACTCGCATCGGCACCGCGACGGTGATGGCGCGGCTCGCGGATGTCGTCGTCACATTGATCATTCGCGCCTGGATCGAAACGCGCCGCTCCGACCTGCGAGGCTGGCTAGCCGGCGTGCGCGATCCAAACATCGGCCTGGCGCTGGCGCAGATCCATCGCAAGCCCGGTCATCCGTGGACGGTGGAAAGTCTGGCGAGCGCCGCCGGCATGTCACGCTCTTTGTTTGCCGAACGCTTCACCGCACTGATGGGACAAACACCGGCGCGCTATCTGCTCCAGTGGCGCATTCGCCTGGCGACGATGTGGATCGAATCGCAGCGAATGACGGTCTCGGAAGCGGCAGGAAGATTGGGCTACGCGTCCGACGCGGCGTTCAGCCGGGCATTCAAACGAGTGGTGGGCGCGCCGCCCAGCGATGTGAGAAAACGCCGTGCGCGAAATCTTCAGCGTTCGAGGGCTTCGCAGGCCGCTTTGAGAACGAACAATCGCGCCTGACGCTTGTCGTCCGCCGGCACCACCGTCCATTTCGCGTCGTCGCTGTCGGTGCGGCGGATCATCTCAGCCGCCGCGCACTGATACGCGTCGTAGTAGCGACGATTCGCCCAGTCCTCACGATCGACCTTGAAACGCTTCAACGGATCTTCGTCGCGAGCCTGGAAGCGTCGCAGCTGTTCTTCCTTGCTGACCGCCATCCAGAACTTCGCGACTCGCAGCCCATGCTCGGTGAGCTGCCGTTCGAACTCGACGATCTCCGCGTACGCACGCTGCCAGTCCACTTCAGCAGTGAGCCCGCGCACGCGCTCCACCAGCACGCGGCCGTACCAGGTGCGATCGAAAATCGCGATCGAACCGCGCTCCGGCACATTGCGCCAGAAGCGCCACAAGTAGGGATATAACAGCTCATCGGGAGTGGGCGCCGATACCGGCACGACCTGGTACTGTCGGGCATCGAGCGCGTGAGTGATGCGGCGAATCGCACCGCCCTTGCCCGCTGCATCCATGCCTTCGAAGGCCAGCACCAGTCCTTGTTTGCTAAAGCGACTCTTGCGCACCAGCCGTGCGAAGCGCCCCTGCCACGTTTCCAGCTGGCGCTCGTATTCGTCTTCGTCGAGCGGGTGCTCGGGCTGCTCGACTTTGAGCATCGGCAGTTTCTTCGGCGTTTCTTCCGGCCACTGGGTGGGTTTCGGAACGGGTTGCGCGAGCCCCGCACGAATCTCGTCACGCAAGATCCTGCCGACGGTGAGCAACCGATACTCTTCATCGGTACCGTCGATCGAGTGCCACGGCGCGGCCTCGTGATCCGTCGCTTTCATGCATGCGCGCATGCCTCGCTGCACGGCTCGAAAATGTTTTGCCTGCCAGCGATCTTCCTTGGTCACGCGCCAGCGGGTCAGCTTGTTTGCTCGCAGTCGGGCAAGGCGGTGGGCTTGAGTTTTCTCATCCGTGTACAGATGAATCTTCACCACGCGCACGCGGTCTCGCACCAGCATCTGCTCCAGCTGCAGGATTCTTTGCGCCGTGCGCTTGTCATGCCCGGCATCGGCGTCGTGCGTCGTTTGATGCAAATGGTCGCTGTACCAGCCGGCGAAAAAGAACGTCATCCGCCCGCGCGCGGGCAGCTTCTGCCAATAGCGCCACAGCGTCGGCCGTCGCTTGTCTTCGTGATCCGAAGGCCCGAGCGCATGCACCGAAATGTGCTTGGGATCGAGCCATTCGAGGAATTCGTTGACGGTCTCGCTGCGGCCCGCGGCCGGCGTGCCGATGATGATGACCGCAACGGCGCAGGATTTATCGGTGTGCAGCTTCAGCTGCAGGTCCAGCAACTCGTCACGCAGCGCCGGCAGGTCGCGCTTGAATTTCTCTTTGCTGACGCGCGGCGCTGCCATCGATCAAGCCTTGCGTTTCGCCGGCGGCTTGCGTGCTGGCACTTGCTGGGTGATGCAATGAATGTTGCCGCCGCCGAGCAGGATCTCCCGCGCCTGCACGCCGATGATGCGTCGGTCCGGAAAGATCTTTTGCAACGCCTTGGTCGCGGCGCCATCGCGCTTCGGATCCAGCAGCGGCATCACGATCGTCGAGTTGCCCATATAGAAATTGACGTACGAGCCGGCCAATCGTTCGCCCGGCTTGCGCGACGCGCCGCCCTCGGCGACATCCACATCCAACGATTCATCGCGCGTGCGCTTCAACGGACCCGGCTGCTGCAGCTTGTGAACTTTGAAGCGCCGGCCCTGCGCATCGCGCGCTTCCATCAAACGTTCGTAAGCGTCTTGGGAGACCTTGTACTGCGGATCTTTCTTGTCGTCGGTCCAGGTGAGGATCACTTCGCCGGGACGCGCGAAACAACACAAGTTATCGACGTGGCCGGTGGTCTCGTCATCGACGACGCCTTTGCCCAGCCACACGACGCTGGTGACGCCCAGGTATTCGTGCAACAGGATTTCGAGCTGGCCTTTGTCGAGGTGCGGATTGCGGTTCGGGCTGAGCAGACATTCCTCGGTCGTGATCAGCGTGCCCTCGCCGTCGACATGAATTGCGCCGCCTTCCAAAACAAACGGCGCGCGATAGCGATCGCAACCTTCGATTTCGAGCACCTTGCGTGCGACCAGGTCGTCCTGGTCCCAAGGGAAATATAAACCGCCGTTGATGCCGCCCCAGGCGTTGAACACCCAATCGACTCCGCGCAGCTCGCCTCGTCGATTCACGACAAACGTCGGCCCGACATCGCGCATCCACGCATCGTCGCTCGACATCTCCACGACGCGCACGGCATCCGGAAGCATGGCCCGCGCCTGCGTGAACTGCGCACGTGATGCGCCGACAGTCACCGGCTCGCCAGTGGCGATTGCAGTCGCCACAGCGGCAAAAGCTTTCTGCGCAGGCTTGGCGCCGAGCCGCCAGTTCGTCGGCCGCTCGGGCCACAGCATCCAACAGCCATCGTGAGCTTCGAACTCACCAGGCATGAGGAACTCGTCACTGGCCGGCGTGGTGGTTAACGTTTTGGCCATCACCGGCTCAGCGTGTACTCAGCGCTGCAGTACGGGCACTTCGCCCAGCCCGTCTTCTCAATCGGCAGGTACACGCGCGGATGCGAGTTCCACAGGTGCATGCCGGGCATGGGGCACGACAGGGGCAGGTCCGCCGCAGTCACCGTGTACTGGTTCTGGGCGTTGGGCTGAATCAGCTTGGCGGCAGGTTCGGTCGTCGACATGGCTGCATTACACGGTTGGCTAAACGGAAGACGGCAATTATCGCAGATCGCCCGCCTCGCGCATGACCTCTTGCCAAACTTCCACCACCCCTTGCCGCTCGGCCACGAATTCCGTGTCGCTGACCACATTCCGGGCGCCGTCCAGGGTCAGGCGGTGCATGCGCTGGCGGTATTTGCGATAGGTATCGACCAGGAAATCCACCCTGGCCTGCGGCACCAGGTTGCCCGACGCCAGGCTCTCCAGCTGCCGGATGTTGTCCGAAAACGTGACGATCTCTGGATAGCGGTCCGCCCATTGCAGCATCCAAAACTGCACCAGGAACTCCAGGTCCGCGACGCCGCCCGCGTCCTGCTTCATGTCGAACTGCCCCGGCCGCGCCTTGGAAAGATTTTCCCGCATGCGCTCGCGCATCTTGCGGACCTCATCTTTCAGGTCATCGCGCCTCACCGCCTTGCGCAGCACTTCGATTCTCGCCTGCTCGAACTGCTCGCACAGCCCCGGTTCGCCGGCGATCGCGCGGGCTCGCAGCAGCGATTGATGTTCCCAAGTCCACGCCTCGCGAAACTCATAATCGCGAAACGACGCGATCGATTGCACCAGCAACCCTCGGTTGCCGCCCGGCCTGAGTCGCGTATCGACTTCATACAAACGCCCTGCCGACGTATGCACTGTCAGCAGATGCACCAGCCGCTGCCCGAGCCGCTGGAAGAACACTGTGTTCTCGACGACCTGCGCTCCATCCGTGCGGGCGGCATCGCCGCTGGAATCGTGCAGAAACACCAGGTCGAGATCCGACCCGTAACCCAGCTCCAGCCCACCGAGCTTGCCGTAAGCAACGACCATCATGCTCGCGGTACGCATCGTCCCATGATCGTCGACGTAACGCGGCAAGCCGTGCTTCGCCGTGATCTGCGCCCAAGCCAGCGACAATGTTTCCTGCACGATCAGCTCGGCGATGTCGGTCAAGCGATCGCTCACCTTCATCAACGGCAGGCCGGCGGTGAGATCGGCCACGGCGACGCGAATCGTCGCCGCGCTCTGAAAC
>CAMLEO010000087.1 GCA_946478975.1 uncultured Steroidobacter sp.
GGACGGTTCACCACTCGCTGATCGACTACAAGGGCCAGTGGTACCTCTTCTACCACGACAAGGACCTCTCGCCTTCCTTCGACAAAAACCGCGCGATCCGGGCGGACAAGCTGTTCTTCAATGCCGATGGCACGATCCAAAAAGTCATTCCGACGCTGCGGGGCGTCGGGCTCGTGCAGGCGAACAGCGAGATTCAGATCGATCGTTACAGTGCGACCAGCGGGGAGGGGATCGCGGTTTCGTTTCTGGACGACGCCAATCCGCACGCCGGCTGGAAGACGACGTTCAGCGCGCTCAAGTCCTGGGTGAGATTCAACGAAGTCGACTTCGGCAACAGCGCGCACAAATCGGTTGAAGTCCGCGCGAAGGCGGCAGGCGCAGGCGCGCTCGAAATTCGTTTGGACAAACCAGACGGGCCGGTCGTCGGTCGCATCGATGTCGCCCAGGGAGCGGCCTGGAACATTGCACGTGCGGCGGCCAAGAACGTTCCCGCTGGCGTCCACGACCTGTTTGTTACCCAGGCAGGCGGCAAAGACATCGAAGTCGACTGGGTCAGCTTCCGCTGAGAGCAGAACAAAAACGCCCCTCCGAAGAGGGCGTCAGCAACTGGGCTGCGAGTTCTGTCAGCGGCCCAGGTAATTCATCAGCCAGGTCATCGCCGGACGCGGCGTGCCGTTGCTTTGTATCAATCCGCTGCCGTTCACCCACGTGCTGCCGACTACATAACCCCACAGCGTGATGCCTGCGACGGAAGGGTGGTTGTAGAACAGCGGGAACTGCTGCTGCATGATCTGCAGCTGTTCCTGATCGTTGGTGCGGGCAACGTCATACTCGGTGATATAGATCGGCAGACCGAGTGCAGCGACTTGATTGAGCTTGTTTTGGATGCTGCTCAGTGACTGGCCCTCCAGACCGTGGCCTTGTGCACCCAGCGCGTCGACCACGCCAGCGTTGACCGCCGGTGTCGCCATCTGGATGAACTTGTCGGTGTCCCAGCTCAGCACGTTGTAGTCGTTGAGGATCAGCACGGCATTTGGGCAGTACTGCCGGGCGAGCTGGAAAGAACGAATGATCCAATTGCTGCCGAACGCGTTCTGCGCGAAGCCGGCGGGCGCGTGTCCCGGCGTGGCCTCGTTGACCACGTCGATCAGCGCCGTCTTCGGATAACGCGCGCAGTAATCGCGAATCCATTCCTCGATCTCCGCAGCCTGTTCGCTCGCGCTCAGCGAATTGATCCAGCTCGGCGCCTGGTTGCCCCAGATGAAGGTGTGCTGCTTGAAGGGAATGTTGTGCTCGATGGCGTAGTTGTAGGCGCGGTCCAGGCCGCTCCAGTTATAAACATCCCGAGTGGCTTCGACCGATCCCCATTTGCCTTCGTTCTCCGGCGTGAGCTGGTTCCAGTACTGGATGAAGTCGGAACGGACTGCGCCGTTGGTCGTGATGTTGCCGACGAACATCGTCGGCAGCGGGCCGGGGCCGCCGCCGCCCGACACGGTGCCAAAGCCGATGACGCCATTACAGTGCATCCATTCGCTGTAGCCGCCGCCGCCGCAACTGCCGTTGGTGTAGAACGCCGTGTTGTAACTTTGCGCTTCCGCCTGGCGTGTCTGCCCGTTTACGACGATGTAATCCACCTGCACGTCGCGACCGGTGGCGTCGTTGGTGAATGCGAGCGTGATCGAGCCGGTGAGGTTGGTCGAAGCAGTGTAGTCCTGGTAGCCGGTCGTCAGCGTCCAGGTGGCAACATAGGTATTGTCGATGCGCAAGCTGATGGACTCAGTACCCGCCGTGCCGCGTGCACGAACCGCAATGCTGTTGGCTGAATTTGAAACCGGGCCATAGGTGATGGCGCCGTTACAATGCAGCCATTCGCTGTTGGAGCCGCCGCCGCAGCTGCCGTTGACGTAGACGCCGGTGTTGGAGCTTTGATTTTCCGACTGGCGCGTTTCGCCATTCACGATGATGTAATCCACCTGCACGTCGCGGCCGCTGGCGTCGTTGGTGAACGCCACCGAGACGCTGCCGGTGAGACTGGTCGATGCGCTGAAGCTCTGATAGCTGGTGGTCAGCGACCAGGTGGCCACAGTGCTGTTATCCACCCGCAGCGAAATCGATTCGCCACCGGCGGTGCCGCGTGCGCGAACCACGATCGTTGAAGTCCCCTGTGCGAAAGCGTCCGTTGCCAGGCCGGCGATGAACAAGGCCAGCATGGCCATGGCCCACCCCAGGAATCCAGCGTTTTCCCTTGCTGCTCGTTTCATTGGATCGTCTCCTCGGTTGTGAAAGATACCGCTACCAATTTTTCGGGCGTCGAACCTCCTCGAAGTGCTGCTGCAGGATTCAGTGCAAACGGGCGGAGATTGTTGGGGGCAGGCGAGGTGCCCACGACCGTGAGAGGTCGCAAAGCTCAACATCCATGTGGGCTCCTGGTGAATATTCGGACGCGCTTCCAATGCGCGTCGCGAGCAAACTTTGGTCGCGAACGACGTGACTTGTCAATGGCTGCAAGGTGCACCTCGTACGGCGAGCCTGCCCGGCACAGTACCGCATGTTTTCATTAAGGAAAATATTTTTATTGGCAATGGAGCATGTTGTCTTTAGCATGTCGACGGGGTCGGTGAAAAAATACACACGAGCATGTACCGCGTTCCGAAGACTGTTTCTCGGGGAATTGCCGCGCTGGTCGCGACGTTTGCAGCCACACTGGTCAGCACATCGGCGCTGGCAAGCAGCGAGACCGTCAAGTCTCCCGATGGCCGAATCGCCATTCGCATCGAAGCGGACGCGAGCCGCTTCTCGGTCTCCCGTAACGGCGAGACAGTGATTGCTCCCTCGGCATTGGGGCTGGAGTTCGATGGCGCGCCGGAGCTGAACGATCTCGAGCTCGAACAGCGCGCAGACGAGCAGGTCGATCGCACGATTCCGCTCATCGCGACCAAAGCTGCCAGCGCGCGCGATCGCTATCACGGCGCAACGTTTACGTTTCGCGAGCAGGGCGATGCGGCTCGTCGGCTGAAGATCGACGTGCGTGCTTACGACGACGGTGTCGCATTTCGCTATCGGATCGAAGACTCGGCGCCGGTAAGCCTGCGAGGGGAACGGACGGCGTTTGCCCTCCCCGAACATTCTTCCTGCATCGTCACGCCGAAAAACGAGGCGCACGAGACTCAGTTTCAAACATTGCCGCTGTCGCAGCTGCGCACGGACATCGGGTACGACGTGCCGATGGTTTGCGCCACGCGCTCCGGCCGTACTCACTTTGCGATCACGCAAGCGCACTTGGATGGTTACACCGGCGCATCGTTGTGGCGAGAAGGTGAGTCGCTGCGTGTACGGCTCTCGGCTGTGCCAAAGCGGCCCGGACCCGCGTTCGTTTCCAAAGGCGGGCTCACCACCGCCTGGCGCGTGGTGATGATGGGAAATCGTGCCGGCGACCTGATCGCATCCCCGCTGATTGGCAATTTGAATCCGCCCCCGGCGGATGACTTCAGCTGGGTAAAGCCGGGAAAAACAGCCTGGGACTGGTGGTCCGGCCCGCTCGCCGGTGTGAAGCCGGACGTGACGACTTATCGTCGCTTCATCGATTTCGCTGCGGCTTCAGGATTCGCGTACTACCTGATCGATGCTGGTTGGTCGTTAGGCGCAGGTCCGTGCTGTGACGCTTTGCCGACCAACGACATCACGCGTGCCGCCGAGGGCATCGACATGGCGGAGCTGGTGCGATATGCGGCAGACAAAGGCGTCGGCCTGATTCTGTGGGCGCATTGGGAACACGTTGCGCCACGCATGGATGAAGTGCTCGATACCTATCAACGCTGGGGCATCAAGGGCGTCAAGATCGACTTCATGAACCGCGACGATCAGGACATGGTCGAGTTCTATCAACGCGTCGCGAGCGCCACAGCGAAACGTCACTTGCTGCTGGACTTGCACGGTGCATACATTCCGGCCGGATTGCAGCGGACCTATCCGAACTTCATCACCCAGGAAGGCGTGCTGGGAGCGGAGTGGAACAAGATGGACAAGCGAGTGACGCCGCAACACAACTTGATGCTGCCGTACACGCGCATGCTGGCCGGGCCCATGGACTACACGCCCGGCGGTTTCCGCCACCGTACTGCGGGCACATTTGAGGTTCGTGCCGAGATGCCGTTTGTGCAGACCACGCGCGGCCAGGCGCTGGCAATGTACGTCGTCTATGACAGCCCGCTGCAAATGGTGTCCGACGATCCGGATGCATATAAAGACGCCGCCGGTTTCGATTTCATTCGGCGCGTTCCCACCGCTTGGGATGGAACACGCTTCCTGTCTGGAGAACCTGGCCGCGATATCGTGCTGGCCCGGCGTCAAGGGAACACGTGGTTCATCGGAGCGATGACAGCCGAGGAGGGGCGCACACAGAAAGTATCGTTGCGCTTCCTGCCGCGGGGGAAGTATCGCGCGACGATCTGGCAAGATGGCGCGACTGCCAACGATGTGGGTCGTACCGAACGCAACGTTACATCTCGCGATGTCCTCGAATTGAAACTCGCGCCGGCGGGCGGAGCGGTGGTGATGCTGGAGCCTTGACGCGCCACTGCCATGTCCAAACCGCGATCGTCAACGCGGCGAAGTAGGGCGCGTCAGCATTCGATGATGCCTTTGATGACGCCGGTGGCCGAATTCATCCAGGTCGGCAGCACGTCCGCGAGCTGGGTCAGCTTGGCTCGATGGGTGTTCAGCGCCTGCGTCGGCACATGGCCGTCGCGCATCGCTTGAATCACGCGGTTGAAATCGCGCAGCGTCGCGTTCCGGCTGCCCAGCAGCGTCATCTCGCGGCGATGAAAATCGGGATCGGAGAACGCAATCATGCCGTTCACGATGGAGAGCAGGACGTAGCTGCCGGCGTGCGCAACGTACGAGAAGCCCGCTTCCATGGCCTCGCGGTTACCAGTGGCATCGAACACGACGTCAAAAAAATCGCCCTGTGACAATTGTTGAAGCCGCTCGGCGGCGTGCTGATCGGCCGTGACTACACTATCGATCTTGAGCACGTCTCGGCACACGGCGAGCCGGTCTTCGCGACTGTCCAGTGCGGTCACTGTTCCGCCGCGGTTCATAGCAAACAATGCCGCCGCGATGCCGATCGGGCCGGCGCCCATGACCAGCACACGAGAGGATCTCTGAATGTCGACGCGCTCGACCGCGTGCGCGCCGATCGCCAGGAACTCAATCATGGCCGCTTGATCCAGCGTAATGCCTTCGGCGCTGCAAACGAAGCCTTTAGGAATCGCCAGGTACTCGGCCAGCCCGCCGTCGCGATGAACGCCCAGCACCTCGATGTTTCGGCAGCAGTTCGGCCGTGACTTGCGGCACGCGGAACATTTGCCGCACGACAGGTAAGGCATGACGTAAACGGGATCGCCCGGTTTGAAATGCGAGCCCGCTGGTGCTTCTTCGATTTCTCCGGCGATCTCGTGTCCCATCACGCGTGGATATGTGAGATAGGGCTGCGTGCCGCGGAAGATGTGCATGTCGGTGCCGCAGATTCCGACTCGTCTCACTCGGATCAGCACCTCGTCGGCGCCGCGCACCGGCACGGGTTTGCGGACCAACTCCAGGCGGCCGGGCGAGCTGCAAACAACAGCGTCCATCATGGGCAATTTCCTGTCAGGCGAGGCCCGGGCCGTGCACTTTCAATGCGATTGCGAAGCTGCCTGCGAGGCCTTCCGGCAATCGCACCGTGAGACCACTGCGAGTGCGCCGAAAGCTCAGCTGCTCGTTAGTGGCAACGAGGGCGACGCTTTCGATGCTGCCGGGAGCCAACGCGGAGTCCTGGCCGAGGCTGGTGATCGTCAGCTCGCCGTTGGTGGGCCAGCCGAGCGCGATGGCATAGAGCACGCCGCGTTTGGTGGTGAAGCGAATGTCGCGAGGAGTGAAGGCAGCGTTCTTGCTCTCACCAAACATTCCGCCGGCGACGCGGGTGGGGCCTTCGCCGAAGGTGCGCCAAGGCCGCGTGCCGTAGATGGCATCGCCGTTAGCCGATATCCACTGACCCATGGTTTCCAGAATGGCGCGCTCGTCGGCGTCGATGGTGCCGTCGGCACGCAGCGGCACGGAAAGTAACAAGTTGCCGTTCTTGGAGACGATGTCGCACAGGCGCTGAATGACGCTGCTGGCGGACTTGTACTGGTGGTTGTCGAACAGCGAACGTTTGTAATGCCACTCGCCCAGGCACGTGTCCGTCTGCCAGGGCAGCGGCTCGATCGACTCGCGAAATCCTCGTTCGACGTCTTCGACCACGGCCGGGCGCCGTTCCTGCGGCACCATCTTGACGTTGATGACTGCGTCCACCGCGCCGCCATGCGCACGAGCACTCTGGTTGTAGTAATACGCGGCGATGTCCAAACCCGCTTGCTCCAGCGGCAGGCCGGAGTTATCGAAGTACACCAGGTCCGGCTGGTATTTATCGATCAGGTCGCGGCAGCGAAGCTGCCAGTTGCGAGTGAAGGCCGGATTGTTTGCTGGCGCCTTCTCGTCCCAGGCGCGATCGTTGTTGTCGTGCCAGGCATTGGCGGTTTCCAGCGTAGTGATGCCATCGGGCATCACCATGTTCGGGCCGGTGTAGAGTTGCTGAGGATCGAGGCCTTCCCACCACTTGCCGCGGCCCTGTTCCTTGCGCAGGTTGAAGGCGTCGTAACGCACGCCGGCCTTCGGGCCCACAGGATCGTATCCATAGGCCGGCTGATACCAGTGCCACGCGTGCGCCGAGTGATTGCTCACGCCAAAGCGCAGGCCGCGCTCACGAGCCAGCTTTGCCCAAGTGCCGACGATGTCTCGTCGAGGGCCGACTCGCATGGAGTTCCATTGGTGATAGCGCGAGTCGTAGGCGTCGAAGTTGTCGTGATGATTGGCGAGCGCGACGAAATATTTCGCGCCGGCGCGTTGATACAAATCGAGCAGCGCGGCCGGCTCCCAGTGTTCCGCACGCCACAGATTCTCGATTTCCATGAAACCCGTGACGCTGGGATGGCCGTAGGTGCGCACGTGGTGTTCATAGTCCGGATGGCCTTGCAGATACATGCTCCGGGCGTACCAGTCGCCAGTTTCAGGCACGCACTGGGCGCTCCAATGCGCCCACAGGCCGAGCTTGGCGTCTCGGAACCAGTCGGGCACTCGATAGTTGTCGATCAGCGAGGACCAGCTGGGGGAGAAGCGATCGGGCTCGGCCGCGCGCGCAATGAGCGGGGCGCCGGGTAACGCACAAAGACTCAGGCCACCGGCAATCAGCTGGCGTCGCGATAAGTTCATCGGAAATCCCCCCGGGGCGTGAGCGCTGGTAGTTTTATTACTGAAGAAAATACTACCAATAAAAGAATGTCTTGTCAGGCACTGTCTGGCACTCCGGGCGGTTTTGTCCATCAGCGGCCGGTATACTTTTATTAATAAAGTAGATTGTAGGAATAAAAACGTGTAAGTTCAGCGCGTGCTCCGGAGTCGGCGCTCGTTTCGAGCGATCGCCGACCGTGAGTTGTTTGCGGGGGAATCTGTGCGGTTGATCAATTCAGCCTGGCACGTGCTGGGCGCGTGCGTCATAACAATGGCCTGCATATCGAACGCAGCGGCGGACGACGCGCGTGCGCAAGCGGATCGGATGGCGGCGCAGCTGGTCGGGCAGCTGACGTTGCAGGAGAAGCTGGATCAGCTGGTCAACGTCGCGCCGGAAATTCCGCGACTCGGAATTCCTGCCTATAACTGGTGGACCGAATCGCTGCACGGCGCGCTCGGCCCGGTGCCCACCACCAATTTTCCCGAGCCGATCGGGCTCGCGGCGACCTTCGATGAAGCCTTGGTACAGCAGGTCGCCGGAGCGATCAGCGTCGAAGTGCGTGGTCTGCATGCGCTCGGACGCAAGACGGGGCGGCTCGGGCGCATCGGCACCGGTCTCGACACCTGGTCGCCGAACATCAATATCTTTCGCGATCCGCGTTGGGGCCGAGGGCAGGAAACATATGGTGAAGATCCGTTCCTGACCGCACGCCTGGGCGTCGCGTATGTGCAAGGCATGCAGGGGCCGAATCCCGATCTGCCGGATGTCGTGGCTTCGCCGAAACACTTCGCCGTGCATAGCGGCCCCGAATCGACACGGCACGAAGCCAACGTGTTCGTCTCTCTGCACGATCTCGAAGATACCTATCTGCCCGCATTTCGCGCAGCGATCGTCGAAGGCCACGCCGGCTCGATCATGTGCGCGTACAACCGCGTCAACGGGCAGCCGGCCTGCGCGAGCGATCTGCTGTTGCAGGATCGATTGCGCAACGCCTGGAATTTCCGCGGCTACGTGGTATCGGACTGCGATGCCGTTCGTGACATCAGCGAGCATCACAAGTACGCGCCCGATCCGGCGGTAGCCGCGGCGGTGGCGCTCAAGGCGGGCGTCGACAATGAATGTAATGGCGCGACGCTGTTCGATGCCGGCGGGCTCGGCGATCGATACAAACAAGCCTATGAACGCGGCCTGATCGGCGTCGAAGATATCGATCGCGCGTTGATTCGATTGTTCTCGGCCCGCTACCGCACGGGTGATCTGCCCGGCCTAGTTGGCAGGCCGCCGCTCAAGGCGGCTTCATTGCCGCTCGTTACACCCGAACACGAGGCGCTGGCGCTCAAGAGCGCCGAGAAGAGCCTGGTCCTGCTGAAGAACGACGGCATTCTGCCGCTCAAGGGAACCGAGCGGATTGCGGTGATCGGCCCGCACGCGCAGGCAATTCGCGTGCTCCGTGGCAACTACTCGTCGCAACTGTCCAGCCCGCCGATATCGCTCGCAGACGGCCTGCGCAAGGCGCTGCCGAAAGCAAACATTACGGTCGTGCCGTCCGGCCCCTCGATTACCGATGGCGATACGGTTCCGGTGTCGGCGCTGCTGTCGCCCGATGGTAAGCCAGGGCTGCGCGCGGACTATTACGACGCCGATGAAACATTTCCAAAACGCTATGTGCCTGCCTCTGCCTATTTCGAGCGCGCCAAGCAGGATACAAAGTTCAAGAGCAAACCGGCCGTCACTCGCATCGAGCCCGGCGTCGCCATGCGCGGCAACGAATTCGCGCAGCTGTCCGACTATTACCGCGTGGTGTGGACTGGATTTCTGGTGCCGCCCGAGTCGGGCTCGTATCTGCTGGGCATTCGCGGGCCGACTGGCGAGTTGATGTTCGATGGCAAGGTGCTGGTCAATCAGCGCCACAAGCCGTGGGGCACGCGTTCCGACCTGGTGCCGGTGACTTTGAAGAAGGGCCAGCGCTATCCGATTCGCGTCAGCAGCGAAGCGCACCTGCTCAGCGGCATCGAGTTGCTGTGGCAACACGTTTCTTCACAGCCGGAAGCGGACTTCGCCGCAGCCACGCAGCAGGCGGACGTCATCGTTGCTGCGGTCGGCCTGACCTCCGACCTGGAAGGCGAAGAGATGAAGGTGGAGCTCGAAGGATTTTCGGGCGGCGATAAAACTTCCATCGATCTGCCGGCCGAGCAGCGCAAGCTGCTCGAACAGGCGCGCAAGACGGGCAAGCCGTTGATCGTCGTGCTGATGAACGGCAGCACGCTCGACCTCTCGTGGGTCAAGGAACATGCGGCGGCCATCCTCGAAGCCTGGTATCCGGGACAAGCGGGCGGGCTCGCCGTCGGCAATGTGATTTCCGGCAAGTTCAATCCTGCCGGCCGTTTGCCGCTGACGTTCTATCGCAGCGTCGCGGATCTGCCGCCTTTCGGCGATTACTCCATGAAGGGCCGCACGTATCGGTATTTCCAGGGCGAGCCGGTGTATCCGTTCGGTTACGGCTTGAGCTATTCGACGTTCGAATATGGCCCGCTGCAGATCGAGCCGGTGAAGGGCGCCGCCGAAAATGGTTTGCGAGTGACAACCACTGTGACCAACACCAGTCAGCGTGCGGGTGAAGAGGTTGCACAGCTGTATCTGGATCCGCCGGATTTCGACGGCGCGCCGCGCGTCGCTTTACGAAGCTTCAAGCGCTTCGAGCTGCAGCCCGGCGAGCGCAGGAACATCGTGTTCGAACTGTCGCCGCGCGACCTGAGTTTTGTCACGCGTGATGGCATTCGACAAATCTTTACAGGCGAGCATCGAGTCACGATCGGTTCGGGCCAGCCATCGGGCAATTCCGCGCAACTGCAGTCAGCGGAGTTCACTGTCGAGAAATCAACGCGGCTGCCCGACTGATCCAATTTCTTGTCTGAGTATTGACCGCACCCAAACTCGGTGCTAACTAGCAAACACCGCCCGTCGCAGGGGCGGACCTAAAAGGGGGAAATCACAATGCAGCGAATGAGGACGAGTACCGTTTTGCGCACCGCCGTTTTGGTAGCGCTAGCAGGAACGACGACGGTCCAGGCTCAAGAGAGCGGCGCGGGAAGCGGCAATACCAGTCAACTCGAGGAAGTAATTGTTACCGGTATCAGGGAATCCCTGCAGCGCAACCTGGATATGAAGCGCGAGGCGACCGGTGTAGTGGACGTGATCTCTGCCGAGGACATCGGCAAATTCCCAGACTCGAACGTCGCTGCATCGTTGCAGCGAGTGCCCGGTGTATCGATTCAACGCGCCGGGACGCGAGGCGAGCCGGAAGGCATCACGGTGCGCGGCTTCGGTGGAGACTTCAACGAAACGCTGTACGACGGCCGCAGAATTTCCACCGCGGCGGGCGGTCGTTCGGTGGACTTCAGCACCGTCGGTGCCGACTTCGTCGGCGCGCTGTCGGTGATGAAGACTCCCGATGTGACACTTTCCAGCAGCTCGATCGGCGCCACTGTGAACATCATGTTCCCCAAGCCGTTCGATCAGCCGGGACCGCGTTTCGTCGCGAGCGCCTCGGGCTCGCTGCAGGATGAAGCCGACGAATACAAGCCGACTGCGGGCGCACTGTTCAGCGATAC
Source organism: uncultured Steroidobacter sp. (assembly GCA_946478975.1). The sequence continues at coordinate 10,921 of CAMLEO010000087.1, forward strand.
ATTCGCCGACGAGACCATGGGCATCCTGGTCGACGCCATCTACACCGATCGTTCGACCGACACCAATCGCGTGTTCGTATCCGGTTGGGAAGGCGGCCGCTTCGCGAACTGCCAGCTGACGGCCACGTGTACGCCGGCCCAGCTTGCGCCGGAGGCCAGCAAACCGCTGGTGGGCTGGTGGCAGCAGCAGTACGGCGCCGAGCAGTCACAGGTGGCCGACCAGCGCATCGACGGCCGCATCGCATTCCAGTGGCGTCCGTCGGACCGCATGCTGCTCACCATCGACGACAACTATTCGCGCCAGAAAGTGGAGACGGAAACTTACGGCTTTGCCATTTGGTTCGGTCTCAACGACCTGCGCAACGTGCAGCTCGACAACAACGGCACGGTGGTCAACTTCGTTCAGAACGGCTCGCCGACGGACTTGAACGCCAGCGCCGAAACCCGCGTGCGCAAAACCAACCAGACCGGCGTCAATCTCAAGGTCGATGTTACAGACAACCTGAGCCTGGACATCGATGCTTCCTACGCCAAGAGCGAGCAGAACCCCGACGGTGAAGGCTTCAACGGCGCGGACATCGGTTACGGCGGCACGCTGGGGACAGCGTTGGGTGTGCGAGTGGTCGGCGACAGCAGCGATACGTTCCCGCAGCTGACGACGTTCGGACCGGCCGGCGACAAGTCGCGCGCGCTCGATCCGTCCATCATCGGTTCGCACGTGCTGGTGCGCTCCTCGCAGCAGAACTCCGACACGCTCAAACAGGCGCGCTTCACGGCGACTTGGAAACAAGACGACATCCAGCTCGATGGCGGCCTGTCCTACGTGAACGACAACTTCACGCTGCAGCAGAGCAATACATTCACCAACAACTTCTGGCAGGCATACTCCGGCTACGGCACGCCGTCGGGCCGCACCTCCGGTGTCATCGTGCCCACCAGCCTGTATCGCGGCACCATCGGCACGTCGGGATTCATTCCCGGCTTCTCCGGCGCCGGCTCGCTGCCGTCGCAATTGCTGATGTACAACCCGAAGGCGTTGTATGGATATTTGCAGGGCCTGGGCAATCCCTGGCAGACCAACATTCCAGGATTCAACTATGGCGGCTGCAATCCGGACACGCCGACCGAAGGCCTGTGCAACTATCGAGGCAGCCTCGACCTGGCGCTCGATCCGGGCAGCGTGCAGGACATCGAGGAGAAGACGCTGGCGGCGTTCGTGCGCGCGTCGTTCCTGGTGGAGCTCGCCGGCAAACCGTTCCACTTCACCGCCGGCATGCGCAACGAGCGCACGGATGTTTCTTCCGCCGGTGTCGGCCGTCTGCCGGTCCTGTTGACGCGCAGTGCTGCCGATCCGACGCTGTTGAGCACGACGTACTCACCGACGCAGCGGATCAAGACCGACAGCGATTATTCCTATCTGCTGCCCAGTCTCGATATGAAGCTGGAGATCACGCCGGATGTCCACGCACGTTTCGGCGCATCGCGGACCTTGACGCGGCCGGCGATCAATATGCTGACGCCAGTGCTGAACGTGGGCGCGCTGCCACGTGTCGGGGCGCTGACGGCCAATGGCGGCAATCCCGCGCTGAAGCCGTACCTGTCCGATAACTTCGACTTTGCGGTGGAGTGGTACTACCAGCAGAATTCGTATGCCTCGATCGATTACTTCGTCAAGGATGTGACGAACTTCATCGTGCAGGGCACGCAGCGCCAGACCATCAACGGCGTGATCGATCCGACCACCGGTCAGCCCGCGATCTACACGGTGTCGCAGCGGGTGAACGGCCCGGATGCCACGGTGGATGGTTTCGAGCTCGCGTGGCAGCACGTGTTCGGCGATACCGGCTTCGGCTTCAACGCCAACGTCACGCTGGTGGACACGGACAAGCCTTACAACCGTTACGACATCTCACAAAGCGGTTTCGCCGTGACCGGTCTCGCGGACTCGGCCAACCTGGTGGCGTTCTACGACAAGAACGGCTTTGAAGTGCGTGTCGCCGGCAACTGGCGCGATGAATATCTGCTGCAGTTCGGCCAGAATCAGAACAACTCTGCGTTCGGCGCCGAGCCCACGTTCGTGAATTCGAGCCTGCAGATCGACCTCAGCACCAGTTATCAATTTACGGACCAGCTCACCGTGTTCTTCGAGGCATTGAATGTCACGGATGAAACGCTGAGCACGCATGGCCGCTTCGACAACCAGATGCTGGATGTGTTTGCATACGGCCGTCGGTACGCGTTGGGGGCGCGCTTCCGCATGTAGTCAATTTGTGCCGGGGGGGATGTCGACCTCGCGTCGACATCCCCACCTTGCGTGGGGGAGCACATGGTTCGACCAGTACAAAAAATCGTGATTGTCGGCGGCGGCACGGCCGGATGGCTCACCGCCGGTGTGATTGCAGCGAGACAGCGAAGCCGTATGTCCGCAGGCTTCAGCGTGACGCTGGTGGAATCGCCGAATACGCCGATCATCGGCGTGGGCGAGGGCACGTGGCCGACTCTGCGCAGCACGTTGTTGCGCATGGGTGTCTCGGAGACCGAGTTCTTTCGTCACTGCGACTCCGCTTTCAAACAAGGCGCGCTGTTCGCTCGCTGGACGACGGGTACGGCTGACGATGCCTACTACCACCCGTTGATGCTGCCGCAGAGTTTTTCTCATATCAATCTCGCGCCGCATTGGCTGGCCAGCGGCAGCGGCTTGAGCTTTTGCGATGCTGTGTGTCCGCAAGGGCGCATCTGCGACGACGGCCTCGGGCCGAAAACCATTGCGACTGCCGAGTACGAGGCGGTCGCCAATTACGCTTATCACCTGGATGCGGGCAAGTTCGCGCCGTTTCTTCAGAAACATTGTTGTGAGAAATTGGGCGTACGCCACGTCCTCGCCGACGTCCGTCGCGTGAATCTCGCTGAGGACGGCGACATTCGCAGCCTCGATACCGAACAAGCGGGCGAGATCGAAGGCGACCTGTTCATCGATTGCACCGGCTTCAAGGCGCTGTTGATCGGCGAAACCATGGGCGTGCCGTTCAAGGACGTGAGCGACGTGCTGTTTTGTGACACGGCGCTGGCGGTGCAAGTACCTTACGAGAGCGAATCCAGTCCCATCCCGACCCACACGATCTCGACCGCGCAATCGGCGGGCTGGATCTGGGACATCGGCCTGCCGACCCGGCGCGGCATCGGCCACGTGTTTTCCAGCCGGCACATTTCTCTCGACGAAGCCGAGCGCGAGCTGCGTGCCTACATCGGCCCGCGTGGCAAAGATCTGCCGGTGCGTCGAATCCCGATCCGCTCCGGACATCGCGAAACCTATTGGAAACGTAACTGCGTCGCCGTCGGACTGGCCGCAGGATTTCTCGAGCCGCTGGAGGCATCGGCCATCGTGCTGATCGAGATGTCCGCTAAGTTGATCGCCGAGCAGATGCCGGTGTGCCGCGAAGTGATGGATGTTCTGGCCGCGCGTTTCAACGCGACCACCGAGTATCGCTGGGGAAGAATCATCGACTTCCTGAAGCTGCACTACGTGCTCACACAGCGCAACGACACGGCGTTCTGGCGGGACAACCGTCTGCCGGAAACAATTCCCGAACGTTTGAAAAACCTGCTGCTGCTGTGGCGCTACCAGTCGCCGTGGTATCACGACGAGTTCGATCGCATCGAGGAAGTGTTTCCAGCCGCGAGTTATCAATACGTTCTGTACGGCATGCGTTTTCGAACCGAAGTCGAGCCGGGTATCGTGGCCGGCAACGCGAAGCTCGCCGAGCGCGCCATGCGCGACAACATGATCAATAGCGAACGGCTGCGCGCGGGTCTGCCTCGACATCGAGAGCTGATTCGCAAGGTGGTCGAAGTCGGTATGCAGCAGGTATAACCAATGGCAGCGACCCTGGAACGACTCAACCCGCAGGATCATGGGCGGTTGCGGCTGCGGCCGCGAACCGGTCCTGAACCGCATTTCATACAAATCGTGCCGGCGGAGTTCGCTTCCGCGGCGGCGTGCTTTCCGGTGCTGTTTTCCAAAGACCCCAAGAGCGGCGCGTTCTATCCGGGCGTCATGCTGGGGTTCAAGGAAGGCGAAGCGCCGTTGCGCGACGTGGCCGAGCGCGGCGGATTCGAGCCGCTGAATCTGCAGCGAGAAGGCTTTTTCATTTCGGACGACCACATCCTGATCGATCGCGCCCATCCCCGGTTCAGCGAATCGGAAGGCGAACCGCTGTTCGACGACACGTTACAGCCGAGCATGACTCTGCGGCGCATCCAGCGCGTGCTCGGTCATTTGCATGAAGGAGCGGCACAAAGCACCGCATTCGTTCGCAGCCTGGTGAGTTTGAAGATCGTGGAACCGATCGACATCACATTGAGCTTCGACAGCGGCGAGCGGCTGGTGCTTCAGGGGTTGTACACCGCAAGTAGAGATGCATTGCGCGAGCTCGGCGATGCCGACGTGCTGCGTTTGTTTCGCAGCGGTCATCTGCAGCTCGCGTACACGATGGCCGGCTCCGTGAGTCAGATCCGGCTGCTGGCAGAAATTCGCAATCGACGATGGGCCACAAGGGGACAGGCATGAAGGCATGGATGGGAATCGTGTTGGCACTGGCCGCGAGCTGGTGCTGGGCGGCTGCGGGTGAGTTTCATCCGGCAAGCACCAATGTTTGGGACGCGCAGTATCCTCGCGTCGATGAGGCCGGGCGGGTGCAGGTTCGTATCAAGGCGCCCGAGGCGAGCAAGGTCAAGCTCAACTTCTGGAGCGGACCGAAAATCGATATGGAGAAACAGCCCGATGGTTTCTGGACCGCAACCACCGAACCGCTGGTGCCGGGCCTGCACTACTACACGCTGATCGTCGACGGCGCGGATGTTTCCGATCCCGGCAGTCATGCTTACTTCGGCGGCACTCGTCATGCGAGCGCAGTGGAAGTGCCGGAGCCGGGTTCGACCTATTATTCCATTCAAGATGTGCCGCACGGCCAGGTGCGCGAGGTGTGGTATCAATCGAAGGTGACCGGCAGCTGGCGCCATGCGCTGGTGTATCTGCCGCCGGGCTACGATTCAGACACCAAGACTCGCTACCCGGTGCTTTATCTGCAGCACGGCGGCGGCGAAGACGAAACCGGCTGGGTGCGCCAGGGTCATGCGAATTTCATTCTCGACAATCTGATCTCGGCTCGCGAGAGCAGGCCGATGATCGTCGTGATGGCTTACGGTTACGCACGGCGTGCGGGCCAGGCGCCGCCGGACCTGTCAGGCAAGCCGTTCGGCTCGCCGGAAATGCTCAAGGCCATGCAGGACATGGCCACGACGTTCGAAGACGACGTGACCCAGGCGCTGATTCCATTCGTCGATAAAACGTTTAGGACCGTAGCCGATCGCGACCATCGCGTAATGGCGGGGCTGTCCATGGGAGGCATGCAGACCTTCCACATCACTTTGCGGCACCTGGATCTGTTCTCTTACATCGGCGGTTTCAGTGGCGCTGCCGGGCTGCTGGCTCCGCGCGATCGGAAGTTCGATCCGAAGACCGATTACAACGGTGCGTTCGCCGACGCAGCCGCGTTTGCGAAGAAGGTGCATGTGCTGTGGCTGGGTGTTGGCACCGCGGAACCTGAGCGAATGCTTACAGGCATTCGTGGATTCCACCAGGATCTCGTTGCCGCAAACATTCAGCACGTCTACGTGGAGTCGCCGGGCACTGATCATGAATGGCAGACGTGGCGTCGTGCTCTCAAGGACTTCGCGCCGCGGCTGTTCAAGGACGAGAAACCACGGAGCTGAAGGTCACGAGATGACAACGAAAACAATGAGAACGAAAGTAATCTTTGCGGCTGCCGTGCTGTTAGCGGCAGCCATCTCGGCGCCCGTGTCTGCGCAGATGCAGACCGAAGCGCCGCCCGTCGTTCCCGGCGCGAAGCCGGTGAAAGTTGAATCCATCAAGATTCATGCAGCCTCCGTCGAGGGCAATCTCGAAGGCAATGCAGTCGAGCGCGACGTGGTGGTGTTCCTGCCGCCGAGTTACGAGCGAGAGCGGAGCCGCCGCTATCCGGTCGTCTACGCGTTGCACGGCTACTCCATCGGCGCCGAGCAGTGGACTCATGAGATTCATGTTCCGCAAACGATTGAAGGTGCGTTCGCCCAGGGATCGAAGGAAATGATCGTCGTGCTGCCGGACTCCAAGACGGTGCACAACGGCTCGATGTATTCGAGCTCGGTCACGACCGGCGACTTCGAGAATTTCATTGCCCACGACGTCGTCTCGTACATCGACGCACACTACCGCACGATTCCCGATCGCAAAGCTCGCGGCCTCGTGGGGCATTCCATGGGCGGCTACGGCGCCACGCGCATTGGCATGAAACATGCGGATGTGTTCGGGAGCCTGTACATCATGAGTCCGTGCTGTCTTGCGCCTCGCACGGCCGCCCCCGCAAATGCGGAAACGGACAAGATGCTGGAGGAGATCAAGGGTCCCGAAGATTCGGCCAAGCTGCCGTTCATGGCGCGTGCGCAGCTCGCAGCTGCGGCTGCATGGTCGCCGAATCCGAAGAATCCGCCGCTGTTCCTGGATCTGCCGACCAAGGCGGGCGAGGTGCAGCCGGACGTGCTGGCGAGATGGGCGGCGAACGCGCCGCTCGCGTTCGTTCATCAGTACATCCCCAACCTGCGTCGCTATCGCGCCATCGCCTTGGATGTGGGCGATCAGGATGGGCTGCGTACCGACACTGGCAAGCTGCACGACGTGCTCGATAGCTATGGCATCGCGAACACGTTCGAGGTCTATTCCGGGAACCATACGAACCGGCTCGGCGATCGTTTCCAGAATCACGTGCTGCCGTTTTTCAATGCCAACCTTTGTTTCAAAACCGACTGCAGGTAGTGACGACAACGCCAAAACAGATCGGCGCGGAGGAGCTCACCGACCCAGACGTATTTCTGCGTGAGGTCGCGGAGCGTTGTCGACCCGTCGTGATACGCGGGCTGGTGAGTGCGTGGCCGGTCGTGCAAGCGGCCACGCGCTCCTCGTCCGATTTCAAAGACTACGTCTCTCGCTTCGGCGCGGCTGGCGAAGTCGAAGTATTCGTCGGCGAGCCTCGCATCGAAGGCAAGTATTACTACGGCGAGAACCTGCACGGATTCAACTTCTCGCGCGCTCGCATGCGTCTGGGCGATGCGCTCGATCGCATCATCGCCACAGCGACCGGCACCGGCGAGCGCACGATGTATGTGGGCTCGCTGCCGACCGAGCACTACCTGCCAGGCTTTGCGGCCGAGAATGAGCTGGCGATTCTCAAGCCGGGCATCACGCCGCGCATCTGGCTTGGCCATGCATCGAATGTCTCGGCACATTACGACACGATGGACAACATTGCCTGCGTGGTCGCAGGCGAGCGTCGTTTCACGTTGTTCGCGCCAGAAACCATCGACCGGCTTTATATGGGTCCGATCGATCACACCATGGCCGGTCAGCCTGTGAGCCTTGCCGCGTCCGCACCTGTCGATGACGAGCGCTACCCGCTGTTTCGCGAAGTGAGAGAGCAGGCGCTGGTGGCCGAGCTGCATCCAGGCGATGCGATTTACATTCCGAAGTTATGGTGGCACCAGGTCGAGGCGCGCAGTCCGTTCAACGCCTTGGTGAACTACTGGTGGGACGCGTTCAGTGCGGGTCCGGACGCGCCTTCAGTCGCTTTGCTACTGAGCATGATCACCATCGCGGAGCGTCCGCCCGCGGAACGACAGGCGTGGAAAGCGTTCTTCGATCACTTCGTCTTCCGCAGCAAGGGCCATCCGCTCGCGCATCTTCCGGAGAGCCAGCATGGCGTGCTCGGCCCGCTCAAGCCGAGCAATTATCAGAAGATCCGCGCCCTGGTGATGCAAATGCTGCGGGGTTGAACACCCCGCAGCCAAAGTCCTTTCATCACATCCGTGCGCGCACTCCGAGTGTCACCAGGCGACCCACGGGGTTGGAAACAAAGCCGTTATAGCCCCAGCCCGTGGCGTTGCCAAAAATGCCGCCAGTATTGCCATTATAGAACGGCGGCTCTTCGTCCGTGAGATTGCGAACATCCAGCGACACGATCCAGCCTTTGAAACGGTTGTCGCCGAACGCGTATTGAGCGTGCAGATCGAAGGTATTGTCGGCATCCACCGTGTCGCCGCCGCCGATGGGAATGCCGGCCTGGACCACGATGGGATTGACGCTGCTGGACGACCAGTTCTTGTAGCCGCCGGTGTGATTCCAGAACAGGTCGACCGATACGTCGTTCCACGCCACGCCGAACTGCGCGCGATTCTTGAACTTGATCGACGGGAACGTGGTGTTGAAGCCCGACGTGTTGAGAATGTCGAACTCGGTGCCGCCGCCGAAGTTCTGCGTGTACTTGGTGAAGTACGACGCCGCGGTTCCCACCGTGAAGTTCAAGGCGCCGACCGTGAAGTCATAATTCACCGTCGCGTCGACGCCTTCGAGCAGCAGGTTGAGCGCGTTGCGCGTGCTTTGGTCGATCATGTAATACACCGTCGGCGGTACGGCGCCCGAGATGGTCGCGCCGTTGGCAACGTTCGCGAACTCCAGGATCTGCGCCTGTGTGCAGCCGCTGGGGCAGATCGTCAGCAGGTTGTTGAGGCCGCGATTGTTGACGATGGCCGTCGGGCTCGGCGAGCTGACGCCGCCGATGTATTTGTTATGGAAGAAGGTGACGGCGCTGCTGAAGCCCGGCAGGAATTCCGGAGCGAAGTCGAAGCCGATCGACCAGCTGCGGCCTTTCTGCGGCACTTCGTGAGTGAAGCCGCCGCCGAGCTGGCGGCGCATGGCGAGGTTGCCCTGGCCGATCGTGCAAACATCCGAGGTGGCCGTGCAGGGCGTGCTGGTGTTTTGTACCACCGCGCCCGGTACGTTCACGACTTCCGGATAATTGGCCACCGGAACGTTGATCGTGCCCGTCGGCCCGACGCTGCCCGATGCATATAAATAACCCTGCGAGGGATCGCCGATCACTGCCAGAGGCGGGGCGACGAATGCGCTGGCGTAGTTGCCCCGCAGCCGGAAGCCGTCGGTGATGTCCCAGTTGAACGCGTACTTGGGGTTCTTGGTCTCGCCGACATCCGAGTACTCGTCGTAGCGTCCCGAGATATTCAGATCCAGCCGATGCACGAACGGCACGTTCATGTCGGGCGCGACGACCGGCAGCAGCACTTCGGCAAACGCCGATTTGACGTTGCGGTCGTAGTTATAAACGCGGAAGTTCGAGCCAGTGGACGTCGGGCCGGTGTTGTTGCTGCCCGAGATCTTTTGCGTCTGCTCGTGCCAGAAGTATTCGGCACCCACCGCCACCTTGAGCGGGCCCGCGGGCAAGTCGAATACCGGACCTTGAAACGTCACCCGCGTCTGGTTGGTGGTGTTGAAGTTGGTGTTCTCGGCATTCAACGAATAGATGGCTCTCATCACCGCGGGCGAGGTGCGGTTCGAGCCTGGCGGGTTCCAGACGTCGAGCGCGTTGCTCGTGGTCAGCGGCAGGTTCAGCGCGATGACATTCTGGCCGGCAATGTCGGATGCGGTGGTGCTGCCGTTGGACTGCCCTGTGCCATTGAGGGCGAGAATCGCGCAGGCGGGGCAGAAGTTGTTGATGGAGTTACCGGCGGATCGGTTCCAGCCCAGGCCGTCATCAACCGTCACCAACCAATCGGCACCGAGGTCATAAGAAATATTGAGCGTGGCATACGCGACATCCGATTGCGTCTCGGCAGTACCGTAGTTGCCGTCGTCACGTACAGGCAGCCAGGTGATACTCTCGCGCACTGCATTCGGCGCGCCCGCCGGTGCTCTGAAGAATGGGTTGGCTTGACCGGGGACGCCCTGTCCCGGTCCGAAGGCGGTCACGCTGGTGAGCCCACCGGTCGTTCCGCCCGGCGGCTGAGGAGATTCGGTGCGCTGTCGGTTGAAATTCACCATGCCGATGACGGTGAGCCGATCGCTGAAGTCGTTGACGATCTTCACCAGCCCGTTCAAACGATACTGCTCGGGCACCAGCGTGGCATAGAGCGAGTTGTTACAAGGCGCGTTGCTCGGTGTGTTCTGCACCGGAGCCACGGCGTCCGGTGAGAGAAATACGCCTGCCGGCGCGGCTCCGCTCGACACACCAGTGACCGTCATGGTCGACGGGCTGCACTGAAAGCTGTTGTTGTTCGAGCCGACCGGCCGATAGTCGCCGCGACTGGTGAATGGGCGATCGCGCGCCATCAGTTCGCTCGACGTGTTGTATTGGCTCGCGAAGTAGACGCCGCCGGTCTCCCACTTGTGACCCCAGATCATGTTCAGGTCCACGGTGTCGTAACTATCGGCGAAGGCGTAAGCGACATTGCTCTCGAAGCCATCGAAGGTGCGGCGAGTGATGAAGTTCACCACGCCTGCAACCGCGTCGGAGCCGTACACGGACGAGGCGCCGTCGGCCAGCACTTCCACGCGCTCGATCGCGGAGATTGGAATGATGTTCGGATCGGACTGATTGAACTGCGTGCCGCCGCCGGGGATGCGCAAACCGTCGGCGACTACGAGCGTGGTGTTGGACGATGAGCCCGCGAGGCTGTGAATCTGCGGCGAGTAATAAGAGAACACATTCTCGCCCTGGGCCAGCGAGCCCGAGGTCGAGATCGAGGGTACGGTGTTGACCAGGCTGGAAAGATTGATCGCTGCCGTCTTTTCGATCGTATCCTGACCGACCGAAACCATGTTGGATCCGACTGGCACCGAGCCGCGGATGCTGGTGCCCGTGACCAGGACAGTCTCCAGTTCAGACACCTGCGTGTCCGACTTGGAGTCCGCCCTGTTGGTAGGTGGAGGTTGAGGGTTTTCCTGTGCCAGTGCCGCGGGTCCGTCCGTGATGGCTGCAGCAGTCAACATCGCCAGAATCGCAGTGCGTAGCGAATTAGACGTAGTCATTGAATCCCCCTGCAAGACGTTTGTTTTTGAATCAGCGTGTGAAAATCGTCGTCAGTGGCTCCTCATCTGAAAACAAAGGCGAGCGGCGAGGCGGGTGCGATGCCTCACTCGTTCGGCGGTGGCTGGAAGTTGTGCATGCCGTCCGGGCGTGGATTGATGGCGAGTCGCGTCGCCATGCCGGTGCCGCCGAAACTGGCGCGATGCCAGCGTCCTTGCGGCGCATAGACGACATCGCCGGGCTCGGCGGTGAAGAAGGGCACGCCTTCGATCAAATAATCGATCCTGCCTTCCAGCACCAGCCAGAACTCGGAGTAGCCGACGTGAAAATGTCCGAGGTTGGTGGAAGGCGGCGGCGGCTGGCCAGGGCCGCGGATCATGTTGGCGAAGGTTTTGTCGTCCTTGACGAAGGGGCCGCCGCGACCATTGGCGGCAACCACGTCTTTGCTGAAATCAATGTATGGTTTGTTGGTCTCGTCATAAGCGCCGCGGCCGGTGTAGCTCACCTTGAGATATTTCCTGCCGGCGAGCGCGGGCGGCGTTTCGTTGAGCGGATACAACGGCACGGCCTGCGCGCCCATCACTTCGAAACGCAGCGAGGGTTCGGAGCCCAGGCTTTCGATGTTGTACGGCGTGCGATAGGGAACCTGCACTAAAAATCCCGCGGTCGCTTCGAACGGCGCCTGGCCGTCGATGTTCACGCGCATTCGGCCTGACTGCACCACCCAGAACACGCGGTCGTCGGCGAAGAAATGCGTCTGGGTCTTTTCGCCGGGCGCCATGGAGATGTAGCGCGCCACGAAGTCACGATCGCTGACGATGTCTTCCTGCCAGCTGCGCTGACCGGCATGCTTCGCGAGCACTTCAGAAAGTTTCCAATGCGGCTTGTTGGGCGCGTTCCAGGGCGTTGCCTCCACGGGCTGCGCCGACCAGGCCAGGATGGGTTTCGGCCGCTGCGGTGGTGCTGCCTGCTGCGCGAGCGTGGCACTCGCATAGAGCAGCGAGCCGAACAGCGCACACGAGAGCTGCGTCAGCAGGGCTCGGTCAAATGTTTTCATCGTGCGTTCCCATCCAGATTCAGCGTTGATACAGCGGCATCGTGCCGGGCGTGCGGAGCGCGACTCTATAGATGCTGGAAGTCGCAGTGATATAAGCAACCTTGCCTTGCTCGGCGAATGCGAGGTTCGCCGCGACCTCCGGCAATACCAGCTGCCCGAGCACTTTTCCTTGCGGCGTGACGATGCGGATTCCGCCCGGGCCGGTGGTCCAGATGTTTCCTGCGCTGTCGACCTTGAGGCCGTCGGGCCCGCCCGGTCGTTTCTCCTCCGGACCGTATTGAATCAACGTGCGAGCGTTGCCGACGGCGCCGTGGGCTCCGACGTCATAGGCTTTCACGAAACGTTGCGGCCCGAAGTTTGCGACGTACAGCGTCTTGCCATCGGGAGAGAAGGCGAGGCCGTTCGGCAATGTGAGATCTTTGATCGCAACGTCGAGCTTGCCGTGCGCGTAGCGATAAACGCCGTTGAACGGCAGTTCCTTCGCGGGATCCTTGTCCATGCCTTGCAAGCCGAACGGTGGGTCGGTAAACCACAGCGAACCATCGGGCGCGAACACCAGATCGTTCGGACTGTTGAGTCGCTTGCCCTGATAGCGATCCAGGAAAGTCGTTGGTCGCAGCTGCGCGTCGAGGCGAACGATCTTGCGGCCGCCTTGCTGAATCAGCAGCACCGTGCCGTCCTGGTCCGTGACCATCGCATTGGAGCCGAGGTAGGAATCGGGCGGGAACGGATTCAAGCCGCCGGCGTGCTCGATCAAACGTTCGACCTTGCCGTCTCGGCTCACCGCGAAAACTTTGTCGTCACGCAGATCGGAGAACCACAGTCGCTGCTCGCGCCACATCGGACCTTCGTTGAACTTGAATCCGGTCGCGACGCGCTCGATCACCGTGCCAGGCGCGAGGATGGCGTCCAACGCAGGATCCATGCGGTCGATGTGAGGCGACGTCTCCGCCGCCAATACGCCTGTCGCGAG
>CAMLEO010000088.1 GCA_946478975.1 uncultured Steroidobacter sp.
GAAAGTGTTACCCATGTGCCCGGAATGAAGTGTTACCCCTCAATCAGGAAGGGCATCCTTAGCGTCCTTCAGCCCTCGCTCGGCAGGAACGCTCGACTCATCATCTCCTGCTCGCGTCGAGCAATGCCCAAGTCATCGGCTTCCCGCGGCCAGCTCTCCACGGCATGGCGAACGTCACGAATGATTTCGGCGACGGCATTTTTCTTCAGGCCGTACATCGCTCCCGCCGCACGGGCGACTTCCAGGTTGAGCGATGTATCGGCTTCGTCGATGGCGAGACTGAGATGATCCTTGTGTGGGTTGGGGTTGATGTCGAAGGCCGGGGACAGTACGAGCCCGGCAGATTCGACCAAGAAACCATGATTGCGGAGATGGTCGTCGGTATTCGAGATGCAGATGCTGAACACGACGCGACGAAACAGCTCTGCGCAATCGGCTTGCGTCTGAGCGCCGCGTGATTGCAGAAGATCGACCAGTTCGAGATAGCTCGCGTCGTGATCGCCATCCGTGCGTTGCAGGAGGGTCATGGCGCTGACGAATGCGAGGCGTCCGCCACGAGCGGTGCGGTCGAATCGGCGTGAGATGAAAGTGTGACCATCCTGAGTGAACCGCAGCGTGCGTATGTGCGGCACTCGGATTCCTGCTTTCGTCGCCAATCGATGAGCCACTGCTTCCCAAGCACCAACATTCCATTCGTCTTGTTGGCTCGGGAACTTCGCGACGCACAGATGACCTTGTTCATCTACAACAGACGCCTTCGGCCTGGATCCACCGAGCGAACTGCCGGGTGCGAGTAATTGGTTGAGCACCTCCCTCAGATGTGCATCATCGTTTGTCCGATCTTCCTCGAGCATGCGCGCCGCTCCTTGTAACTCTCGTAACGAAGTGAGGGGAGGCGCGGCATTCACTGCGGAGTTATCGAGGAACGGGGAATTTGCATCGGCCCGGAAGCGCAGGGCGCCAAGACGAGAGTGGTCGTGCACACCCAGAAGGTAGTCCCATTCCGTTAGGGCACGCGCTGGACGTTTCTCTTTAGAAGCGAGCATCGCTTCACGTCGTTGCATCAGGGTGCGGCCCCAGCGATCGGGCGCGGAATCCATGAATATTCCGAACTGTGGCCGGTTGGCCGGTGGATACGAGCGCCCCGGCACAGGCAGCAAGTCAGGATCGAGTGCCAGTGCGTCGCTGCGAGCCAGCCATGTGGAATCGAACTCGAACGAGTACACCTCCGCACCCCTCGATCGCTGTCGATGCAACGCGCCCATCCGCTGCTGCCCGAGGTGCTCAGCATCGAGAACCACCTCGACCTCGTTGAGGCCGTGAGTTGTCACGGCGCCGCTCCTGCTTTCTTGCGAGGAGCGCGACGAGGCGGTTTGAGGCCGAGGTCTTGAAGCCTGCGACCGAGCTCATCGTCGCGGGCGATCTGTGCGAGATCTGCATCGAGACTGAGAGCTTGAAGTACGCGGGCATACACACCGAGCGAAACCGCCGGATCGCCCTGCTCAACGCGGCTGAGCGTTTTCCTCGTCACGCCAGCTCTTTGGGCGATCGTTTCGGCAGCGTATGCGCGGCGCAGACGAGCCTGCCGCAGCCGTTCGCCGAGGCTGGCAAGTTCGCGGTTCAGGCGGGGAAGCAGGGCTGGGGTGGTGCGCGGCATGGGTCATAACTTACCCAAAACCGCGCTCAAATGTCCAATTTATGACCCATTAACGCGGCCATCCTGGCGAGGGGGTTACCATAGGGGCGCCCTCATAAGGAAGAGCAATATGAAATCTGCGTCGATGGGATACGTCCTCACCGGTTTGCTGACATTGGCCGCGGGCGCCGCCCAGGCCAAAGAATGCCTCGGCGTCAGCTTCCCCGATCGCATGCGCGTGGAGAGCAGCGAGCTCACGCTCAATGGTCTCGGCGTGCGGAAGGCGACATTTCTAAAGGTGAATGTTTATGTCGCGGCGCTGTATTCCCAACAAACATCGCGCGATCCCAAAGCTCTGCTGGCGGCGAGCGGGCCGGATGAGTTGATCCTGCAGTTCGTGCGCAACGTCGATGTCGACGATCTGACCAAAGCGTGGAACGAAGGCTTCGAGCGCAATGCCAAGGCGCAGCTGCCGGCGTTCAAAGACCGGATCGCGAAGCTCAACAGCTGGATGGCGGATATGAAAACCGGCCAGCGGCTCAGCTTCATTCGCAAACCCGGCGCCGGCATCGAAGTCGCTGTGAATGGCACGACCAAGGGCACGATCGAAGGCGATGACTTTGCCCGCGCGCTGCTGTCCATCTGGCTCGGCGAAACACCGCCGAATCCGGAGCTGAAGAAAGGTTTGTTGGGCGGCGAGTGCGGCTGACGACTCAAGGAGTCGCCATCTGTTTCTCCGCGAGCTGCAGCGCTTCCGGCAGCTTTGCTTCAATGAGTTTTGCTTTGAATCGCGCGCCGTCCTGAGCGCGCATTCCAACCAACACATCAGGGATCACGCCGTAGACTTCGTTTGATCCGCATCCGGCGCCGGCGGTGCGAGCCAGGGCTCGGGGGTCCACGGTTCGGCGAGTGCCGTTCCGGTGCCGAGCAATCCAAGAAACAATGCCCAGGTGATTTTCATGCGAGTTCGACCGCGCACTCGCGAGTTTGTTCTCTTATCTCGGCTTGACGCGCGCGCCGTCGGTCACCGTGCTGCTGGGGAAGACGATGACCTGGTCACCTTCACTCACGCCGGAGATGATCGCGCGAAAGCGCCCGTCCGACTGCGCCGGCTCGACCGCCGCGAGCACCGCTTTGTCGTCGACTATTTTATAAACGGCCCAGCCATCGCCGCTGCGAAACAATGCGCCCAACGGCACGCGGATCGCATTCTGTGCTTCATCGATCACCACTCGCGCGTCGACGCGAAAGTCATGAGCCTGCAGCGCCTCCGGCGGACGCGGGTTGAATTGCAGGATCACATTCGTGCGTTGTTCCTCGACACCCAGCGCCGATATCTTGGTGCGAGCAACCGGCTCGACGCGATCGACAACAGCCGGCAACGGCGATCCGCCCCAATTCTCGATCTGTGCACGCGCGCCCGGCTGCATGCGCACGGCATCTTGAGACAAAAACTCGGCGACGACTTCGACGTGATCCGGATCGCCAACTTCGACGATGCGTGTGCCGGCGGTGATCACCGCTTCGCTTTCCTGCGGGACGCGCAGCACGCGCCCGGCACTCGGGCTCGTCACATCCACCATGTTGCCGCCGATGCGGTCGGCTTCGAGCAGCGCACTGCGCGCTCGTTCGACTTCGGCTTTCGAAGCGTCGCGCGCGGCACGAGCGGCATCGACACGCGCTTCGCTTTGATCTGCAGCTGACGTGGAGATGAGTTTCGCGGCGACCAGCTCCATGTTGCGACGATGCTCTCGCTCGGCGAGCGCCAATTCCGCATTGGCCGATCGCAATTGCGCCTCCGCCGCTGTCACAGCGGCACGTGCTTGCAACGCGCTGCGAGTATCGAGGAATCCCGCCGCCGCTCGTGACATGCGTGCGACGACCGCGCCGGCGGCGACCTTATCGCCAGGTTCGACGGTGACGCGCAACACTCTGCCCGTGACCGGCGCGCTGATCACATAAACCTCATGCATTCGAGTGCGGCCTTCGTCGACGACTTCGACGCGAACATCGCCGCGATCGACCTGCGCGACGTCGACCTCAATCGGGTCCGGCAGCATCGAAACGCCAATCGCAACCACCGCCATCACGGCAGCGACGATCCAGAATATGCGCACACGACGCGAGCGCCGCTGAAGTTCTTCGTTCGCCATTTATTCTCTCGATTTGAGCACGCTCACCATGTCCAGGCGGTCCACGCTCCCTCGGACCGCCAGGGCCGCGCCGATCACGGCAGCGGCAACAAACAACGCCGAGCGGCCGTAGGCCGCAGAATCTGTGATGTACGGAAACGTGAACAGCTCGGTCTGAAACTGAGACATCAGCCAGCGCGACAGCAGCGCCCCGAGAATCACGCCTGCGGGCAGCGCGATCAGCAGCAGCGTGCCGATCTCCGCCAGCAATACATAAGAAACTTCGCGGCGACTGAAGCCGAGCACGCGTAATGTCGCGAGGTCGCGTTCTTGTTCCGCAAACGTCACACGTGCCGAGGAGTAGGCGACGCCGCCTGCCATCAGGCACGAGAACACGACGAACATATAAGCAAAGAAGCCGCTGCCCTGGTTCAGCATCATGCGCATCGATGCGGACGCGTTGTCCAGGAAGGAAACGCCCGCGATCATCGGCAGCTCCTTGACCTCGCGATTCAGCGTGTCGCGCTGGCTGCGATCCATCAGCACATACGCGGCGGTGACGCGGCCCGGTTCGCGAAGCGCGCGTCCCAGCGCGTTCATCTGCATGTAAGCGACGCCTGCGAGATAAGGTTTGACGACCGCGACGACCGTGAGCTCTGCCGTTGCACGATGACCATCCGTCGCCTGCACGGTGATGCGATCGCCAACTGCAACACCCAGCTTCTTCGCAACGTTTTCCGACAGCGTGATGCCATCATCTCTTGCCGCGACGGCATGCATGTTTTGATCGAGCAGGCGATACAGATACGCGCCCTCGGGCAGGCCCATCAGCGTCTCGCGACGGGTGCGACTGCCAAAGGTCAGGATGACTTCCGATGCACGCAGCGGCTCCACCGTGAATACGCCGGGCAGGCGTTTGACCTCGGCAAGAATGCGATCGTCCGCTGTTTCGGCAAACGAGAGCGTGGCGTCCATGCGCTGCGCGACGCCGAAAGTCACATCGACGATGTGATTCATCGAGATCGGGAAGTGCTGCGAGGTGATGAGCAACGCAAGTGCGAGGGCGATGCCGACCACCGTGGTGGCGGACCGACGCGGAAAGCGCGCGATGCGCCTTGCAACCATGCGGCTCTTGCCGTCGAGCCTGCGAGCCGCGTCTTCGATTCTTTTGCCGAGACGCCCGAAGCTCACTGGTGCGGGAGGAGCGAGCGCCGCCGCAGGTGGCAATCGTGTCGCACGCAGGACGGCTTGCGCCGCGCCCAGCAGCGCCGCGATCAGGGCAACGACGACGGCCCACAAATAAACATCGATGTGAGCATCGAATGTCAGATTGGGGATGCGATACACCTTCGCGTACAACACAGCCATGAGTCCGCCGATGTAGCGACCGACGATGGCGCCGATCACCACGCCGAGCAGAGCGAAGGCGATCGCGAACTTGGCGTAGTGCCAGGCGATGGTGGCATTGCTATAGCCGAACGATTTCAGCAGGCCGATGTTGGATCGTTCGGTTGCGACCAGCCGCGACAGCGACACGTTGAGCAGGAACACCGCGACCAGCATGAAGATGGGCGGCAGGATGGACGCCATCGTTCGCAGCGAATTCAGCTCGTCGTTGAGGAACTGCGCCGAGAGCATGCGATCTCGCGCGTAAGCGCCACGTCCACCGTGACGAGCCAGAATCTTGTCGATGCCAAAGACCGTGTCGCGCAGGTCCGCTTCTGGCGAGAGACGAAACACCACGTCGTTGAATGCGCCGTCGACATCGAAGGCGCGTCCCAGCGCTTCGCGTCCCATCCACACGACGCCGAATCGTTCCGGCTCAGGCAGCAAGGCGCCGGGCGCGACAGCGAACACGAACTCGGGGCTGCTCGCGATGCCGACGATTTCGAGCACGCGTTGCCGGCCGTAGATCAGCGCCCGCAGCTGCATGCCCGGCGCGAGCAGATTCGCTTCGGCGAACGCTTCGTTGATCAACACTTCGTTGTCGCGTGCCGGATCTGGCCAGCGTCCGGCGCGAACGATCACATCGTTGACGCGAGGTCTTCGATCGGGCGGCAAGGAGATGAGCCGGGCGGAGACCGGGTCCGACTTGCCTGCGAGATCTAACAATCCAACGCCGCTCACGCGCGGTTCGAGCGCGTTGATTCCAGGCAGCGCGGCGAGTTGATTGGCGACGGGGTCGGGTGCGCGCACGACTGAAACAGCAACGTCCGCCATGCGTGCCGAATCGTAGTAGTGGTTGCGTGCACGCTCGAGCGAGTCGTACATGCCGGTGGCCATGACGAACAGCGCGATTCCGCACGCGAGCACGCCGGAGACGGCGAGTGCCTGCATGCGTAATCGTCGCAAGTCACGCAGCAACTTGCGGTCCAGCGGCCGCAGCTTGATCACGGTTCAAGTCACCAAGTTCAATTCACCAGTTCAGTTCTTTGGGCGCCACGCGCCGGTCGTTCTTTTCGATCGAACGGATGTTGCCGTCCGCGAAGCGAACGACGCGATCGCCGATGCGCGCAATGTCGGCATTGTGAGTAATCAGTAGCGTCGTCGTGCGCAGCTGCTCGTTCGCAGTCACGATTGCATCGAGCACGTGCACTCCGGTCGCGACATCCAGCGCGCCCGTCGGTTCGTCACAAAGCAAAACGGTGGGCCGCTTCGCGATGGCTCGCGCGATAGCGACCCGCTGTTGCTCGCCACCCGAGAGCTGGGCGGGAAAGTGATGAAGGCGTGCGCCGAGCCCGACCAGCCCGAGTGCTTCGCTCGCAGGCATCGGGTTGTCGGCGACTTCGGTCACCAGCTCGACGTTTTCTTCGGCGGTGAGGCTCGCGATCAAGTTATAGAACTGGAACACGAAGCCGATGTGCATGCGGCGATAACGGGTGATTTCGGCATCCGAGGCGGTGGCGAGATCGGTTTCTTTAAAGAAACAGTTGCCCGCCGTCGGGCGATCCAGCCCGCCGAGCACGTTGAGCAGCGTCGATTTGCCGGAGCCGGACGGGCCGAGCAGCACCAGCAGTTCGCCGTCGCCGACTGTCAGGTCCACGCCTCGCAGCGCATGGACTGCGGCTTCGCCTTCGCCGTAGGTTTTACGAAGGGCGACGAGACGGAAGACCGGCGGAGCATCGACTGGCATGGCGCTCATTGTAGACATTGGCAGCCCCAGGCAGTTCGAGCCTGGGGTCCCGATCCGATGCGCGGAACTACGGTGAGGTTAGGTAGTTCCGGCGAGAACGCTGCTCGCGGCTTCGAGGGCCTTGGCAATTTCAAACAATCTTTCATCGCCGTCGCGTCGACCGATGAGCATCAAGCCGACGGGCGCGGTGTCGGGCTCGTGAATGGGCAGGGATATCGAGCAGCGATCGAGGAAATTGGCGAGGCAGGGATTGCGCAGGACCAGCGCGTTCAGTCGCAGGTAATCGGCATCGTCTGCGAACGCCGTCAGCGGCGGCGGAACGATTGGTGTCGTCGGCAGGGCGATGACATCTACATCATCGGTGCAGCGTTCAACGGCCGCGATCAGCTTCGCGCGTGTTTCATATAACTCGCGCACGTCCTGATCGCTGAGCTCGCGACCTTTGAGAATACGGTTCGCGACGCGTGGGTCGTAGCGCTCGCGATGTTGTTCGAGTAGTGGGCGATGCCACGCATACGCTTCGGCCGCAGGGATGCCGCCACGAGTGTATGCATCTTTGATCTCCAACAGTTCTGGCAATGCACGGCGTTCGATCTTTGCTCCAGCGCGAGCGAGGTTGTCTATCGCGCGCTCAAACGTTGTCGCGACGTGATCGTCGATGCCGTCGAGCACGAGCGTCGTCGGCAGCAGCAGTCGAATGTTTGTAATTGGTGCTGCCGTAATCGAGCGTGGCGTGATGCCTCGAAGAATGGAGTCCAGCGTTGCGCAGCAGGCGACCGAATTGGCGAGTGGCCCGACGGAATCGAACGAATGTGACAAAGGCACCACGCCGTCGCGCGGCACGCGATGAGCTGTCGGTTTGAAACCTACGATGCCGCAGAAGGCCGCTGGAATGCGGCAGGAGCCGCCGGTGTCCGTGCCCAGGCTGGCCACGGCCATTCCATCTGCGACGGCGACCGCGCCGCCCGACGTCGAGCCGCCGGGGATGCGACGCGTTGCGCGATCGAATGGGCTGAGCGGAGTGCCGTAGTGCGGATTCAAGCCCAGGCCGGAGTAGGCGAACTCCGTCATGTTGTTGCGGCCGATGAAAACAAATCCGGCGGCGCGCAGGCGAGCCACGACGGGCGCGTCGCGTAGCGCGGGTGGCTGATCTCGCAAGAGACGAGAGCCGGCGGATGTGACTTCGCCAGCAACATCGAACAGATCTTTCAATGCGATGGGAATGCCAGCGAACGTGGGCACATTCCGGCCGCTCGCCCGTGCGCGATCGATCTCGTCGGCTTGGGTGCGAGCGGCGTCGGCATTGACGGTGATAAAGGCGCGTGCGCCTTCGCCGGCGGGATCAGCGATGCGGTCGACGGCTGCATCCACCAGGTCCCGGGCCCGCAGCGTCCCGGTGTTGAGTTGCCGGGCGAGTTCATCGAGAGTTGCCATATTCGGGAGTCTGCCAGAGGGTGAGCGCGGGTGTCTTTTCGTGGCGACTTAACGTCGCCGCGAACCGCGCGAACGCCGGTACACGGATGTAGCGGCTGGCCGACGTTCCAGGGACGGCTGCTTGAGATGGCCCGGCCTTTCGGGTCCAATGCCGCACCCCGGGGAGTCGGGTCAGTCGGGTCGGAGTCGGATTGAAGATCACTCTTGCCATCATCGCCATGCTGTTGCTGGGCACGTGCTCCCAGCCGCCGAGCGTTTTGGAACAGATCATGCGCAGTGGCGAGCTGCGTGTCGTCACGCGCAACCTGCCCAGCGCGTATTACCTTGGCGCGAACGGCCCGCAGGGGCCGGAGTTCGATCTGGCGGCGCGCTTCGCTGCGGAGCTCGGCGTCAAGCTGTTCATCTATTCCGTGCCGAACGTGGCCGATGCGATGCGCGAGCTGGAGTCGAGGCGCGCTCACATCGCGGCCGCCGGCTTGACGCGTGGTCTGCGTTTGCCGACGCAAACTGGATTCGGCCCGCCGTATCAGCAGGTGCGCGAACATTTGATCTTCCGCCAGGGCGATTCGAAGCCGCGCGACATTCAGCAGCTGTACGGAACTCACATCGAAGTCGTCGCCGGCACGGCGCACGCGCAAACGCTCGAACAGCTGCGAAGCAATTTTCCCAATCTCAGCTGGGTCGAGAATCCCAACGCCGAAACCGAAGAGCTGTTGTATCGACTGTCGCGGCGTGAGTTCGATTACACCGTCGCAGACTCAAACGAATTCGCAATCGGCCGGGCGTTTCATCCTGAAATCCGCATCGCATTCGATCTGTCCGGGGGCAAGGCGCTCGCGTGGGCTGTCGATGCGCGCGATGCGAGCTTGCTCAAGCGTGTGACTGCATTTTTCTCTTCGGCGCGCGCTGAAGGGCGACTCGCATCGGTGCTCGATACTTACTACGGCAACACCGATCGATTCGATTACATCCAGGCGCGTGTGTTCATCGAGGATGTCGAATCGCGGCTGCCGCAGTATCGACATTGGTTTCGCGAGGCGGCGTCGGAAGTGGGCGTCGATTGGCGCCTGCTCGCGGCCATCGGTTATCAAGAGTCACATTGGGATCCGAGCGCGACTTCGCACACCGGCGTCCGCGGTTTGATGATGCTGACGGAAGAAACAGCGCGAGCGCTGAACGTCGGCGATCGTTTGGATCCACGCAATAGTATTTTCGGCGGCGCGCGTTATTTCGTCTGGCTGCGCGATCAGATCCCCAAGCGCATTCTGGAGCCGGATCGCACGTGGTTTACGCTGGCCGCATACAACGTGGGCGTCGGTCACCTGGAAGACGCACGCATCCTCACGCAAATGCACGACAAGAATCCGGACTCGTGGGCCGACGTGCGCGAATACTTGCCACTGCTGACGCAAGAGAAGTGGTACACGCGGGTGAAGCGGGGTTATGCGCGAGGCTGGGAGCCGGTGCGCTTCGTCGAGAACATCCGCGGCTACATCGATATTCTCGATTGGGTCGCGACGGACTCGGGTCCGCCGGCGCAGCGAGATGCCACAGCGCCGGATACGGGCACTACGACGGCAGCGACGATGTCAGACAGCTTGCCGGCGCGCTGACGACTCGATCAACGTTTCTTTTGCGTCGCCTTTTCGGCGTAGGTGCGCGCCAGCTCTTCGGCGAACAGCGTCGGCAGATTTTGCTCGTTGCGCTGATTCAGCACGTGATAGAATTCGGTGTACAGATCCCAGTACTTCATCTTGTTGGCGGCACCGAGCAGTGCGCCGCGCTTCAAGCCGCGGTCGAACTTTTCCTGCAGCTCACCCGGTTCGATGCGATTCATCACTTCGTCGATCGCCGCTTGAATGGCAGCGGACAACGCGAGCTGATGCGTGCGCAGATCGGCGAATGAATCGCGAATCGCTTCGACCGGCCCGAGATAACGGGTTGAATGTCCATCGAGCAGCTTGAGCAGCGCCTCATCGACACTGGCCGAGAACTTCAGCGGATTGTTTTCAGACGGTTGAATCGACGTCTGGCTTAGCCGCAAACGGTTCTTCTGGTCGGCGCGGCCTTTGAGTGTTTCCATCAGGCCGAGCACCACTTCGCGAGTCATCTGACCCGCAAGTTGTAACAACGCGTGCTGAGCTTCGAGCGGCAGCGCGCTCGGATCGATGCCCGCGCCTCGGCAGAAAGCTTCGACGCCGTTCGCCGGCTCCAACGTGCTGCCTTCGCGACGACGTTCGGCTGGCTGCGGTTGAGCGGTCGGCGCCGGCAAGGGCTTATCGAGCACTCGTGCGAGCGCCGCAGGATTGTTGGTCAGCGCCTGCAGCGACTTGCGGTCGTACGGCTGCGTCTGCATCTGCCAGTCGTCGTTCTTGCGCTCCTTTTCCAGCGAGCGGTCGAGCGTCTGAGTGATGGTACGCTGGTGACCTTCGTCCGGCCCGTCGAGCAGCGATTGAAAACCGCTGCGCGGCGGCTTGCCCGGCACGGTGTTCGTGCGGCTCGCCGGCGGGCTCGGGCTCGGACGAGGCGGCTGCAGGTCGATGCCTAGGGCTCTGCCCAGGTCGAACGCACTGGTCATCTGCGGCTGCTGGACGCGAGCAGGCGTGGCGGGCTTCACGCTCGCATCGCTCAGCAAGTCGGTGAGGTCCAGTTCTTCGCCCAGATCTTCGATGGGAGCGGGCGCGGCCCGGCCGGCGCGAGGTGGGGCGGGCATCTGGCCACTGGCATCGGCCGGAAAATCCTGGCGCTCATCAATGCTGACCAGGATTTCGTAGTCGCCCAGCCGCAGCCGATCGCCATCCTTCAGCGAGTATGCGCCGTCCACCGAGGCAGGCACGTCGGAGCCATTGATGAAGACGCCGTTGGTGCTGGTATCCTCCAGCACCCAGTGGCCGGCGCGGAATTCCACTTTGCAATGGTGGCTGGAGATGTAACGGTCAGGGTCCGGCAGGATCCAGTCGTTATCCGCTGCACGGCCGATCCGCCCGCCAGTGACGCCAAACAGGCGCGAGCTGCGCTTGCCGAGCGCCTTGTAGTGATCGCTGATGACGCGGAGTTTCAGTGCCATTGACCCAAAAACTTGAGGAGATTGCTGACGTTGCGGGACTGATCGCAGAGGTACCCGAGGCACATTGACGGCCTCGATGTTACATAGCCTGGGATCGCAGCCTACAACCAAGGCCGGACCGACAGATGGCAGCCAGTCACATTTTCAAGGTCGTTTTTGTCAACCAGGGCAAGGTCTATGAGATCTATGCCCGGAAAGTCAGCCATGGCTCGCTGTTCGGCTTCATCGAAGTCGAAGAGCTGGTGTTTGGCGAGCGCTCGGCGGTGGTCGTCGACCCCACCGAAGAAAAGGTCAAAGCCGAGTTCGAGGGCGTCAAACGCACCTATCTGCCGCTGCACTCGGTGCTGCGTGTGGATGAAGTGCGACAGCAGGGGGTCAGCAAGATCAGCACCCTGGAAGGCTCGAACGTGACGCCGTTTCCCATGCCCATGTACACGCCGGGCGATAAGAAATGACCGGAAGCGGGTAAGGCAGGGCAGGGCGGGAGATTTTTCGGTATGATTCGCGCCCGTTTCTGCCGCTCCCCGCACCGATGCTGACACTGTCCGGCGCGCCTGCACTTTCCGATTTTCGTACCGCCCGCCTGCTGACCGCCCTGCGCTCGCGCGTTCCCGCTGTCGAGTCGCTCACCACGCGCTACACGCACTTTGTGCAGACAGCGCGCGCACTTACGGCTGAAGAGCGGCGGGTCCTGGATGCGCTGCTGACGTACGGCCCGGCGCTGGCGAGCGACGCCATTCAGCCGTCCGATCAGCTCATCGTCGTCACTCCTCGGCCCGGCACCATCTCGCCGTGGTCCAGCAAGGCGACCGACATCGCGCAGGTGTGTGGGCTGAAGTCGATCGAGCGCATCGAGCGCGGCATCGCATATTTCGTCCGCGCATCGTCGCCGTTGTCACAAGAGCAGCTGCAGGCGCTCGCACCGGCACTGTACGACCGCATGACCGAAGCGGCGGTGTTTTCATATGACGACGCGGCTCGCTTGTTCGATCACGAATCGCCGCGTTCGCTCAACACGGTGCCGCTGCTCGCACGTGGCAAGAGTGCACTGGTCGAAGCAAACGAATCGCTCGGCCTTGCGCTGTCGCCCGACGAAATCGATTACCTGGTCGAGAACTTCAACAAGCTCGGCCGCGATCCGACGGATGTCGAGCTGATGATGTTTGCGCAGGCCAATTCCGAGCACTGCCGCCACAAGATCTTCAATGCCGACTGGGTCATCGATGGCGAGCGCCAGTCGAAATCTTTGTTCGGCATGATCAAGAACACGTACGCGAAGAACTCTCGCGGCGTGCTCTCGGCGTATCGCGACAATGCGGCGGTGATCGAAGGGCCGCAGGGGCGTCGCTGGTTCGCGGACGTGAATCATCACGGCTACGAATTCAAAGACGAGCCCATCGACATTCTGATGAAGGTCGAAACTCACAATCATCCGACCGCGATTTCGCCGTTTCCTGGCGCTGCGACCGGCTCGGGCGGTGAGATTCGTGACGAAGGTGCGACCGGTCGCGGTGGCAAGCCGAAAGCGGGCCTCGCGGGATTCTCAGTCTCACATCTGCGCATCCCGGGATTCGAGCAGCCGTGGGAGCAGGACTTCGGCCGTCCGGGCCGCATCGCGTCCGCGCTCGACATCATGATCGACGGCCCGCTCGGTGCGGCCGCATTCAATAACGAGTTCGGGCGACCGAACATTCTCGGTTACTTCCGCACGTTCGAGACGCAGGCTGAATCGCAGTCGCGCGCGACGCTGCGTGGATATCACAAGCCCATCATGATCGCGGGCGGCGTCGGCAACGTCCGTCGCATGCACGTCGAGAAGTCGGATATTCCGGCGGGCGCAAAGATCGTCGTGCTCGGCGGTCCGGCAATGTTGATCGGTCTCGGCGGCGGCGCTGCGTCGTCGGTCGGCAGTGGTGCGAGTGCGGAAGATCTGGACTTCGCATCCGTGCAGCGTGGCAATCCGGAAATTCAGCGGCGCGCACAGGAAGTCATCGACCAGTGCTGGGCGATGGGTGAGAACAATCCGATCCTGCTGATTCACGACGTCGGCGCCGGCGGTTTATCGAACGCAATTCCGGAGTCGGTGGCGCACAGTCATCGCGGCGGTCGCATCGATCTGCGCACGGTGCCTTCGGTCGAGCCCGGCATGTCGCCGGTCGAGATCTGGTGTAACGAAGCGCAAGAGCGCTACGTGATTGTGATCGCCGCGAAAGATGTCGAACGTTTCGCCGCGCTTTGTGAGCGCGAGCGATGCCCGTTCGCTGTCGTGGGCGACACGACCGACGATGGCTGGTTGAAAGTTGGCGATCCGTTGCTCAAAGCGCCGCCGGTGGACATGCCGCTCGATGTGCTGCTCGGCAAGCCGCCGAAGATGACACGCGATGTGAAGCGTCTGCCGCCGCTGGGTGACAACTTCAGCACCGCCAATTTGGACGTGCGGGACGCGGCTCATCGCTTGCTGCGTTTCCCGGCGATTGCAGACAAAACATTCCTGATCACCATCGGCGATCGTACCGTCGGCGGCATGATCAGCCGCGATCCGATGGTCGGGCCGTGGCAGGTGCCGGTCAGCGACGTGGCTGTAACGCTGAGCGATTACACGTCTGCCACGGGTGAAGCGATGGCGATGGGCGAGCGTACGCCGCTCGCGTTGTTGAGTGCGCCGGCGTCCGGCCGCATGGCCGTTGCCGAAGCCGTTACAAACATTGCCGCCGCGGACATCGCGTCGCTGGATCAAGTGCGCCTGTCCGCGAACTGGATGGCGGCGTGCGGCGAGCCCGGCGAGGACGCCGATTTGTATGCGACCGTGAAGGCGGTTGGTGAAGAGTTCTGTCCGGCGCTCGGGATCACGATTCCGGTCGGCAAAGATTCGCTGTCGATGAAGACGAGCTGGCAGAGCGAGCAGGGCGCACGTCGCATGGTGGCGCCGCTGTCGTTGATCGTTTCCGCCTTCGCGCCGGTGCGCGATGCGCGTCGCACGCTGACGCCGCAGTTGCGGCCGGAATTCGAAAGCTCGCTGCTGCTGATCGATCTGGGCGCGGGCCGCGATCGGCTCGGTGGTTCGTGCCTGGCGCAGGTGTTCGGCAAGCTGGGTCAGCAGGCGCCGGATTGTGACGATCCGCAGACGCTGGCGAAGTTCTTCGCGGCGGTGGCCGAGCTGCGGGCGGCCGGCTTGATCGTCGCTTATCACGATCGCTCGGACGGCGGTTTGTTTGTGACCTTGGCCGAAATGGCATTCGCCGGTCACTGCGGCATCGATATCGATCTGGGCACGGAAGTGCGTGATCCGGCGGCTGCGCTGTTCAGCGAAGAGCTCGGCGCAGTGCTGCAGATTCGCTCTGGCGACGCCAAGGCAGTGCGCGATGTGCTGGCCCGTCACGGACTGATCGATGTGAGCCGCGTCATCGGTACGGTCAACAAGACTGATCGCGTGCGCATCAGCGCCGCCAAGCACACGTTGATCGATGAGTCGCGCACCGATCTGCATCGTGCATGGTCGGAGACGAGCTTCCGGATGACTCAGCTGCGCGACAATCCTGCCTGCGCGCAGGAACAGTTCGCGACGGTGACGGATCCGTCCAACCCGGGTTTGAATACGCGTTTGAGCTTCGATCCGGCGCAGGACATCGCTGCTCCTTTCATTTCCAAAGGTGCGCGGCCGAAGGTTGCGATCCTGCGAGAGCAGGGCGTGAACAGTCACGTCGAAATGGCGGCGGCGTTTCATCGCGCCGGCTTCTCGCCGTTCGATGTGCACATGACCGACCTGGTCGCCGGTCGATTCGATTTGAACGATTTCCGCGGCATGGTGATCTGCGGCGGCTTCTCCTACGGCGACGTGCTCGGCGCCGGCGAAGGCTGGGCGAAGTCGATCCTGTTCCATTCGCAGCTGCGCGAGGCGTTCACCCGGTTCTTCAACCGTCAGGAAACATTCTCGCTCGGTGTGTGCAATGGCTGCCAGATGATGGCGTCGCTGCGCGAGCTGATTCCCGGGACGGAGTCGTGGCCGCGCTTCGTACGCAATCGCTCCGAGCAGTTCGAGGGTCGCTTGAGCCTGGTCGAAGTGGTGCAGTCGCCGTCGATCTTTTTTGCCGGCATGACCGGTTCGCGCATGCCGATCGCCGTCGCGCATGGCGAAGGCCTTGCCGAATTCTCCGGCCGAGGAAACATCGATGCGCTGGTCGCCGCGAATCTCATGTCGCTGCGCTTCGTCGACAACCACGGCAACGCAACCGAACGTTATCCCGCCAATCCCAACGGCTCACCCGCCGGCCTGACCGGCATCACGACGCCCGACGGTCGCGTGACTCTGCTCATGCCTCATCCCGAGCGTGTGTATCGCACGCTGCAGAATTCCTGGCACCCGGACGGCTGGGGCGAGGACAGCCCGTGGATGCGCATCTTCAGAAACGCGCGGGTCTGGGTGGGGTAGTTGTCGTATCATGAGGCCCCGCTCTTTCGTGTGGCGGCCTCATATGAGCACGAGACTTTCGCGACGCGACGCATTGAAAGTGATGTCCGGCTCGCTGGCCGTCGCGGCCTGGCCGGGCGGGACTGAGCGTCGCTTCGAGCCTCTCCCAGGTCCTTGGCGCACCTTCGAAATCGAAACGGTTGTCACATTGCGTAAATCGCCGCGCGCCGCGGCGACGCTGTGGATTCCAACCCCGATCATCAACACCGATTGGCAACGTTCCCAGCCGAGCGTCTGGACCGGCAACGCACGCAACATGCGACTGGCGATGGCGGGCGGTGCGCAATGTTTCATCGCCGAATTCGACGCCGATCAGCCCGAGCCCTCGGTACGCGTGACGAGCCGCGTGCAAACACGCAGTCGCGCGGTGGACTGGTCCAAAACATCGAAGACCCAGTCGCAGGACGAGTCCTCGCTGCGCCAATGGCTGGCACCGACTTCGTACAAGCCCACCGATGGCATCGTGCTGAAGACCGCCGAGCAGATCGTCGCCGGCGCGCAGACGGACAAAGACAAGGCGCGTCGCATCTACGACTGGATCATCGCGAACACGTATCGCGAACCGAAGGTGCGCGGCTGCGGTTTAGGTGACATCAGGTTCATGCTCGAATCCGGCGATCTGGGCGGCAAATGCGCCGACCTCAACGGACTGTTCGTCGGCTTGTGTCGAGCAGCCGGCGTTCCTGCTCGCGACGCCTTCGGGTTGCGCGTAGCGCCCAGTGCGTTCGGCTATCGCGAGTTGAGTGGCAATCCCGCAAAGCTGGAAGGTGCGCAGCACTGCCGGGCAGAAGTGTATCTGCGCGGCCATGGCTGGGTTGCCGCGGATCCGGCCGACGTGGCCAAAGTCATGCGCCAGGAAACATCCGAGTGGATCAAGGACGCTGATCATCCGCTGGTCGCGCCGGTGCGCAAGGCGCTGTTCGGACGCTGGGAAGGCAACTGGATTGCTTACAACATGGCGGACGACGTGACGCTGCCCGGTTCCTCTGGAAAAGCGCTGCCGTTCCTGATGTATCCGCAAGCCGAAACTGATGACCGCCGTCTCGATCCGCTGGATGCGGAGAACTTTGTTTATAAGATCCAGGCTCGCGAGCTCACCGCATAAGAGCGAGCACGCGCCGACATCACGCAGGCGAGGCGGATAACATCACCGGCTTCGCGTCACGGCGCCAGGACATTGCGTCCTTCATGAGCTCGACCACGTCGGGCTGCCGCGTGAGGTCGGTGCCGTTGTGATAGACGAGGCTCACCAAACGTTCGCCCACCTCGCCGGCAAGCTGCAGATCGCCGAGCACGCGATAGGCGAAACCGATGGTGTGCATGCGCCGATAGAACTCAATGGCCTCGATCCCGCGAGGGTGCAGCAGCTGGGTCAGCTCGCGCAGGTGTGCCAGGGAGAAGTCTGGATGCAGTCGACTCACGTCGGGCTGCACTTCCAGGAACAGCGCGGCGGAGTAGACGACGTTGTTGATGCGACGGTCGCGTTCGAGCCGGTAGAACGGATCGTTGTTCAGATGCTCCGCGGGAAAATCGACCTCGGCAGGGAAGCGCTCATACGTTGCGGTGAAGGCGTTGCGAAGCGCGGCGGCGTATTCGAGCAGCAGCGACTCGCTCGCTTCGCCATCGCGCAGCCGGCCACGCAGTTTGCGAGCCTGCTCGAAATGACGAGCCGCACGGCGCCGACGCACCAGGCTCTACACCCAATGTTGCGGCTCGAACAGCATCGACTCATCGGCATCTAACAAACTCGCCGCGCGCTCCAGCTCCAATCCGGCGGCTGTTCGATACTGCTCGGCCTCGTTTCCCTGCGCGTCGGTCGCCAGCCTGGAATAGATGCCATGCAAGCGGAAATGCGGGATGGCTGCCTTCGGAAACGCGCCGGTCAGCTCCTCGTAAGTCTGCGCCACCGAGCGCAGTTCTTTGATCCTGTCGACGGGATGAGATAACAGCAGCGCGTACACCATGCGCGCATAGCTTGCTTCCATGTTGAGATGAAACGTGGCAATCGCGCATCCCGACGAGGGGCTAAGCTCATCCAGCGCCCGACGAAACACTCGCGCCGCGGTCGCGTAGGTGCGGCGATGAACCGGATCGAGACCGCGCGGGCTAGCGCTGACACACGAGCGCATCAATGAAAAAGCCTGACGCGCCAGAGCCTGCACTTCCGGAAAGTTGGCCAGCTGCTGCAGAACGCGGGCTTCCACGCTGGGCGAGCCGATCGGCGCAAACAGCAGCTCCCATTCGCCGTAACGTTTGAAACCAAACACACGTTGCAGCTCGCTGGCCATCAGGCGCGCGATGTGGTCCGAGGCACGGCTGATCTGCGCATGCAGTTCCAGTGCGAAATATCGCAGATCCTGCGGAATGACCTGGTCGTCGAACGCTGCGCTGAGCGTCGTGCCGGTGAGCGATGGCAATGTCGTCGGCGAAGCGGAGACTTCGCGCAGCAGTACATAGCCGATCATTTCCATCGCGAGCATGCGGCGTGGAATTTCATCGCTCTCCAGCCGCTGCCGGAGCTGGCCTAGCAGCAGCACCAGCTGATCGTGCCATTGTTTCACCGTGCTCGCCGGCTCCATGCCCTTGGGCCAGTCGAGCCGGCTGCGCTGAATCGCCAGTGCATACGCGAGCAACTGCGCATAGGAGCGTGCCTGGCTGAGCAGATCATCGCCGCTGTGTTTCAAGGCGCTCATCAACAGATCAATGCCATCTGCAAGCTGCTGACCGCGAGCAGACTGCGCTCCCAACGCCAGGTTGAGTTCGAGCACCTGCGCCGACTTTTCCTGCAGGACACGCGCATCTTTCATCATCTGTGGCGACTGCAGATTTCGCATCGCCTCGTCGAAACGCATGCGATATCGCTGTTCGGCATGCGCATCGTTGGGGTCCTGATCCAAGCCATGCTCTGCACCCAGCCGACGCACCTGGGCGAGTAACAGCTTTGCTTCTTGCACGAGCGGATGCGAATCGTCGCGGAACAAAGTGCCCGCATCGACGGCGCTGCGCGCATACACCCTCGCCAGCGCCCAACGATTTCGGCACGCGTGTAGCAGTGCCCACGCGAGATAGCGCTCTTCGGGTTTGGCATCGAGCCGGCCGAGCAGATCTTCCAGGCTTTCGCAGCGATTTGGCTCGGCCCGCAGCGAGGCTGCCAGGAACAGCACCGGGCCGGGCACGCCGGCGATGATCGGGCGGATCCGAGTGCGGCCGCCTATGTGATCGAGCAGCGCTTCGATCGGTTCGAGATCATCGGGCTGGCCGAGCCCATACGTCAGATAACCAAATTCCCGTACCGAGGCATTCACTTGTTCCTGGATGATCTTGCCCAGCGCCTGATCGTTCACGAACCATTCGAGCAGCCGGTCGAGCTGCGCCTGGTCGAACCTCGGCGCCTGCTCCGGCTCCTGCTGTTGCACGTGGGCGCGAAAATCGAGCGCGAACTCGGCCTTTTCGAAGCTGTGCCACGCTTCCAGGAAATATGTCCTTGCGCGTTCGAGATGGTCCGCCACCAGGCCTTCCCGGCCTTGTTCGAGCAATTGTTTCTGAAATGTATCGAGCGCAATCGCCAGCCGGCCGACGGTATCCGGAGACAGCGTATTGTCCGGCCCCGGCATCAGCAGCATGCGCGGATGTCTCAGGAACTCGGCCGTCTTCAGTTCGAGGCCATGCTCGGGGAGGATCGTTGCCGTCAGCAGCGATTTCACACGCGTGACCAGAACGATCTGGACGTTCTCCCGGCCCTGCTTGCGCAGCAGTGCCGTCAAAGCTTCGACGCAGGCGATTGCTTCGGCGTCGATACGATTGGCTCGGTTGGAACGATGCTTGCGCTCTCGCCGCAGGTCCAGATAGTGACGCCAATCTTCGACCTGCTTTTCGGTCGGTCGCGCCTGCCGCAGCGCTTGCGCATCCTCGCCGTCGATGCCGAATTCTTCCCAAGGAAACTCTCGCAGTCCGACCAGCATGCTGCGATTGGTCAGCTCATCGATGCGCCCGCGCGGACTCGGAGTGAGCGGATGAAGCATGGCCATCAACGCCGGCGCGGCGCGCAGCATGTAGTTGGTGGCTTCCTGCTTGTCTTTGGGCGAAGCATTCGCGCCGAGCTTTTCTTCCGAGACCAGCGTGCCGCCGACCGAGTTTCGCAGCTTGTCGTATTCGTTCTGCGCCGTGGCCAATAGTTTCAATCGCTGGCTCTGGTAGCGCGCGGCATGGAACGCAATGTTGTCGTCCATCTCCTGCAGATGCGAGGGCAGCAAACCTATCGGCGTTTGTGGATTGAACAGCAGCCGCCGCAGGATCTCTTCGTTCTTGAGCTTGAGCTCGGGCACATAGGAAGACGTGCCGTTGGCCTGGTCGCACTCGGCGTCGAGCAGGAAACCTTTCAAGGCATCCGGGTTGTCGGGATTGATGTACGAATCCAGGTCGTGCGCATCGATGAAATAAACATAGCGCACCTCGCTCGATGAGCGCTTGCGCTCCCAATCGTTGCGATAGCGCCGGAGCACCTCGCGAAGAATCGTTGCCTCCGTCTGCAACGTTACGGAGACCGCTGCTGTGCCTTCGGTCGTCACGTCGGCCTGCCCAGTTGCTGAGGTCGGGGGTGCTTGCGCCGCTCGTGCCATGGAACCTGGCGCAGAGCCTCGCTGAAGAGCTGTGAGTTTGCGCCGGCCCGCGACAGGCGTCGGGATGCGAATCCCTCGGGTGAGAGCGTGCTCGAATCCTGGAGCAACAGATGATTCAGCCGCTGGCCTTCCTCGGAGTCGGGATCGATGCCGAGCGGCTGTTCGAACAGCGCCGTCACATCACCAGACTGCAGCAGCGCATAACCGGGGCCGACGACAAAGCCTTCGTTGTCGTCCTCGCGCATGTGAACAGCGTCATGCCAGCGCGATTGCAGGGCCTGCAGCAGCCTCGTGCCTGGTTCGTGCGCAAGTAATCGTCGAGCGTAGGGGGCCGCATTGTCGAAGGTGAATGCGTTGATGACGATTGCCAGGTTGCGTGCGAGCGCGCGTTCCTCGGCCTCGGCAAGCGACTTCGCGCTCTCATCGTCGCCGTAATAAATGTAGGCGAACTCTTCGAGCATGCTGAAGGCATCGACGTTCTTCGCCAGCAGCGCGCCCGGCAACAACCACTGCATGTCGCGCTCGCGTTGCGAAGAACGCGACAGCAGCAGGTAACAGGCCAGGGTTCCGAGCTGTGACGAGGCGCCGGGCGCCGGCCTTGCGAATCTTGCGATCGCTTGCAACGTCGTCTGGCGCGTCGGGCCCACGATGTGCGGCTCGAAATCCCGAGTCGCGATCGCGCCCAGGATCGGATTGAGTGCGCCTTCCGCTCCCATGACCGATGCACACGCAATGAGTGCGGCGTAGAAGTTAGGAAAGCTCGGCGCCTCGGCATGGCTCAACCGACGCACCAGCACCGTGCGACAGTCGATGATCTCGCGAGTGCGCAGGTGCGGCCGGGCTGCAATGTATGCAGCGGCAGGATACAAAATGTCCTGCTCGCACATCTCCG
Organism: uncultured Steroidobacter sp.; assembly: GCA_946478975.1. The sequence continues at coordinate 21,382 of CAMLEO010000088.1, forward strand.
GCTTCGCGCCTTCGAGCAGCGGCACGACTTGGGCGTCGAACAGGGTTCGTGCCTCCGGCGGCGAGATCGTGAAATCGTCGAGCTGGAAGCTCCAGTCGAGCAGCCACTGATGAGCCACGTCGGCGGATCGTTGCAGCAACTCCATCAACGCGCTCGGCAACGGTTCGCGGGTGTGCTTGCTCGCCGACTTGAGCGTGTCGATGCGAGTCTGCATTTTCGACAACCACAGCTGCCGCTCCTTGCTGCCGGGCGTTGCGGAGTAGAGTTGCAAACTCAGCCTGGCGGCGTTGAGCTGTTGCTCGGCTCGCAATAACCAATGATTCTGCGAGCCGCCGCGGATTCTTTCGGCCTGATCCAGAGCGCTGGCCGCAGCCGCGAGCACCGCCCGGGACTCCTGGTCTTCATCGCTTTCCAGCTTTGGCACGTAGCCGAACTCGGGCCGCTCTTCGGCGGGCAGCCCCATCAGCACCGTTTTGAGTTGTTCGCGAACGCCTTCGGCGAGCTCGTAACGTTTGTATTGGCCGCCGGGCTTGCCGGAAAGTTGTATCTCGGTTTCGATGAAGAACGATGCATCGCGATCGAGCACGGTGCGCACGGTGCCGATCTTGACGCCAGAGCAATCTGCCAGGTCCTGGGCAGTGAATGTATGAAGCAGCAGTGCTGCATGCAGCACTTGTGCTCGATCGGTGGTGGGCTTCAACGCGGCCATGGCGCTTCTAAAAGCGCGCAACCTTTGCGCGAGCGAAATTTAGAATACGCTTCGTTCATCATTTGTCAAACGAATCACCGTTGCCGTGTCAAAGCAGAATTCAGTGCGCCCAATGCTTCCACCCATAAGGGAAAGTCAGTAAACGGACGGTTGAAAATTTCATCCAGAGTGATGCGCAACTGGTACTTCTTGGTATCGTCCTGGCCCTTGTTCGCTTTCTCGAAGTGCATGAGCAAGGTGTAGACGTGACTGACGGCGCTGGCGAGATCGGTTGCGACCGGGTCGCAATGTTGAATTCGGTACGACAGCCCGATCAGTTGCGCCAACCCATGCGCGTACGAATCGAGCGCTTCCGTGCTCGGGCGCGCGCCGATGAAGAAATTCAACAATCGCCGCGCCGCGTACATGCCGAGCTCCCATTGGGATTCGGGCGAGCCATGGCGGCCGTAACGAGTTTTTCGAAAAATGCCGGCTTGATCGAGAATGTCCGGGCCGTGCTCGACCAGAAAGGGCGGCGTCGATGACTGTGCGCTGCTCGCCGCGATCGGCAACAAGAAATGCCGCAGCAGCGTGAATGCCACTTCATCCATCCAGCCTTCATAGAACGGACAATGCTCGTCGCACGGATCGCGCCGCTTGCCGGCGCGCCCCTGGAATGCGTGGCAGATCAACTCGTGCGTGAACAGCCACGTCACACACAGCAGCGACGGCCAATCGAAGAAGCGCGAGTCCGACTCCACAATCACTTCCGACCAGCGATGCCCGGGTTCGTCGTGATGGCGGGTGCGGCCTTTCACGAAATGAGCTTGATCCTTGGGGCGCTCGCCCGGATAGGGCAGCGATGGAAACGCGCGCGACAGCTCGATGCTCAGATCCGCCAACGACGAGGCATCGCCACGATGTGCGTACTGCACGATCATGGCTTTGACGCGCTCTTTCAGGTATGCGAACTGGCTGTTGATCTGCGCCACGCACAACCCTGCCGCCCGCAGGTTCAGATTGTTCTGCTCGTCGGCCGATTCCTTGCAGATATGAGTGTTGCCGTGGGGGCAGTCGTCGCACTTGATCGGCTCCACCTGATCGGTGAGCGCCTGCACGTAATACTTGAACGCCTGCTGGTCGTGCGCCGCGAACACCTGCTGTCTCGCAAACGCCAGCTGATCCACGAGCAGGTCCTGCAGCGTGCCGGCGTCGACCAGGTTGGGATGCGACGGCGGAATATCGGTGAACGCCGCAGTCAGCCGCCTGGCGACCGTCAGATGCGAGCTGCGTTCGGCCTCGGATGAGAATCTGTTCGGAGGAGGGCGCAATGCCTCCGCCGCAATCCGCATGGCGACAAAGCGCTTTTGCTGCTGGAAAAAAGACATCGGCAGTTCCGATGTGTCGTGCTTCAGGCGCTCACGGCTTTTTCCATTTCCTGGCGTCTTCGCCGTATTTGCGGATGAGCGCGGGAAGCAGGATCTTGTCCCAGATGTCGTTGGCCGCTTTGAATGTGAGTTTGATGGCGAGTGTGCCGGCCAGAAGCAGCAACGTGGTGCCGAGCGCGCCGGCGTGTTGTTCATAAAGAAACGGAAACTCCGCAGTATCCGGATCGATGTCCGCGTCTCGTAACTGTTTGCGCAGCTCGGGGTCGCTGGTCCGCGCCTGGATCCAGCTCGATTCCACCACGGATTTGATGTCCTTGACGCTCAGCTCAGTCGGAATCTCCAGCTCGATCCT
>CAMLEO010000089.1 GCA_946478975.1 uncultured Steroidobacter sp.
ACGACTTCACGCTGCTTGATGAGACGGCGCATACACTTTGGCCTTGAAGGGTGCGACGCCGATGCGACGGAAGGTGTCGAGGAAACGTTCCTCTTCCTGCCGGTGCTCGACGAAAACGTTGATGATGCGTTCGACAGTCTCGGCGACGTCGTTGTGCGCGACCGATGGGCCGATCACCTGGCCGAGCGACGCGTCCTTGCCGCCGGTCGAGCCGCCGAGCGTGATCTGGTACCACTCCTCGCCGTTCTTATCGACGCCGAGAATGCCGATGTGGCCGACCGAGTGATGGCCGCAGCCATTCATGCAGCCCGACATCTTCAGCTGGATCTCGCCGAGGTCGTACAGGTAGTCCAGGTCGTCGAAGCGTTCGTTGATCTGCTGGGCAAGCGGAATCGAGCGCGCATTCGCGAGCGCGCAGAAATCACCGCCGGGGCAGCAGATCATGTCAGTAAGCGTGCCGATGTTCGGCGTCGCGAGATCGATGGTCTTCAGCGCATGCCACAGCGCGACCAGATCGCTCTGGCGCACGTCGGCAAACAACAGATTCTGGTCGTGCGTCGAGCGCACCAGGCCGAAGGAATATTGATCGGCGAGGTCGGCAACGCGGTCCAGCTCGGTATCGGTGATGTCGCCCGGCGGACGCTTCGGCGACTTCAGCGACAGGAATACGGCGCGATAACCCGGCACCTTGTGCTTGCGGGTGTTCTGGCGATACCAGTTGCGGAATTCGTTGGTCTGGCCGCCGATCACGTCGATGTCGTGCAGCGACTCGTACGCCGGCGGCGTGAAGAAGCTCTTGATGCGTTCGAAATCGGCCGGGTTGAAGGTCGGCGCGGTGTCGCGAGCGGCGGCGAATTCTTCTTCCACCAGCTGGCGGAATTTCTCCGGCGTGATCGCCTTCACCAGGATCTTGATGCGCGCCTTGTGGATGTTGTCGCGACGGCCTTCGAGGTTGTACACGCGCAGGATGGCTTCGAGATACGCGAGCAGATCCTGCTTCGGCAGGAACTCACGAATCACGTGGCCGATCATCGGCGCGCGGCCGAGGCCGCCGCCCACCAGCACTTCGAAACCCACTTCGCCCTGCGCATTGCGCACGAGGTGCAGGCCAACGTCATGCACGCGCGAAGCGGCACGATCCTGCGGCGAGCCCGTCACCGCGATCTTGAACTTGCGCGGCAGATACGAAAATTCCGGATGCAAGGTCGCCCACTGGCGAATGTATTCGCACCACGGACGCGGATCTTCCAACTCATCGGCGGCGATGCCGGCGAGCGCGTCGGATGTGACGTTACGAACGCAGTTGCCGCTGGTCTGAATGCCATGCATCTGCACGGTCGCGAGCAGCGCCAGGATGTCGGGCACCGATTCCAGCTTCGGCCAGTTGTATTGAATGTTCTGGCGGGTCGAGAAGTGGCCGTAGCCCTTGTCGAACTCGCGCGCGATCCGAGCGAGCATGCGGACCTGCTTGGTCAGCAGCAGGCCGTACGGAATCGAGATGCGCAGCATCGGCGCATGCTTCTGGATGTACAGGCCGTTGCGCAGGCGCAGGGAGCGGAAGTCGTCTTCCGAAAGCGTGCCGGCAAGGAAACGCTGAGTCTGGTCCCGGAACTGGGCCACGCGCTGCTCGACGAGCCGCTGGTCGATGGAATCGTACTGATACATGGCGCAGGACTGTAAGCCTCGCTACGGCAAGGAGAAATTCGCTTTGGATATGACGTGATAAGCGGCCGCTCGCCGCTCGGTTGGAAATTGGCAACGAATCAATGGGTTGGGATTATTTAGCCAGGCGTCGGACCAGCCCTTCCTGGGCTGTGGATGCGACCAGCCGGCCGTCCCGGCTGAACACGCTGCCCCGGGCAAAGCCGCGGGACCCCGAGGCCGTCGGGCTATCCAGCACGTACAGCAGCCACTCGTCCAGCCGCGCCGGACGATGAAACCACATCGCGTGATCGATGCTCGCCATCTGCAAGTTGTCGCGATCATCGATCATGCGCGCGTCCATGGTGGCGGCGCTGAGCAGGTAGAAATCCGAAACATACGCCAGCAGGCAGCGATGCAGGATCGCATCGTCGCCGATCGGATCGACCAGCCGGAACCAGATCTTCATGCGCGGTTCGCGTGGAATCTCCGCGCTGGGATCCGGCAGCTCCGCGGGTCGGAAGTCGAACGGCGTGCGATTGATCCGGAACGGTCGCGGACGATCCGGCGCCTTACGCTCCAGTTCTTCGATCGCCGTCAGCATGTTCGGCAGCGATTCAGGATCGGCGACCTGCGGCATGTCGGCCTGGCGATCGATCGCGGCTTCAGCGACCTGAAACGACGCGGACATATGAAATATCTGCTCGCCATGTTGAATCGCAACCACGCGACGCGAAGAAAAACTCTTGCCGTCGCGGCTGCGGTCCACTTCATAGATGATGGGATGATCGGGATCGCCGGCGCGCAGGAAATAAGCGTGCAGCGAATGAACGTCGCGGCCTTCGACCGTGCCGTACGCCGCCATCAACGCCTGGCCGAGCACCTGGCCGCCGAACACGCGCCGATGGCCGGGATCGCGGCTCTGGCCGCGAAACAAATCCAGCTCCAGGCGCTCGAGCTTGAGCACCTGAAGCAGATCGGCGAGCAAAGGATCCACTTTAATCCCCTACTCCGAGGCGCTTGTGCATGATCGGGCTGGTGGTCGTGTACTGCAGCGGGATCTTTTTCGCCGGGTTGATGTGCGCGGCGACCGCGAACGCCGCCAGCGCGGCTTCGTGAAAGCCCGACAAAATCAGCTTTTTCTTGCCGGGATAAGTGTTGATGTCGCCGACTGCGAAAATGCCCGGCACATTGGTCTGGAATTTTTCGGTGTCGACCTGGATGGCGCGCTTGTCGATGCCCAGGCCCCACTCCGCGATCGGCCCGAGCTTCGGATGCAGACCGAAGAACACCAGCGCTTTGTCGGCGTGCAGATCCTCGACCTGGCCATCCGCCTTCTTCACGCGCACGCCCTGAAACTCACCGTTCTCGACCAGCAGCGACTGCGCGATCGCTTCGACGTAGCGCATGCTGCCGTTACTCACGAGATCACGCATCTTGCCAACAGACGCCGGCGCCGCGCGGAATTCCGGACGACGATGCACCAACGTCACGCTGCGCGCTTTGCCCGTCAGCTCAAGCGTCCAATCCAGCGCCGAGTCGCCGCCGCCGAAGATCAGCAAACGTTTGTCGGTGAAATCCGCCGCGCTTTTCACTTTGTAATGAATCGCCGTGCCTTCAAACGGCTCTGTGCCTTCGCAGCCCAGGCGGCGCGGCTGAAACGAACCGAGGCCGCCGGCGATGATCACCGTGCGAGCATGAAAGCGCGTGGCCAGCGACGTGCGCAAAAGAAACGTATGGTCCGGCAGCACCTTGAGCTCGGTCACTTCTTCGCCCAGATGAAACTGCGCGTTGAAAGGCTTCGCCTGCTGCAGCAGGCGATCGACCAGCTCCTGCGCCCCGCACACGGGCAACGCAGGAATGTCATAGATGGGTTTTTCCGGGTACAGCTCGCTGCACTGGCCGCCGGGGTGTTTCAGCGAGTCGATGATGTGGGCGCGGATGCCGAGCAGGCCGAGCTCGAAAATCTGAAACAAGCCGCAGGGACCGGCGCCGATGATGACGGCATCGGCCTGAATCGCGCCGTCGACGCTGTCGAGACTCTCGCTCACGGTTCGCTCTCCAACACTCGCAAGGGCTGCGATTCTACACAACCCCTGATTCTCCGATCGAAAGCGATGTCAGCTGGCTGTCAGCTGCCGGTCAGAATCGAGTCAGGGCGAGGTCACCCGGCCGCGCGCATTGTCGCTGGCGCCACAACCGTGGAAGAATCCTCGAACTCCAAGCCCGTCTCGCCAGGAAAAATCCCATGCGCCTCAACGTCAACGGCACAGACCACGTCGTGAAGGATGTCGATGAAGCCACGCCGCTGTTGTGGGTGCTGCGAGATCACCTGGGGCTGGTCGGCACCAAGTACGGCTGCGGAGTCGCGCAGTGTGGCGCCTGTACGGTTCATTTGAACGGCGCACCGGTGCGTTCCTGCTCCGTCCCGGTAAGCGCGGCCGCCGGGCAGAAAGTAACGACCATCGAAGGCCTCGCGACCGACGGCAAGCTCACCGCCGTGCAGGCCGCATGGATCGAACATGACGTCGCTCAATGCGGTTACTGCCAAGCAGGCCAGATCATGTCGGCCACCGCGCTGCTCAAGAGCAATCCCAAGCCGAGCGATGCGGACATCGACGCCGCGATGAGCGGCAATCTCTGCCGCTGCGGCACTTACACGCGCATTCGCAAAGCCATTCATGCCGCCGCTCAAAACGTCAGCATGCCGAACGGCGAAACGGTCAGCCAGAACTGATCTCACGTAAGGAACAACGTCATGAGCGCAGTCGAAACATCGATGTCATCCGCCGACGCCTACGTGCAGGACATCCTTCGCGCCGCCGAAGCGCAGTCGAGCCCCAGCAAGCTGAGTCGTCGCACGTTCTTCAAGCTCACCGGCCTCGCCGGCGGCGGCCTGGTGCTCGCGTTTTATATGGGCGAGCACGGCACCGCTTTGGCGAGTGCCAAGGGCAAAGAATTCGCGCCCAACGCCTTCCTGCGCATCACGCCCGATGGTGTGATCACGCTGTATTCCAAGGCGCCGGAAATCGGCCAGGGTATCAAGACCGCGTTTCCGATGATCATTGCCGAAGAGCTCGACGCGGACTGGGCCCAGGTGCAAGTCGAACAAGCGCCGATCAATCCGGCTGTGTATGGCCGGCAGAGCGCGGGCGGCTCACGTTCCATTCCAACGTCGTGGGATCAATTGCGCCGCGCCGGCGCGACTGGCCGCGCAATGTTAGTAAGCGCAGCGGCAAAACAATGGAACGTTCCGGAATCTGAATGCACCACCGACAAGAGCGTGGTGTTTCACAAGTCGAGCAATCGTCAGCTGCGTTACGCGCAGCTCGCGAGCGCCGCAGCCGAGCTGCCGGTGCCGGATGAAAAGTCACTGACGTTGAAGAAGCGCAGCGAGTACAAGCTGCTCGGCAAGCGCATCACCGGCGTCGACAATCACGCCATCGTCACTGGCAAGCCGCTGTTCGGCATCGATCAGGTCGTGCCCGGCATGCTGTACGCCGTGTTCGAGAAATGCCCTGCGGTCGGCGGCAAAGTGCGGGAAGCAAATCTCGACGAGATCAAGAAACTGCCGGGCGTGAAGCAGGCATTCATCGTCAACGGCACCGGCAAGCCGACCGAAGTCATGCCCGGCGTCGCGATTCTCGCGAACTCAACCTGGGCCGCGATGAGCGCGCGTCGCAAGTTGAAAGTCACCTGGGACGAGTCGACGGCTTCCAAAGACAGCTGGACCAGCTACGTCGAGCAGGCGAAGAAGCTGGCGTCGCAGTCCGGTCCGGACGTGATCAGAAACACCGGCGATGTGGACAAAGTGTTCGCGGCCACCAAGCCGGTCGAAGCGTTCTATCAATATCCGTTCGTCGCGCACGCGCCGCTCGAACCGCAAAACACCACGGCTTCATTCAAAGACGGCGCGGTGGAGATCTGGTCGCCGACTCAGACGCCGGAAGCCGGACTGAAACTGGTCGCCGACGTGCTCGGCATTCCTGTAGATAAAGTCACATTGCATCAGACCCGCGCCGGCGGCGGCTTCGGCCGTCGTTTGATGAACGACTATATGTGCGAGGCTGCCGCGATCTCCAAGCAGGCCGGTGTGCCGGTAAAGCTGCAATGGTCGCGCGAAGATGATATGCATCATGACTTCTTCCGCGTCGGCGGCTTCCATTCGTTCAAAGGCGGGCTGGACGCGTCGGGCAAGCTGGTCGCGTGGCAGGATCATTTCATCACCTTCACGCAGGATGGCGAGAAGCCCACCAGCGGCGGCGATCTGAGTCCCGATGAATTCCCAGCACAGGTGCTGCCGAATGCGCGGCTGACGCAGACCAAGCTGAAGTTACAAATTCCCACCGGCCCGTGGCGCGCGCCGCGCTCGTGCGCCCTCGCTTTCGCAACGCAATCGTTTATTCACGAGTGCGCGGTGAGCGCCAAGCGCGATCACCTGGATTTCCTGCTGGAGATCATGGGCGAGCCGCGCTGGCTGCAGCAAGGCAACGAGTTCTCGCTCAACACCGGCCGCGCCGCGAATGTGATCAAGCTCGCTGCTGAAAAAGCCGGCTGGGGCAAACCGCTGCCGAAAGGCCACGGCCTGGGCCTCGCCTTTTATTTCAGTCACGCCGGTCACTTCGCCGAAGTGGCCGAGGTGAGCGTCGATGACAATCGCAAGCTGACGCTGCATCGGGTCGTGGTCGCCGGCGACATCGGGCCCATCATCAATATGAGCGGCGCCGAGAACCAGGTGGAAGGCGCAGTGATTGACGGCTTCAGCACCGCGATGGGCCTGGAGATCGGCTTCGAAAACGGCCGCATCACCCAAAACAATTTCGACGCCTATCCGATCCTGCGCATCGCCAACGCACCGAAGGTGGAGTCGTATTTCATTCAAAGCGAGTTCACGCCGACCGGCGTGGGCGAACCTGCGCTGCCGCCAGTCGCGCCAGCGATTGCGAACGCGATCTTCGCCGCGACTGGCTATCGCGTGCGCACGCTGCCGCTGACCAAGGAAGGATTTACGGTTTGAGCCGGAGCGCGCTCACGTCGCTTCGACGAGCGCGCTCAACTCAACTGCATACCCTTTGCTGCCGGTGAGAACCGTGCCGCCTCCGCCGCCCAGGCTGGGGTCGCGGTTCGGCTGCGCCGGCTCCAACATGCCGGACTGGCCCATGTTGCCAATCTGCCGTTTGCCAGTCACACCGGTTTCGAAATATTCCACGCGCAGGTTGTAAGCGTCGTCGTCGAAGACGATCGGCGTCGCCTGCAGCGACAACTGCTCGGAGATTTTCAAGCTCAAGGACTCGCCGCCGTTCACAACCGTCGTCAGATAACGCGGGCTCTCGCCGTCGACGGTCACCTTGATACTGACTTTGACAGGGCGATTGACGGCTGCAGGCGCCGCTTCGGCAGCTTGGGGCTGCTCGGGAATCGCCGCACTCAAACCTGCCTGCACGCGCATCTGCTCGATGCGCTGCTGCTGGCCCGCCAGCTGCTCCGCATGCATTTGCTCCAGCATCGCCAGCTGCCGCTCGGTTAGAAACGCCGCAGCCCGGTCGCGCAGCCGACGATTCGCTGCAGGAGTTTCGCGCCAGATCTCTTCATTCGCAGTAATCGTCTGCAGCTGCGAATGACGCTGCAGCTCTTCCCTCGACGGCATATTGAGCAACGACTTGAGGAGCGGCGAACGTTGGAAACTCAGCCCGTGCTGCCGCTCCATCGAGCTCATGAGCTGCTCATGCAGCAACTCGACCAGGCGCTCGCGTTGCATGCTGTTGAGCTTGTCCGCCGCGGCGAGGCGCTCATCGAGCTGGCGCACTTCAATACGCTGGCCGAGACTCTCCTGCAGTGCCTGATAGCGTTCGAGCTTCTCCTGGCCGAGCACCTCACGCAGCGCCTCGATCCGTTGCGTCACGCGCTCGGCCTCGGCACGCATGCGACTGTTCATATCGGTGCCGGGCGGAGGCGGGCCGATCCCTGCAAAGAAATTCGCAGACTGTTCGGTCTGCTGATCGGCCAACGGCTCGATGAGCTCATCGAACGTGGCTGGATCCAGCTGCAAAGCATCCGCGACTCCATAGTGCGAGTACACAATGGATTGTCGCTGCGACTCGCGAATCTTTGCTCGCTGCTGCGGATCCTCGAAACGCTTGCGCATCTCGCTCGCGGTCGGCGATCCGGTGGGACCAAATGTTTGAAACACGCCGTCGGCGGTGGCGAACTCGACCGAATTCAATTCCGATTTCGGCGCCGGCGGGCTCTGCGGTTGAGCGCTGCTGGCCACACTCATCGCTGCAATCAATGCCCATCCGCGAGCGGGGACTGTCATGACGGAAGTACTCCGATTCCGTGTACGTGAGAACGACTCTATGCCCATGGAATCTCGGCAGGCAAGCGGCCGGCCGAGCTTCACAACCAACGCTCAATCGCCCGCGTCAGTCCTGCGGATCGAGCACCAACGGCAATAACGAACCGATTAGCATGCGCACGGCTTCACGTTCGCGGCCGACCATCTTGCGAAGTTGATTGCCGATGATCGCGTCACCCATGGCCGCAACGGCAACAAACAATGTCGCCGAGGTGATGCGTTGATGAACGCCCACGGCTTTGTTTGCATCGGCGCCGCGTTCGACCAGGTCGATGTGATCTCGCACCACTTCTTCAATCGGCGCCAGGTGCATGGACTCGCCTGAGAGCACCATCCAGGCCGCGAGCCGCGCTGCCCCGCCCTGGTCGAATGCATCGAACACGATGTCCACGAAATCCTTCACCTCGCCTTTGCCGGCCCGCAGCCGCATCACCGCCGATTCGATCGTGGCAGTTAATTCACTGACCATCTGGCGCATCAGCTCCGACTGCAGCCCGCCGGCCGAGCCGAAGTGATGAATCAGGTTGGTGTGACTCATCCCCAGGTCGGCAGCCACGGACTGCAGAGTGATTGCATTCGGCCCTTCCGCCAGCAACAGGCGGCGCGCCGACGCCAATGCCAACGTGCGGGCCTCCTCCGGCGTGCGACGAATGCGCGGCTTGCTACCTTTAACGTTGGATCTGCGGGTTCTGGGTTTTCCGGTCTGAGCCACTATTGACAACACTCTCAATAAGAACTTCTAATGGCCTGCATGGATACCTTACGCAGCACACCGGCCGATCTGACCATCACGCCACGCGACTTGCGGTTGGACCGCAATGCCAGCAATGCGCGATGGTGGCACGGCGGCGATCCGGTGGCGACCGCGTATTTCAACGCCTTGTCCGCGTCGTTTCCTCAGGGCGAAACGTTTTTCATCGACGCCGTGCGCCGCTTCCGGGACCGCGCCGACGGCAAGTTGCAGGAACAGATCGATGCGTTCATTCAGCAGGAAGCCGCGCACACGCGCGAGCACGTCGCGTTCAATCGCCTGATCAAGGCGGCAGGCTATGACACCTCGACGATGGATGCGGAGACGCGGCGTCGCCTCGATATCGCGCGCTCACGTCATCCGGTCGTGCAACTGGCGATCACGGTTGCTCTGGAGCACTTCACCGCGATCATGGCGCACAGCCTGCTGACGGAAAAAAATCCGCTGCCCGGCGCGCCCGCCGAGGTACTGCGCTTGTGGCAATGGCATGCGATCGAAGAGGTGGAGCACAAGGCGGTCGCTTACGACACGTTCCTGGCGGTCACGCGCGATATCTCAGCATTCAAACGCTGGGCCTTGCGCTGTCACGTAATGGTGCTGATCAGCCTGCAGTTCTGGCACTCGAACATGCAGCGCATGGCGGATTTCTTTCGCCAGGACGGCATCAACACGCCGCGCACCTGGTGGCGCGTGTTCAAACATTTGTGGATCAAGCCCGGCATGATGCGCCGGGTGTTCGTGCCGTACCTGAGCTTCTTCCGCCCCGGCTTTCATCCCTGGAACCACAACGATCGCCCTCTCATTCGAGAGTTCGAGCAACGTCTGCGCCTAATATAAAAACTCGGGATCGGGCATCCTGCCACGACCCTCGTGCGAGCCGGCAAAAGACGTGACTTTTGCCTCTCGCTCGCCGCCTGCGGCGGCGGGGTACATCCATGTACCCTGGTGTTGTATCTCGTTCAAGCCAGTTTTGACCGCGCTCCAAACAAATAATTCCGTCGCACCGCGACCGGAATGTGCTTACTTCGCCAGTCCTTTTCCCAGGCGCAGATTCGATATCGCGGATGCATACAAATCCGCGTTACGTCAAGAAACAATCCTGGGAGAAAACATCGATGACTGCGACGACGATCAATACGTTTCCATCCGTGCACAGCTGGAGCTCGCCCCGCAGCTGGGCGCTGGCCATCATCGTGCTGCTGCACGTGGGATTTTTTTGGGTGCTGACCAACGGAATATCCGTCTCCATTCCGCATGTCTTCGAGCCGAAGCCCATCGAGCAGCTGCCGCTGATCGAGAAGCCGACGCCACCGACGCCGCGCAATCCTGTTGAGCCGGTGATCAAGCCGCTCGAACCCCGGGTGACTTACGTGCCGCCCGAGGTGGACGATTTTGCGCCGGTCGCCGATGACACGCATGGTGTGTACGTGGCCGATCCGACGCCGGTCGGATCGTTCGAAGATACCGGCGGCGTCGCTCCGCCGGCGCCGGTGGTGGTCGAGCCGCGCATCGATTCGCGACGCGGTTTGACCGAGCCGTACTACCCGGCGAGTGAAATTCGCCAGGGCCATGAAGGCACCGTGTTGCTGTCGCTTCACATCCTGGCGGACGGGCGGGTCGACGACGTGAAGCTGGATCGCTCCAGCGGCTTTCAGAAGCTGGACGAGTCCGCGATGCGTGAAGCGAAGAAGTGGCGCTTCGTCCCGGGCACCAGCGACGGTACGCCGGCGGCGATGTGGAAGCAGGTGCCGATCACGTTTCGTTTGAACGAAGTCACTCGCTAAAGGCGCGATGTTTCGGGGTGCCGGCGTGCAAAACGCCGGCACTCCTGTTTCCAAACACCAATAAGCCAACGTCTGTCACCGCAGTCGTTGCAAACATTTGTCGAGCGCGCGCCCAAGACGTTGCCGAGAAATCGCACTGCAGATCATTCAGCTTCGCCCGCGGGCGCAATTGAAATCCCATTTTTGCATGGGCACGGTCGCGCACGCACCGGACAACACATTCGTGTTGGTCGACGTGCTACCTACAGGAGAGGGCTATGGACACTGAAGCGATCGATCTGCTCGACCTCGGCGATGCCACGCAGGAAACCAAGCAGCTGATGGCCGTGCCTGTCTTTCTCGACAGTCTGTACTTCCTGGGCCTGCTGCCGGACATCGGCTGAGTGAGCGCCTCCGGGTGCATGCACCGCATGCGCCCGGATGCCAGGAGAAAAATATGTTCCGCTATGTGGCATTGGCCTGGAATGTACAGCGCGAAAATCAGTGCGCGGCGGCCCGTTTGCTGGCCGATCGACTGCAGACACGGCCGAAACGGTGGGGTCAAGCCGGCGACAAAAATGGTCTATGCGTCTTCCATAAAACTTCGCGGTACGGATCGCTGCGTTCCTGCCCGCTGCCAGCGGACAGCGGCGTGCTGTTGGGCACGGCATTTCATCGCCATCGCGCGCTGGATGACGACTCGCCTGCAGCCCGATTCGTGCCGGATCGCGACCACACGGAGCAAATCATCGCGAGCAAAGGTCGATGGTTGATCGATAACGTGTGGGGCAACTACGTCGCGATCCTGCGCGATCCGATTTCACGACGCGCCTGGGTTGTGAAAGATCCGTGCGGCGACCTGCCCTGCTATCTCACATCGTTCCGTGGCGTCCAGGTCATGTTCTCGAACGCTGCCGACGTGCTCGCGACCGGACTGTTCGAATTCACGGTCAACCCGCGGTATCTCGCGAATCGAGTGTTGCATGGAGGAGTGCTGGATCAGGACGCGCTCAACGAAGTGCAGCGGGTTTATCGCGGCCAGTGCGTCGAGTTGAGCGATGAGCCGCAACGAGGCGCTCGCGTGTTTCATTGGCATCCGCTGCATTTCAACGGCGCGAACGACGCCATCGAAGATGTCACATTTGCGGCTCGCGCCATGCGAGCAACCGTGCGCTCATGCACGCATACATTCCTTCGCGGGCACCAGAGCGTGCTGCTGCGACTGTCGGGAGGCTTGGACTCGTCGATCATCGCAGCCTGCCTCGGCAACGCGCCGGAAAAGCCCGAGCTGTGCTGCTACACCTACTACACACCGGGCGGCCGCTCGGACGTGCGGCCTTGGGCGCGACTGGCAGCAGCACGCAGCGGCTTGAAACATGAGGAACACGCGGTCACGGCCGAAACCATTCCTCTGCCATCCAGTCTCAATGCGCCGGCGCTGGTCGAGCCCACTGCGGTCATGGGCTACATCCATCGCAGCACGCTAGAACATCAGATCGCGCGAGATCACCACGCGTCGGCAGTCTTCAATGGCGACGGCGGCGACTCCGGCTTCTGCGGCGATACGTTTGCATACGCAGTGTCGGAACATTTGCGCCGACACGGACTCACGCTGCACGCCTGGCGCCTGGCCGGACGAGTCGCGTCGCTCACGGAGGAATCGACCTGGACGGTGCTGATGAAGTCGCTGCGACGCTGGCGACGCGGCGCCGGCATGGAGCATCAATTGAAGATGCTGCTGCCCGCATCGAGGCTGCTGAGCGACGAGCTGCGTGCCAGCTACTCGAACGCGACCCGCTTTCCCCATCCATGGCTGAGCGATATACAAGCGATTCCCTGGGCGCTGATCCGGCGCCTGGGCACGCTGCTCGCCCCACCGGATTTTTATAACGTCGCCAAGGGAGCGCGTGCACCCGAAGTCATCGCGCCGCTGTACTCACAGCCGGTCATGGAATTGTTTCTGCGCATTCCGCTCGATGTGCATTTTCAGGACGGGCGCGAACGAGGACTGGCTCGCAGCGCCTTCGCCGAAGATCTGCCGCCGGAAATTTTACGTCGAACCTGGAAGGATCGCGCGCCGGGATTCCTGGATGAGCTGGTGCAACGGCATCGAAAATTCCTGCGCGAGCTGCTGCTGGATGGCGTGCTCGTGCAAGAAGGTCTGCTGGATCGAGCTGCCGTCGAAGACGCGCTGGCCGATCGGATCTCCACCAGCCTGGTCTATCCCGGCGAGCTGTTGCGCCACCTGGACGTAGAGATCTGGGCCAGGGAGTGGAGCCCGCGTTATCGAGTGAAGCTCTTTTCCAGCCGCAGGTAATACGCGCGCTGTTTCAAGTCTGCTTGTGACATATCGAAGCCGGCCGCGTCGCCGACCAGTGCGAAGCTGGGCTCCTCGTTGAATATGTTGGTGGCACCGATCGCCACCTTGAAACCCGACCACGGCGACGACGCGCCCAGCAGGCGACCGAAATCGACCGTGCCTTGCAGATCCAGCAATGTTTGCGAGGCGACTTTGCGGCCGGCGCGCACACCCGCGACCGCATCGTTATAAGAAGGCGTGTAGCGCGCCGCCGTCGTGATTCCGAACGGCCCGCGCCGCCAGCCCAGCGACAGGATGGCTCGCCAATCAAGGATCGTTCCCACCTCGCTCGCGAGATTCACGCGATCTTCCGCTGGCCGGCTGGGAAGATCGGTCGCAGTGTAAGTATCGAACCAGGTCGCGAGCAGTTCGGGAATGAAACGTCCGGCGCGCGTCTGGAAGTCGGAGCGGATCACAAAGTCGACGCCGCTCGCCTTCACGGTGCCGACGTTGACGCGTGAGCTGTCGATGCTCAGCAGCCGGCCCGGCAGCCCGGCGGCTCGATCGGCATCCGTCGGATCCGCTCGCTTGATGCGATCGGTGAACAACGATTCGTTGGCGAGCAGCAGCGTCGGCGACAGCAGCAGCACGCGATCGTCCATCCTGATGCGCCAGTAATCGGCGGAGAGATTCCAGTTCATCGCCGTGTCCGGGCTGAACTCGATGCCAGCGGTCAGCGTCTTGGCCGTCACCGGCTCTAACGAGCTGTTGCCGCCGGAGCTGATGGAAACATTCGCCGGCTCGTTACGTCGCGCCGGATCGCTGACGCGCATGAGCGTCTGGATGTCCGGAAGATACAACTCATATAACGACGGCGGCCGGAAGCTGTGGGCCTGCGACGCTCGTACAGTGATGGAGGAATGCGGTTTCCACAGGACGCCGTATTGCGAACGAATGCCGCTGCCGATGTTTTCGTAATCGTCGTAGCGGCTGCCGGCGCTGAACGACAGCTCGTTGACCATCGGCACATCCATCGCCAGGTCCACCAGCGGCACGTGCAGCTGCGCGAACGCGGCAGTGACATCGCGTTGCGCATCGAAGCTGGAAGTGCGGCTGCCGAACACGGCCGATTCCTGCCGCCACTCGCCGCCCACCATCGCACGCACCGGCCCGGCCCACAGCCGCCCCAGCGAGCCGCCGATAAAACCTGCGGCCTGCTTGCCCGTCGATGCGAATTCATCGACGTGCCGCGGCGCCCGCAAGCTGTTCAACAGTTCGGGACTGCCGATCGGGCCGCTTTGAAACAAATTGAGCGCGCGCGACGGATCCGGACTCGCCAACGCCGCCATCAGCGGCACCGGGTCGAGATCGTTATATAACCAGGTCGAAGCATCTTCGTCCGAGTACAGCGCCGACAGCTCCCAGTCCCAGCCGCGCAAGCGGCCGTTCAATGCGCCGACGAAACGAAACAAATCCGATTCGACGCTTTGATGCTGGAGCCCGAAGTCCGTCAACATCCGCGTTGCAATCACCGGCACGCCGAACGGGTTGTATGCATTGGTGGCCGGCACCGGCAGGCCCGGCAGCAGCGGCGGCGCGAAATAAAACGTCGCATCGCGATTCACGTACAGGACTTCGGCGGTGGCCGCGAGCCGTTCGGTGAAATCGAACGAGCCGGTGCCGACGACGCTGGCACGCGTTGCTTCCGGCACCACGGACCAGTAGTTGAACATGCTCTCCAGGTTGGTGGTGCCGGCCGTCGCCCGGAAATCGTCGATGCTGACGCCGGGCGTGCTGTCCTCCAGCGGCACCGCCGCGATCGGCGACGACAAGCCGGGCAGGTTGGCCGGCGTCAGGGAGTTGATGTTGCCGACACTGCTGATGCGAGAGCGCTGATCGCGGCCGCCGAAACGACGAAAGTCCTGGTTCCGCCACAAGGCTCGTTCCGAGCCCAGCAGACCGCCGAGATCGAAGTAATCGAGGATCAGCGCGCTGTGAAAGCGTTCGGTGTCCAGGCCGCCGCTGAGCGTGATGCGCTTCTGCTCGGCGCCGCCATCGGCCGCGCCATAACGTATTTCGACGGTGGGATCTGCCACGTTCTTGCGCAGGATGATGTTGATGATGCCGCCGATCGCATCGGTGCCATACGCCGCAGCGCCGGAGTCGAGCAGAATCTCGACGTGATCCACCGCGCTGATCGGAATCGTGTTCAGGTCGAACGCGCTGGAGGTGATGCTGTTGGCGCTCGGCAAGGCGCGTCGGCCGTTGATGAGAATGAGCGCCGTGTCGGGCCCGAGGCCCCGCATCTCCGCGTATTGAGCGCCGCTGATTCGCGAGCCTTCCGGACGCGTGTAGGCACTTTGTGAGATGTAACGCAGCGCCTCCGCTAAGGTCGGCGCGCCGATCGCATCGAGACGCTCCCGCTCCACGATAACCGCCGGCGCGATCGATAGTTTCAGGTCGCGCAGCGCCCAGGCAGTCACCGTAATTTCTTCGCGCCAGCGCGCATCGGACCAGCGCAGCAAATCATCTTCGACAGTGGCGCTCTCCTTGAGCTTGATGGGCTCGACCGAAAGAATGTCTTTCTCGACCCAGCGAAACGTCAGCATGGCCGAGCGCAGGATCACCCGCAGCGCATCCTCGACCTTCTGCTTGCCTTTCACCGGCCCGACCAGCGCCTGTTCCTCGGCGGTGTCGTTGGAGAGATAGCCCAGCAACAGGCCGCCGGCCTGCCGGCTCAATTCCTGAATGGCCTGGACCCGGCTGGTGCGCGGGATGTCGAAGTCATAAACCTGTTCGGAGGGCGGTGGGGACTCGGCCTGTGCCGTCGCATCGAACCACGCGCACAATACCGCCACCAGGACGGCGAGCATGACCTTCGCCCGAGAGTCCCTGTCGTATCGACACGCAATGTTCTTCGAAAGGCACAAGCTACACGTTGGCATCATTGGCTAAACGTGCCGAGCTTCAGATTGTCGGCCAGCGATCCCGCCGGGGCAGTCCGTCATTCCCACACTGGTATTCGTTAGATTCTCGTTCGTAGTAATAGACCGGGTGAGACGCATGTTAGCGCCCACATTCGTGTGACGAGCGGCGTTATACGACGTCTTGCAGGGTTTCCCCGATCACCCTGAACGCTCGTTTGTATGCAAACGCCGGCGTTATGTCGTTACGACTGCAACATCGTGCGCGACGGCTGCTCGCCGAGCGAATGACGAATCTGCTGTGCACCGGCCGTCCCCTGCTTCAGCGCCTTCTCCATGTTGGTTGCATATTTCTCGATGCGCTTCGGCGGCAGCAGCGGCTCATTGGGATCGACCGTGACTTCCACCAGCGCCGCGCCTGACTGGGCCAGCGCCTGGTCAAGCACGTAGCCGCAGTCTTCGGCGAGCACCGCGCGATAACCTTTCAATCCCATGGCTTCGGCCACGCCCGCGAAGTCGATCGGCTGCAGATCGCATTCATACTCAGGGTTGCCGAGGAACATCATTTGTTCCCATTTGATCTGCCCGAGCGTGTTGTTCTTGATCACCACGATCTTGATCGACAACCCATAGCGCACGATGGTCGCCAGCTCGCCGAGCAACATGCTCAAGCCGCCGTCGCCGACGAACGCAACCACTTGCCTTCGCGGATACAGCAAGGCCGCCGCGATAGCATACGGCACGGCGCATCCCATCGATGCCATCATGCCCGAACCGAAAAACATCTGGCCCTCGCGCGCATCGACATAACGCGCGCACAAGCCGGTGTTGTGACCGGAGTCCCACGCGACGATGGCATCTTTCGCGAGCCGCTCGCTCAACTCACAAGCGACGCGCCCGGGTTTCATCGGCTGATCGTCGGTCATCGACGATTCGCGCAGCAGCTGCCGCCATTCCTTCATACGCTGCTGCGAACGTTGCAGGAAATCGCGCGACGACTTGCGCTGCAGCCTGGCGTTCAGCAGTTCGAGCACGGCGCGAGCATCGCCCACCAAGCCAACTTCAGCCGGCGCTCGCAGGCCGATGCGCGATGAGTCGCAATCGATCTGCACCACGCGTGCCTGGCCGGGCTTGGGATAATATTCGATGTAAGGGAACGTCGAGCCCACGATCAGCAGCGCGTCGCATTCTTCCATCGCTTCCTGCGAGGGCCGCGTGCCGAGCAGACCGATCCCGCCGGTCGTGAACGGATGAGCGTCGGGTACCACGGACTTGCCCAGCAGCGCCTTGATGATGGGCGCTCCGAGCAAATCCGCCGTACGCAATAACTCCTCGCGCGCACCCAATGCGCCACGACCGGCGAGGATGGCGACGTTCTTCGCCGAGTTGAGTACCTCAGCCGCGTGTTCGACCTGCTCCAGCTGCGGCAGCTGCAAAGCTTCTGCGCTCACCACTGACGTGTGATGGGCGATATTGCGGCTCGACGGCTCCGCTTCTTCCAGCTCTTCCTCTTGCACGTCCGTCGGTATCGACAGATGCGCCACGCTGCGTTTCGACAGTGCAGTCCGACACGCCAGCGTCACAACATTCTCTACATGCGCTGCGCTCATCACACGCGTGGTGTAAACAGCGACATCGGCGAACAGGCGCGACTGATCCACGTCCTGCTGCGTCAATGTATCGATGAGATCGTGATACGGCAGACCGGTGATCGCGATCACGGAGGCGCCGTCGCACTTCGCGTCGTACAAACCATTCAACAAATGCACGCCGCCGGGCCCGCTGGTCGCAAGACAACAGCCGAGCCTGCCGGTGAGCTTGGCGTGCGCGGTCGCCATGAAGGCCGCAGACTCTTCGTGCCGCACCTGGATGAAGCGAACCTGGTCCTGGCGTGTGCGAATCGCTTCCATGATGCCGTTGATGCCATCGCCCGGCAGTCCGAAGATCGTGTCCACGCCGCATTTCACCAAGGTCTCGATCAGCAGCTCGGCGGCGTTGCTCATGGCGAATCTTCCTCATCCGGATGCGGCGACTCCAGTTTGAAACAGGAGCCGAAGATGTTTGTTCCGCCAGGAACACGTTGGCAGGCGAGACGTTGCGCAGGCAGGTCCCTTGCCTCGTCCCCTGGAGTAGAGCGATGAACGCCACAGTGACGGATTTCGAACGTCCCCTTGCAGTAGTTACCGGTGCTTCCAGCGGCATCGGCTATGAACTCGCCCGCAAACTCGCGGAGCGCGGCTATGACTTGATCATGGTTTCGGAGAATGCCGACAAGCTCAACGAAGCCGCGGCCGCCCTGTCGGAGATCGATGAGACCACGCAGGTTGAAGCCGTACAGGCCGACCTCTCACACCGCGAAGGTGTCACCAAAGCGTACGAAGCAGTCCGTGCCTTGCAGCGCCCGGTCGATTTGTTATGTGCCAACGCCGGCGTCGGCGTATACGGCGGCTTCTCGGAGGAAACCGACCTCGAAGAAGAAATCTCGCTGATCAATCTCAATGTCACTTCGCAGGTGCATCTGATCAAGCTGATCTCCAGGGACATGCTGGCGCGTGGCGGCGGCGACATTCTGATCACCTCTTCTGTTGCCGGCGTACTGCCGGGCCCGCGCATGGCCGTGTATGCGGCGAGCAAAGCATTCCTGCGCTCGTTCGGCCAGGCGATCCGGAATGAGCTCAAGGACAAAGGCATCAATGTGACGGTGCTGATGCCCGGCCCGACCGATACCGAGTTCTTCGACCGCGCCCAGATGCAAGGCACGGTGGTCGATGAGTCAGCGAAGCAGGATCCGGCCGAGGTTGCGGAAGCCGCGATCAAGGCGCTCAGCGAAGGTGACGATCACGTGGTGCCGGGGCTCAAGAACAAACTGCAGATCGGCGCGTCGAAACTGATGAGCGACGAAGCCAAAGCCAAGGCTCACGGCAAGCAGACGCAAAGAAAACATTAGTGGGGCGCTAACGAAAGCGATCGCGGAGGATGCCCGCGATCGCGAGCCCCGCGGCGAATGCCGCATACACCGCGACCATGCCGGTCGGGCTCACGTGCTTCTCGAAGCCCGGCCGCAGTCGCGGCGGCGTCAAGTGATAATCGACGACGTAAGCGGTCGCGGCGCTCGCGACGGCTTCAGTGCAATGTTGAAACGCGGGCTTTTTCTCTCGCCCGCCAAAAATCGTTTCGTAGATCAGCGCCCAGAAAATCGACGTCGAGTGATGAATCGCGTAGCCCACCGCGGTGTGCCGCAATGAAGCTTTGGTTGTGTAAGCTTCCGATTCGCCCCACAGCCACTGGCTCGGCCCATTCAAGCCGCCTGCCCAGCTGTCATTGCGAATCTTGCTGCCTGCCATGAGCGCAGCGGCGGATGCGAGACTGGCCGCCGTGCCGGACATGATTGCATCGAGGGCGACGCGCTTTGCAAACCTGCTGGAGGATTGAGGAACATTGCGTAACATCGTCAGTTCAACCTCGCGACCCCACATCAAGTTCCCTTTCCTGCCATGGTCATCCTGATCACCGGAGCCACTGGATTCATCGGCCGACGACTCACGGCCGCACTGCGCGCCGCCGGCCATCGGGTGATCGCGGCCAGCCGCCGTATGAATGGAAAAGATTGGATCGCCGCCGATTTCACCCGTGACTTCGATGTTGAAACATGGGTGCCGAAGCTCGCGGGTGTGGACGTCGTAATCAACGCTGTCGGCATCATTCGAGAGCACGGGCCGCAGAGCTTTGAGAATATTCATACGCGGGCGCCGCAAGCGCTCTTTTCCGCTTGCGACAAAGCCGGCGTAAAAAAGGTGATACAGATCTCCGCGCTCGGTGCGGACACCGGGACGACCCGCTACTTCACGAGCAAACACGCTGCCGACGAGCATCTCGCAAAGTTGCCGATCGCGTGGACCATCGCGCAGCCGTCGCTCGTGTTCGGTTTCGGCGGTTCGAGCGCGTCTCTGTTCACATTGCTCGCGAGCCTGCCCGTAACTCCGTTGCCGAGCGGCGGCTCACAGCTGGTTCAGCCGATTCACATCGACGATGCGGTCGCCGCGATCCGCGAACTGATCGAAAGTTCTGAAATGGATGGACGGCGAGTCGCGCTGGTCGGCCCCGAGCCGATCAGCTTGAAAGAATTCCTGCGCCGTCTGCGTCAACGCATGCAACTGCCTCGACCGATGTTTGTTACTATTCCGGCCGTCTTCATGCGCGCGATCGCCAGCATCGCGCAGTATGTGCCTGGATCCCTGCTCGACCCGGAAACACTCTCCATGCTCGAATCCGGCAACACGGCGCCGCCTGGCGATACCAAACGACTGCTGCACGGTTCGCCGCGGCCGCCGCAAAATTTGATCGCCGACGAGCAGCGCGACGTGATCCGTCGTGAAGCCCAGCTCAGCTGGCTGCTGCCGATGCTGAGAATCAGCATTGCGCTGGTGTGGATCTGGACCGGCATCGTGTCGCTCGGTTTGTATCCGGCGCAGGATAGTTATGAGTTGCTCGCGCGAGTCGGCGTTGGCCCGGCGCTTGCGCCGCTGATGCTTTACGGCGCCGCCGTGCTCGATCTGCTCGTCGGCCTCGCCACTTTGCTGATGAGCCGCCTCGGGTGGCTCTGGCTGCTGCAGCTCGCGGTCATTCTCGGCTACACCGTCATCATTACATTCAAGCTGCCCGAGTTCTGGCTGCATCCCTATGGGCCGCTGAGCAAGAACCTGGTGATGCTGGCGGCAATCTATCTGCTGTACACGCTGGAACCGCGCCGATGGAATACCTCGTCGTAAAGTGGCTGCACATTCTGTCGTCGACGCTGCTGTTCGGCACCGGGCTCGGCTCGGCGTTTTATATGTTTTTTGCCAGCCTCACGCGCGATCCCCGCGTGGTTGCAACCGTCGTACGGTACGTCGTGATGGCGGACTACGCATTCACGACCCCGACCATCATCATTCAACCGGCGACCGGCCTGTACCTGATTCATCTCGCCGGCTTTCCTGTGAGCAGCACCTGGATCGTCGTCTCGATCGCGTTGTATTTCCTTGCCGGTGCGTGCTGGCTGCCGGTGGTGTGGATGCAAATCAAGATGCGCGATATGGCAGCAGCCGCGAACGCCAGCAACACTGAGCTGCCGCAGCGCTATTGGGCGTTGCTGAAATGGTGGGTCGCGCTCGGCATCGTCGCGTTCGTGGCGCTGGTGGTCGTGTTCTATTTGATGGTGACCAAGCCGGCTTGAAAACGATAAGTACGCGCGAGCTCTTCCAGAATCGGCACACCGGACAGCACCGCAAAACTGCCGACAAATATCCACCGGCCCACTTCCATCGGTCGCAGCGAAAATAGCGGCGGATCCGCCGGACTCACGATCTCCGGCCAGTGCAGCACACCGATCACGGCCACCGCGACCAGCGGCAGAACATCCATGAATCCATGCACGAGCTGCTCGATTGGTGAGATGCGGCGACGGCCATCGGTGTAAGAAACATCCACGTGCGCCAGCACGCTATGCACGATCACCAGCACCACCATCAGGCCGAACACGATCGCATTCAGATTCATCAGCGCCGCCGCGGCAAAGACGATGAGCAGCGACAGGAACTGCAGCAGATGCAGCCACGACTCGTGCGTGCCTGACGTGTGCTCGATGTCGGTCTTGCGGTGGCACAGATAATCCCCCGCGCCGGCCAGCAACCACGCCGGGTACAGCCCCCATACCAGCAACGCCTGCAGCAGCTCGCGAGTATCCATAGCTTTTGAATGGCCCTTCGGATGGAATTCCCGCCCGAACAGGGGAGTTCCGCGGTCCTGACGGACGGAACCTCGCTGCGACGAGGGGGCTTCTGCACGCATGCCGAGCCGATCCCACCAACGCGACACCGCCCTGCTGATCGTAGACATGGTGTCCGAGTACAACTTTCCGGACGCCGGACGCATTCTCACAGGTGCGCTGAAGGCGGCCAAAAACATTGATCGCCTGAAACGGCGCGCGCACGCCGCGAAGGTGCCGGTCATCTACGTCAACGACACCGTGGGCAAGTGGGAATCCGATCAACGCGCTTTCATGGAGCGCTGCCTGCGACCGACGTCGCGCGGACGTGAGATCGTGGAGATCATCGCGCCTTCGGAACACGACTACTTCATGTTCAAGCCGAAACATTCGGCGTTCTTCGGCACGCCGCTGCATACGCTGCTTCAGCAGCTGAAGATTTCGACGCTGATACTGACCGGCGTCACCAGCCATCAATGTGTGTTGTTCACAGCCATGGATGCGCACGTGCGCGAGTACGACCTGGTCATTCCGTCCGATTGCATCGGCGCCCCCAGCGCCACCGACAACAAACATGCTTTGTACGTCTTTTCACACGCGTTGAGCGCCAAAGTCATCGTGTCGAGCCGGCTGCGCTTTTGAGTACGCATATTTGCCATGCCGGGCGGGGAACCGCGGCGGGCATGTTAGGATTGAATCCATTCATCCGCCGGGTGAGCCGAATGACAGCCGCGTTTTATGACATTCACTCCCAAGGCCTGGTGCGTGTCGCGAGCTGCACGCCGGCCGTGGAAGTGGCCAATCCCGCACTCAACTGCCAGCACACGCTGGAGCTGGCCCAGCGCGGGCACGAACAGCACGTCGATCTGATGCTGTTTCCGGAGCTGGGTTTGTCGGCCTACGCCATCGACGATCTGCTGCTGCAGGATGCACTGCTCGCTCGCGTCGAAGCGGATATCAAAACGCTGGCTCAGGCATCCAAATCTCTACGGCCCGTGCTCATCGTTGGCGCGCCGGTGCGCCGAAACGGGCGTGTTTATAACTGCGCGGTCGTCATTCACCGCGGCCAGCTGCTCGGCATCGTTCCCAAATCGTTTCTGCCCAATTATCGCGAGTACTACGAGAAGCGCTGGTTCGCGCCGGGCATCGGCACCGAACGGCTGGAGATCGAGTGCGCCGGGCAAACGGCAGCGTTCGGCACCGACCTGATCTTCTGCTGCCGCGATGTCTGCGATTTCCTGTTTCATGTAGAGATCTGCGAGGACTTCTGGGCTGCATCGCCGCCTTCCACCATGGGCGCATTGGCGGGCGCGCTGATCCTTTGCAACTTGTCCGCATCCAATATCGTGGTCGGCAAGGCGGACGAGCGCGCCATGCTGTGTGCCTCTCAGTCGGTGCGCTGCCAGGCCGCTTACATCTATTCCGCCGCTGGTCCCGGCGAGAGCACGACGGACCTTGCTTGGGACGGCCAGGCTTCGATTCATGAGCTTGGCGTGCAGCTGGCATGCACGGAACGATTTCCTTTGCAGAGCCAGATGGCGATTGCCGATGTGGACGTGGAACGCTTGCGGCTGGAGCGGATGCGCACGCCGACGTTCAACGACGCCGCGATCGCCGCCGGCCATCCGGAAAAGCGCTTCCGACGCATCGCCTTCAGCCACGCACGACCGCCTGTCGATGTCGGCCTGCGGCGGCAGATCGATCGCTTTCCGTTCGTGCCCGACGACGCGGCGCGCCTGGACCGCGACTGTTACGAAACATTCAACATTCAGGCGCAGGGATTGATCAAACGCCTGAAGGCGACCGGCATCGAGCGCATCACCATCGGCGTGTCGGGCGGCCTCGACTCCACGCATGCGCTGCTGGTGGCGGCGAAGGCGTTCGATCTGATCGGGCTGCCTCGCTCGCAAATCCTCGGCTTCACATTCCCGGGCTTCGCGACCAGCGAGCACACCAAGAAAAACGCCTGGTCGCTGATGCGAGCACTCGGCATCACCGCGGAGGAGATCGATATCACGCCGATGGCCAAGCAGATGCTTTCGGACTTGAAACATCCGTACGCCGCGGGCGAGCAAGTCTTCGATGTGACGTTCGAGAATGTGCAGGCGGGCTTGCGCACCGATTATCTGTTCCGGCTCGCCAACCAGCGCCAGGCCTTGGTTTTAGGCACGAGCGATTTATCGGAGCTGGCGCTGGGCTGGTGCACGTATGGC
>CAMLEO010000090.1 GCA_946478975.1 uncultured Steroidobacter sp.
CACATTGCAGTACGGCTCCTCCCCGGAGATCAACGTATACTTAGCTGGTTTTCCCTGCTGTAACGCCCGGCCGGCTCTTTTATTCTCGTTCTCGCCCCGAAGTTCACGCGTTGAGCGAGGCGATCATGACGTCCGCCGCCCTGCCCATTCAACAGTTGCTCGACCCCGCCGCGTATTCCCATCCGATCCAGCAGCCGCGCTTGCTGGAAACGCATATTTCCTGGGTGGTGCTGACCGGGCCGTTCGCTTACAAAATCAAGAAACCCGTTCGTTACGATTTCCTCGACGCCTCCACGCTCGAACTGCGCAAGCAGTACTGCGAGGAGGAGCTGCGACTGAATCGTCGGCTGGCCGCCGATCTGTATCTGGACGTCGTTCCCATCTCGATGGTGAACGGACAACTGCGCGTGAATGCGTCCGGTGCCGAGCCCATCGAATACGCCGTGCGCATGCGCCAGTTCGACACGCAGGATGTGCTCACCGATCTGCTCGAACGCCAGGATGTCCGCCCGCAGGAGATCATCGAGCTCGCGCGCCTGCTGGCCCATTTTCATTTGGACGCGCCGCGCTCTGCCAGCGAAGCGACCCCGAAGCACACCGAAGGTTTGTTCGACGCCGTGCTGGCAACGAGTGAGCAACTGGCAACGCAGGACGCAGGGACCGACAACGCAGATCAACTCGCACGCATACTCCGCTGGCTTCGCGCGGTCGCGTGCGATCTCGAACCCGCCTTACAGGCGCGCGAACGGGAACATTTCGTTCGCGAATGTAATGGCGATCTGCATTCAGGGAACATCGTCCGCTGGCGGAATGCGCTGCTGCCGTTCGATGGCATCGAGTTCGATCCCGCCTTGCGCTGGATCGATGTCATGAACGACGTGGCGTTTTTGGTGATGGACCTGGTCAGCCGCGAACGCACCGATCTCGCGCTCACGTTTCTCAACGCCTATCTGGAGATCACGGGCGATTACGACGGTGTGCGGCTGCTGCCGTTCTATGCGACCTATCGCGCGCTGGTGCGTGCCAAGGTGGACGCGCTGGCCATTCAACAGTCGCATTCGAACAGCGACTCGCTGCGGGAACGATTCAACCGGCGGATCCACACTGCCGGGCATTGGATCGATCGTGCGTGCCCCACCATGGTCCTGATGCATGGTGTATCGGGCTCGGGCAAGTCGTGGCTGAGCGAACGACTGGTTGCGGCGTTGCCGGCCGTGCGCGTGCGATCGGATCTGGAACGCAAACGTCTGCGGCTCGAACCCGGCAAGGGCGAGCTGTACAGCCCTGACATGAATCACCGCACGTATGCGCGACTCGCCGAATGCGCCGAGAGTTGTTTGCAAGCGGGGTTGAATGTCATCGTCGACGCAACGTTTCTGGAGCGTACGGATCGAGATCTGCTGCGAGGGGTGGCGCGAAGGCTGCGCGCTCAGTGCGCCATCGTCGCTTGCCAGGCGAGTGAGGCGACGGCGCGGGAACGAGTTCACGATCGCATGCTGGCAGGACACGACATTTCGGATGCGGACGACAACGTCGTCACGCAGCAACTGCGTCATTTGACCCCGTTGTCCATTGCCGAGTGTCACAACGTAGTGATCGCAAGAACTCACGAGCCCCGCATCGTGGAGCGCACGATCCAGGCCATCCGGCGACTCTTCTAAAGCAGCGAGCGTCGATCCGATCCATGTCCAGCGCCGCTACGCAAGAAACATCCGCCGATCGTTTGTTGCCGCCCGATCCTGTTTCGCGATGTCCCATCGATGGGCTGACTGCCGAGCAGGCGGCCCGGCAGCTGGCGAGCGACGGCCCCAACGAGTTGCCTGGCTCCGGGCCGCGCAGCCTGCTCGGCATCGCCGCCCACGTGCTGGCCGAGCCCATGTTTCTTTTGTTGATCGCCGCCAGCGCCATTTACCTGGTGCTCGGCGATCTGCGCGAAGCCATCGTGCTGTCCGCTTCGATGATCGTCGTCGTGGCGATCACCATCCTGCAGGAACGTCGCACCGAACATGCGCTGGCCCGGCTGCGCGACTTGTCCAGCCCGCGTGCGCTGGTCGTTCGCGACGGCGTACAACAACGCATCGCCGGTCGCGATGTCGTCGTTGGGGACATCATCCTGTTACGTGAAGGCGATCGCGTGCCGGCCGATGGCATCGTGCTCGCGGCGACCGCGATGGGCGTCGACGAATCCATCATCACGGGCGAATCGCTGCCGGTCGACAAAGAGCCGGGCGCAGAGCTCGGCGACGAGTCGCGCGTGTTCTCGGGCAGCTTGATCTCACGTGGCTTCGGCACCGCGAAAGTCACCGCCACCGGCGCACGCACCGAGATGGGCAAGATCGGGCGGGCGCTGACGACGCTCACTTCCGAACCGACACCGCTATTCAATGAAGTGCGACGCGTAGTTCGCTGGGTCGCGACCGCTGGCATTTCATTGTGCGTCGTGATCGCGATCGGCTACGGATTGTCGCGCACGGATTGGCTCGGCGGCGTGCTCGCCGGCATCACGATTGCGATGAGCATTCTGCCCGAGGAATTTCCGCTGGTGCTCACGGTGTTTCTGGCGATGGGCGCATGGCGCATTTCACGAGTCGGCGTACTCACGCGTCGCATGCCCGCGGTCGAGGCGATCGGCGCGGCAACCGTACTCGCCGTCGATAAAACCGGCACGCTGACCGAGAACCGCATGCGCCTCGCCCTCATTCAGGTCGATCATGCAAACGTTGACCTGCGACGCGGCGATGTCGAGTTGTCCGCCGCCGCCAGAGAGGTGCTCGGATCGGCCGTGGCAGCCAGCGAGCGCGACGCGTTCGATCCAATGGAACGCGCGTTACACGAGGCGTCGCAACGCCTGATTCCAAACTTCGCCGCGAAGCTCGACGACATGCCGTTGGTCCGCGAATATGACCTCACGCCCGAGCTGCTCGCCGTCACTCATGTGTGGCAGGAAACAAATTCGGAAACGCTGGCGGTGCACGTCAAAGGCGCGCCCGAGACCGTGATGGACTTGTGTCACCTGGATCGCACCACGCGAGAACGCTTGATTGCAGAGGTGGCCGAACATACGAGTCAAGGGTTGCGCGTTCTCGGTGTTGCTCGTGGCACATACAAAGGCACGACGCTGCCCACCTCCCCTCGCGAGTTCGACCTGCAACTGCTCGGCTTCGTTTGTCTGGCCGACCCGTTGCGAGCCGAAGTGCCGCGAACGCTCGCCGAGTGCGTGCAAGCGGGCATTCGGGTCGTGATGATCACCGGCGACCACCCCGGAACTGCACTGGCAATTGCGTCGCAGGCGGGTTTCGATACACGCGGCGGCGTGCTGAGCGGCAGCGAGCTGGATTCACTCGACGACGAGCAGCTCCGTGCGCGTGTTAGAAACATCAATATCTACGCTCGCACCAAGCCCGAACACAAATTGCGCCTGGTGCAGGCGTTCAAAGCAAATGGCGATGTCATCGCGATGACCGGCGACGGCGTCAACGACGCGCCGGCATTGAAAGCCGCGGACATTGGCGTTGCAATGGGAGGACGCGGCACGGATGTGGCGCGTGAAGCCGCGTCGATCGTGCTGGTCAACGACGATTTCAAATCGCTGGTCGCGGCAGTTCGCCTGGGCCGGCGCATTTACAGCAACATCCGACACGCGATGAGTTACATCGTCTCGGTGCACATTCCGCTGGCGGGCCTGGGCCTGCTGCCGGTGCTGTTCGGCTGGCCGCTGGTGTTCTTCCCGGTGCACGTGTTGTTTCTGGAGTTCGTGATCGATCCGGCATGCGCATTTGTATTTGAAGCGGATCGGGAGGCGCCGGACATCATGCGCAGAGCGCCGCGCCGGCCGGATGAGCCGCTGTTCAATCGCGCGATGCTGATACGAAGCGTGCTGCTCGGCCTGCTGGTTCTATTATTGACCGTCGCCACGTATGTCCTGGCGCTGCGCTGGTTGTCCGAGACCGAGGCGCGCGCGCTGGTGTTCGTGAGCCTGGTGATCTCCAACCTGTCGTTGATCTTCGTCAGCCGCTCAGGAACCGCCAGCCTGGCATCGATCTATGCCCGGCCGAACGCCGTGTTCTGGACCATCATTGCCGTGGCCATCGGCGCATTGCTGGCCGTGACGCAAATCCCGGCGGTCGCCGATTTGTTTCGTTTCACGTCGCCGCCGTGGACCATCGCGGCCGTAGTGGCAATGGCTGCAACCGGCTTTGTGCTGATTGCCGGCAGCATCTTGCATCACCAGCGGCCGCAACCTCATTGATTGCCGAACCGGGCAGCGGACCGCGCCCGCGCGCGCTCCGCTTCAACCTCCCGGTTCTTGGGCTCGGCGTTGGTCACCATGGAATGAATGAGCTTGCGAGCCGAGGCGGCGATCTCCTCGACCGCTGCATTGAACGCCGCTTCATTCGCTTTCGACGGCAGCGTAAAGCCGCTGAGCTTTCTCACGAACTGCAGCGAGGCGTCGTGAATCTCATCGTCGGTCGCGGGCGGCTCGAAATTGAACAGCGTCTTGATGTTCCGGCACATAATGGCTTTCGCAAGTGAATGGCAGTTACATGCGCACCAGCGTCTTGAACCCACCGAAGATCATGCGCTTGCCGTCGAACGGCGAGTTCTCCGCCGCCATTTTGAGGCGTTGATCGGCCATGACCTTGGCATTGACTTCATCGCGTTTCTCGCGCGATTCATAGGTGATCCAGGAAAACACCACCACCTCGTCGTCCTTGGCTTGCACCGCCCGGGGGAACGACGTGAGCTCGCCGTAGGGTACGTCGTCGCCGACGTTCTCGACAAAATCGATCGCCCCGTGCTCCTTCCATACTTTGCCGGCCAGGGTCGCCAGCTCCTTGTAAGCCTCCAGCTTGTCCTTGGGAACCGCGAGCACAAAGCCATCCACGTACGACATAGCTACCTCCTGATTTGCTGCTCATCGAGGACGATCGAACCGACGCCATTCCGACAAATTGCCGCAAAAAAATCCAGCCCGCGACGGCGCGGCTAGCGCTTTATTGACGGTACTGTCAATTGCCTTTCAGGCAACTGGTTCGACCAACGGACGGATGCGAGGCTGCGCGGCCTCATTCTCCGCGAGAACTCCAATGAAACATCTGTGGAAAGGGCTGCTGTTGACCTGTGCGGCGGCCTCCCTGGCGTTGGCGCAGGGCGCGCAGCCGGGCGAAAAATGGCGAGTGAAGAGCACGATGCAAATGTCCGGGATGACCCTGCCCGGCCAGACCATGGAGATCTGCAAACCCACCGATCCCGACGCCGTGCCCATGAAGACGGACGACGACTGCAAGATCTACGACATGAAGCGCAGCGGCAACACCCAGAGCTTCAAGATGCGCTGTACCGGCGAGGAGCCGGTAGAAGGCGCCGCCGAGATCACCTATCTGGGCTCCGATCGCTATCAGGGCAAGATGCTGATGAACACGCACGGCGAGACCATGACCATGAATTATGAAGGTCAGAAGCTCGGCGGTGCCTGCGATGCCGGTGCGATGAAGCGAGAAGCCGAACGCATGCAGGCCGATGCACAACGTCAGCAGGAGCAATATGAGCAGGCGACGGCAAACAACTGCCACACCATCGCGGAACAAGGCTCGTCGCCGCAGCTGATGCTGAACATGTGCAAAGACCCCGCGGACGTCAAGACGTTCTGCTCGGCGGTGCGCACTCACGATCACTTCCTGGACCTGTCACAAAGCGAAAAGCAGGCGCCGCCGGCCGCGAACTTTGCGGGCTCGCATCCGCTGAGCGAATCGGCGCAGCTGTGCGGGTTCACGATCGAAGTCGAGCGCACGCGCCTGTGCGAAACCGCCGAAGCGAACGGCAAATTGGAATTCATTTCCAAAGAGTGCCCCATCCAAGCCCAGGCGCTGGCTCGCACTCAATGTGCCGGACGCAGCTACACGACGGTCAGCGACCGTTACCGCAGCTTCTGCGCCGAGTTCGCCAGCAATCAGCGGGAGGCTCAGCAGCGCCAGGAAGCCAACAGCCCAACCGGCAAAGCCAAGGGCTTGTTGAATGCGGGCAAGAAAGCGTTCGGCCTGTTCAACAACTGATCTCGAGTTTAGAGCTCATCCTCATGCGCCGGTCAGGGAAGCTGAGTGCGGCCCTGATCGGCGCGCTGCTGTTAGCATCCGCCTCGCCGTTTGCAGCGGCGCTCGATTTGTATCCTGAGGCTGCACGCAGTTACATCCTCGTGCGCGATGACACAGTCGTCGCAGAACGGGCTGCGACTGAACGCCTGCCTCCTGCCTCACTCACAAAATTGCTCACCGCCCTCGTGGTGCTCGATTCAAACTGGAATGCGGAGCGCTGGCTTACGGTGAGTGAGAAAGCTGCAAGCGTGCCGCCGACTCGTCTCGGCTTGCGTGCCGGCGAGCAACTCACCGCCGGCTCTGCCTTGGCCGCAATGTTGATTCGATCGGCCAACGACGCCTGCCGAGTCCTGGTGGAAAATTTCGCCGCGAACGCGACCGAGTTTCAAGCGCTGATGAATACGCGTGCGGCGCAGCTGAAGATGCTGGACTCACACTTCGTCGATCCCTGCGGGTTCGATGCTCCAGGACAGTACAGCACCGTCACCGATTTGCTGAAGCTCGCCCAGCGCGCTCACGCGGTGCCACTGATCGCCCAGCTGGCTGTCATGCCGGAAGCGCAACTGGTCACTCGCAACGGCCGGACGATCAAGTTCGCAAACACCAACCAGTTGCTCGGTCGTCTCGAAGGCGTGCAGGGATTGAAGACCGGCTACACCGCTCGTGCGGGTCAATGTTTGATCGCCTACGTTGCGCGCCCGAATCACCAGGTCTGGCTGGTGATGCTCGGCGGTACGCAGCGATGGTGGCAAGCGCATGGAATGATCGAAGATGCCTTCGGCGCAAACTCTGCGTACTAACGCATTCATCACCCTGCCCGCGCTCGCAGTGATCCTCGCCTGGTGGCCTGCGCTGACGGCGAGTTTTCAGTTCGACGATTGGAATGTGATCGTCAACAACCCGCGCGTGCACTCGCTCGCCGCCTGGTGGCACTCGATGCCGGGCATTCGTCCGCTGCTCAAGCTCAGCTACGCGCTGAATGCGTCGTTTGGTTTGCAGCCGGTTGGGTTTCGGCTCGTCAATGTTTTGATTCACGCGACCAACGCAACACTCGTCTGGTGGCTGCTGCGCGAGCGAGGACTGCGCGCAGGGTTGTCCGCTATGGATGCGCAACGCGCGGCGTTGCTTGCGGCACTGATATTCGCGTTACATCCGGTTCAGACCGAAGCGGTGACTTATATATCCGGCCGATCGACCTCGCTCGCGGCATGCTTTTGTTTGTTGAGCGTGTACTGCTGGATGCGGCGACCTGCTCTCTGCGGCCTGACTTTCCTGGCGGCAGTGGCCAGCAAGGAGACTGCGCTGATCCTGCCACTCGCCCTCGCACTCTACTCGGCGGATCAGCCGGTCCGCCTCACGCTCCGGCGGCTTGCGCCACTCGCAGCGCTGGCATTGATGGCAGCGATCGTCGCGTTGAGTTTGCCCACGTACAGATATTTGCTCGACGTGAGTCTGGACACACGAACGATCGGCGAGAACTTGCTGACGCAAGCGCAGGCAGTGATGTATCTCGCCGGCCAGTTGGTCCGCGTCTTCAACGGCAACGCCGATCCGCAACTGCCGGTGGTCAGCGGCTTGGACCTGGCCAGCGTCGCACTGGGGGTTGCATTGGGCGTGTGCTGGATCGCGGCGATGGCCGCCGCTATAGCAAACATTCGCAAACGCCCCATCGGCGCATTCAGCGTGCTGTGGTTCCTGCTCTGGCTGGCGCCGACCAATTCCTTCTTGCCACGGCTGGACGTTGCAAACGATCGCCAGCTCTATCTGGCTTTGATCGGCCCGGCATGGTGGCTCAGCGTACAACTCACTGTCTCGTATCGTTCGCGCCCCGAGATCGCGAGCACCATCACGCTAGCCGTGCTCGTCACGCTCGCGTACGCGACCTTGCTGCGCAATCGCGTCTACGAAACCGAAGTTACATTCTGGCAGGACACCGCAGCTCACAATCCAAGCAGTGCGCGCGCCGCGAACAATCTAGGTATGGCTTACGCGGCCGAGTGCAGGTTGGATGAAGCGGCGGCCGAATTCAAACGCTCGATGCAGCTGGATCCTGCCGATTTCCGCGCGAGCATCAATCTGATGCTGTTGCGACAGGGCGAATTGCCGGGCGCTGACAGCGCTCGCTGCGTTAAATCCACGACGTGATTCGGAACTGCATCAACGGCTCGACGGTTGCTCGCCTGATCGGTTCTGCCGCAGGCGACGCTGGAGATTCCCATGGCCGTCAAAGTGCTGGTGCTTTATTACTCATCCTACGGTCACATGGAAAAGATGGCCTATGCCGCCGCGGAAGGGGTCCGCAAATCGGGCGCCGAAGTCGTGGTCAAACGCGTACCGGAAACAGTGCCTGACGACGTTGCAAAGCAGTCACATTTCAAGCTCGATCAGCCGGCGCCGGTCGCCACCGTCGAGGAGCTGAAAGGTTACGACGGCATCATCGTCGGAATTCCTACTCGCTTCGGCCGCATGAGCGCGCAAATGGCCCACTACTGGGATCGAGGCGGCGGCTTGTGGGCCAGCGGCGCGCTGGTCGGCAAAGTCGGCTCGGTGATGTCATCGAGCGCCACTCAGCACGGCGGCCAGGAAACGACGTTGTTCGCCGGCATCACCCAGCTGCTGCACTTTGGATTCGTGATCGTCGGCCTGCCGTATTCATTCGCCGGGCAGATGACGCTCGATGAAATCACCGGCGGCTCGCCGTACGGCGCCAGCACCATCGCCGGCAGCCAGGGCCAGCGTCAGCCGAGCGAAAACGAGTTGAACGCGGCGCGTTTCCAGGGCGAGCTCGTCGGTCGAACGACGGCGGCGCTGGTCGCCGGCCGGGCAGCAAACAAGTAGATGACGGAACCCTCGGCGCGCTGATGACTTTACGAGTCTCGACTCGTCAAGGACTCGTGAAGGAGATGCGCCATGCCCGAAATCAAGCAAGCCAAAGTCCTCATTCTTGCCACAAACGGCTTCGAGCAGTCCGAGCTCATGGTGCCGCAACGTAAGCTCAAGGAAGCCGGCGCCGAGGTCGTGGTCGTTTCACCCGAGCGCGGCCAGATTCGCGGCTGGAAGGAAAAAGACTGGGGCGAAAGCGTCGCGGTCGACAAATCATTGGATGACGCGCGCGCCGATGACTATGACGCGATCGTGCTGCCCGGCGGCCAGATCAATCCGGACCTGTTGCGCGTGAATCAAAAAGCGTTGCAGCTGGTGCGCTCGTTTCTGGAATCCGGCAAGGTCGTCGCGGCGATCTGCCATGCGCCGTGGATCCTGGTCGAGCTGGACGCGGTGCGCGGACTGCAAGTGACGTCTTACAAATCGATCAAGACCGATGTCATCAACGCCGGCGGCAAGTGGGTCGACCAGGCAGTGGTGACCGATCGGGGCATCATCACCAGCCGCAATCCCGGCGACCTGGATGCGTTCTGCGCCAAGATCATCGAGGAGATCGAAGAAGGCAGCCACGCCGGCCGTCGCACCAAGACTGCCGGAAAGAGCGAGCAGCGCCCCGGCGTTCACTAACTCGCTACTTTGCCAGTTCCGCAATGGCGAGTGCCCGTCGGTACGGCTCCGGATCGTTGCGATTCGTGAGCACGACCACGGTCAGTCGCCGCTGCGGATAGCGCACGATCACATTGCGAAAGCCGATGCTCTCTCCCGAATGCCACAGCGTCTCACCGGTGATGCGCCAGCCGAAGCCATAAGCGACATCGGGATCGTCCGTCGGCGTTGCCGGCGTAAACGCGGCCGCGAGCGACTCTTTACTCAGCAAACGATTGTCGTATAGCGCTGCATCCCAACGCGCGAGATCGTCAATGGACGAATAGATACCGCCGTCGCCGAGCGTGGCGCTGGTGGGGCTTTGATCGGTGCACACCCAGCGACCATTCTCGAAGCTGTAACCATACGCGCGATGTGACACGACCGTGCGCAATTCCACGTGTGCGACGGTGTTACGCATGCCGAGCGGCTCGAAGATTCGCTGTCGCAGAAAGTCGCTGAATGTTTGTCCCGACGCCTTCTCGATCACCAGCCCGAGCAGCACGTAACCGCTGTTGCTGTAACGATAGCCCGTGCCCGGCGCGAAGTAGGTGCGGTCCTGCGATTCCAGCAGTCGCAGGACATCTTGATCATCGAGCTGCGTCGTCTGCGACGGCGACATCACATCTTCGTAATCGATCAAGCCCGAGGTGTGGGTCAGCAGGTGACGCAACGTGACGTTCTGCGTGGCCGGCGGCAGCGAGGGCAGCCACTGCGACAGTTTATCGTCCAAATGCAACTTGCCCTGCTCGTTCAGCAGCAGAATGCCCGCTGCGGTGAATTGTTTGCTGACCGATGCGAGGCGGAAATTTGTTTCCGGAGTAACCGCGACGTTCGCTTCGAGATCTGCCATGCCGTAGCTCGCGCGGATCCGCGGCTCACCATCTCTCAGCACTAGCACCGACGCGCCTGGATTCGAGCCGGCGTAATCGCGCATCAGATCGTCGATTCGCGCTTGCATGGGGTCCCCTGAGGTGGAGCAGCCGCCGAGAACCAACAACCCGAGGCATACGTATGGTCTCGTGACGGTCATGGGCACGGTGCAGTTTTCACAAACCGCAGATCCTCGAAGTCGAAGCTGAAATCCGCCTCGGGATCGACCTTGGTCAGCAGCATGACCGACGCCCCCTGCTCTTTCGAGACATCCAGCCACGCGTCCACATCCACACTCTCGTCGCGCCAATCGACGAGCATGCGATCAGCCACGTGCATGAGCGTTCCGGACAGCCGCGGCGACTTGGCTGCAACGAACTGCACCCCGTTGTCGCGCGGACAGACCGAGACCTCACCAAACCATGGATCGCGATACACACCCAGCAACTCACGCACATCATCCGGCTCGACGGGCGTTCCTGGCTGTAACTGATTTGCCATGCTGGGCGCACCTCGCCGATCCGCTTCCAATTCGTCCGCGTACGACGCGACCGTTCGTTTGCCGAGTCCCAGCAACGTTTCGACCAACGCCTGATTCAGCACGATGCGCGCGGAGGAACCTTCGCCGTTGATCATGAAAACAAATCCTTCACCGCGTTCGGGCAGCAACGTCACTGCCGAATACATGCCCGCCAACGTTCCCGTATGAGCGACGCGCAAGGCACCGTGCGTATCCGACAGGCGCCAGCCGTACGCATAAGCAGCGAAACGACTGCCATCCCACCGTCGTTGTCGCTCGGAAACAAACAAAGGCATCTGTGGCTGCCACAGCTCTTCGCGCCGAATTGGCGAGAGCCACGGCTCGCTCGCAGGCGTCGGCTTCATATCCGAGCTGAGCAGCAGCGTGATCCACTTCATCATGTCGTTGAGACTGCACCTGATCCCGCCCGCGGCAGCAGAGGTGCTCGTCGGAATGAGTTCGGGATCGGCGCGGATCATCAGGTTGCGCTCTCCATCTCGGCGATGAGGCTGCGCGACGTTGCCGATGCGGTCGCGATCGAATCCGCCGGCCTGACAACGCGTCATGCCGAGCGGCTCGAACAGCTCGCGAGCAACTAATGTTTCGTAGGGCACGCCAGAGGCCGCCGCGGCCACCTCGCCCGCTACGACATACATCAGGTTGTCGTAGGCGTAATTGGAACGAAAACTCCGTTGCGGTTTGAGATGAGCGAACGCGGCGAGAATATCGGCGCGGGTGAATTCATTGGGCTCGGGCCACAGCATCAGGTCGCCCGATCCTTCGCGCAGGCCACTGTTGTGAATCAGCAGATCGCGCACCTGCAGCTCGCGCGTGATCCACGGATCGCTCATCTTGAACTCGGGGAGATACTGCGTGACGGGATCGTCCCAGTGCAGCTTGCCCTGATCGACCAGGCGCGCCAGCACGGCGGTCGTCATGGCTTTGCTGTTGGAGGCGATCTTGAACAGCGTGTCGCCGTCGATGCGTCGACCGGAGCCTGCGATCAACTCGCCGGTGGTGCGTTGATAGATGACGTGTCCGTCGCGAACGACGCCGAGCGCCAGGCCCGGCAAGTGATAGCGAGCAACTACGTCCTCGAAAATTCGATCGTACTGTGCGGTCTGCGATCGTGGCGTTGAGGCGCAGCCTTGCAGAACGACCAGGGCGCTGAGACAAAACCACGTGAGTGCGCGACAGGCGCGCGTCGATCGCTCGCTCGGCAAGAAGCACCTCGGTCGTACGTCTTATATTCGCCAGAGGGAGGCGGCGCCGCCGCCTCCCTCTGGCACTCAAAAGTCCAGGTTGAACGTCAGCAACGCATAGCGCGGGCTCTGATAAGCCGTGCCATACCGATACGTGGAGTTGCCGTTGGGGATGGACCCCAACTCCTCGTCCACCTGGATGATGCGCTGTTGATTGAGCAGATTGTAGACCGAGAGCTTGACGCGCAGGTCCGCCACCGAGAACGACTGGCGATAGCTGACATTTGCGCCGAGATCGAAGATCCAGGGCGTGCGGCCTGCCGATCCACGCCGATGCAGCTCGTACTGGCCGGTGGCCTCGTTGTAGATATAGAAGCTGTAGAACGTGGTGTCGTCGAACGGATTGCCCTCGCCGATCGCGCTGATCGGCGCGCCGGACTGAACCGTCAAGGTCGTGCCCACCGCCCAATGCTCGCCGAGGCCATACGAGCCGCGAACCTTCAACTGATGCCGCCGGTCGTTGGGCAAATACCCGTACGCGCCCATGTTCACGTACGGATTGTCGAACGCTTCGGTGCGGCCGGCATCGGCGAAGTCGGTGTCGGAGTTCACCGGCCCTTCGGCATTGCCCTTGGTAAAGGACAATGTATAGGCCGCGTTGAGCGACCACAGCCCGTCCCACGCGCGATCGATCATCAGCTCCAGCGCTTTGTAATTGCGCCGGGGCTTGGACCAGCCGCGCTCGCCGACGTAATTGCCATCCGCGTCGTACATCGCCCAACCGGCTTTGGAAGTATCGATGGTGACGAAGTTATCGTTCACGCCGTCGCAGTTGGTGTCGGTGTAGACGGTCAGCGGCCGGCCGGGATTGCCCATCACAAAGCCGACCTCGGTCGGCGAGCCGCCGCACAGAATGCCGTTCGATGTGATTTCCATGTCGTCGATGGCATTGTGCAGCTTGCGATAGATGCCGCGCACACCCCACGACCAGCGATCGTCGATCATGGACTGGAAGCCGAGGATCAGCTCGTCCTGGAACACCGGATCGATGTCCTTATCCACCTCGCCGCGCAGGTCGCCGACGGTGCCGTCGCCTTGCGAATCGTCCACCGGCCCCAGCTGCGCTCCCAGCATCGGCATTTGATATGTCGTGCCGTTGCGAGAGAGGGTCTGGAAGCCATTGAACGCGTAGTACGTGCGTCGGTCGAGGAAGCCGCCGGCTTGTTTGATGTTGATGACGTTCGCGACGGGCAGGAAATAACGGCCGGCATTGCCGAACAGCTTGCTGCGGCTGTCGCCTTTCGTATCCCACGAGAAGCCAACGCGCGGCGCCACCATGTCGTCGATCTTGATGTAGCTGTCGCCGTCGGAGTTCTTGTTGTCGAAACCTTCGACGCGCACGCCGGCGTTGAGCACCAGGCCCGGCGTCACCGACCAGTTGTCCTCCAGGTAATACGCAGAGTTGATGGTTTCGAACTCGCCGTTGACTTCGTTCTGGCGCGTGCGCACGTAGTCCGTGCCGATCGGCACTGCGAAGCCGTTTTCCAGCGTCGGCACCGTCGTGCGATACACCTCGTACAACAAACGATCGGGGCCGGTGTAGAACTGCTGGTGCTCGGAGGTGTTGTTCTCGTGATCCAGACCGAAGCGCAGCTGGTGCTCGCCCAGCGTCCATTCAAAATCGAGGCGAGCCGCCTCGCGCGTATCGACGCGCTCCGTGATGCTGGAGCTGTTCGTGCAGCCAACGTCGCTTCTCACCGCGCCCGGCCGACGGTCGCGCACTCGCGAACATTCGATATCGTTGAGGCTGAAGTGCGAATATTTGCGCTCGTTCTCACCATACAAAGCCTTCGCCTGGAAGTTGTCGGTGAGATAGGTCGTATACGTCACAGACCAGTTGGTGCCACCGGTATCGGTGTAGATGGTGTTCATGAAGGCGTTGTTGTCGGTGAGATCGAACACGTCTTCAGCGTCGTCGTTCTTGTCGGAAAAGCCGAGCAGCTCCAGCAGGTTTCGGTCGGAAATCTGCCAATCGATTTTTGCGCCCCAGAAGCCGCTGTCCGACTTGGACTTCTCCAGCTGCGTGCCTTCGTCATCCGTGTTCTGCGGCTTGTAATCGCGCGCCTCGTACAACGCGAAGAAGAACAGCTTGTCCTTGATGATGGGCCCGGATGCGTACACGCTGGCGTTGGTGCGATCGTATTCGTCGCGATGGCCGATGATGCGCGGGCTGCCGTCGGGATAGAAGCGATCGGTGCGTTCGCTTTGCAGGAACGAAGGCTCCCACGCCACTTCGGTGCCGAACTCGAATTCGTTGGTGCCCGAGCGCGTCACGGCGTTGATCACACCGCCGGTGGTGCGGCCGAACTCCACCGAGTAGCCGCCGGTCTTGACCTGGAATTCCTTGTAGAACGCATACGGCACGGTCGAGGAGCCGACGCGGTTATAAAAGTCCGTGACGTTGAGGCCGTTGATATAAACCGTGTTCTCGGCGATCGAAGAGCCGCCGAAAGAAACGCCGCAATTGCCGCCGGCGCACAATCCGGCATCGCCCTTCGTCAAGCCGGGCGAGAGCAGCGCGACCGACAGCAGATCGCGCTCGACCGGCAGGCGTTCGAGCTCTTCGCGAGTCACATTGGTCGCCGACTCGGTGGAAGTCACATCGATGGCTTGCACGATGCGCGAGCTGCTGACTTCGACGGTTTCGATGTTGCTGGCGAGCGAAACATTCGCAGTCGTCGCGGTGCCGAGGCCGACGGTGACATCCGCGAGTTTGCCGAGGGTCGCGCCGTTCTTGGTCGCTTCGACGACGTATTTGCCGACAGGCAGGAAGGGGAAACGATAGTAGCCGTCGGCATCCGCCTTGACCGTGCGGCTGAAGCCGGTCTCGGGATTCTTGACCGTGACTTCGGTGTCCGCGAGCGGCTTGTTGTCGGTCGATGTGATGCGACCGACCAGCGATCCGTCATTCGCCGCGTATGTGACCTGCAACGGCAGAGCCGCTGCCACGGCCAGTCCGAATGCAATCTGCAAAGCTGCGCGTAGCGGCGCGTTCCTCTTCATACACCACCCTCCCCAACATTTTTAATGTACCGGCACCACATGCGCTTCGAACCGATATTTCCATCGGTCGAAGTAAAGATTTCCGCCGCGCCATTCGACTTCGCCGCGCTGCGAGTCGACGGTCTCGGATCGAAAATGCTGTTTGGCTGGGAACAACGGCTGCGAGTAGTCGTCGTTGAAGGCGATGCGATAGGCATCCAACGATCCCAGGTAGAAGCTGTCGATCGCCGGATCGCCCGAGTGCAGGCGTCCGATGGTGACATCCATGGGCACCCAGCCGTACGGCACGAGATACAACATGCCCCAATCGTGCAGGTTGTCGTAGTCGCCGTCGGAGAACACCATGCCGGACTGCCAGCGGGCGGGAATTCCGTTCAGCCGCAGCAGTGTCATGAGCAGCAATGTTTGCTGCCCGCAATCGGCGTGGCCTGCGTGCAGGGCGTAGTCGCTGATGTTTGTTATGGTGGAATATTCCAGCGCCCCCGCCCAGGGAATGCGATCGACCGCCGCGAACAGCTTCTGCGCGATGTAGTAAGGATTCTTTTCGTCTCCAACTGCATCGCGCGAGAACTTGCGAATTGCGTCGGTGAACACGATGTGCGGCGGCCGTTCGCGAACCTGCTCCAGCAGTTCCGGAGTGAGGTTCGCGGCGACCACCTCGTTGGGATCGATCGGTACGTGCTGAGCGAAGATCGTCAGCTCGTACGTCACGGAGAATTCCGTGCGCTTGCCCGCCTCCGCAGGCCGCGCGAAATACACAGTCCGTTGCAGCGCCGATTCCGGAGCAATCCGGTGCTCCGCTGGCGTACTTTCAATGTAACTGAGGTTTTCCTGCTGTCCTGGGATCGCACGCGGATAAGGAATCCACGCTCGAACCGTTTCGCCTGCAGGCACCGCGTCCGCTTGCACGCTGATGGATTGCGTGACGCGCACCCGGCGAGGCAGCACGCTGCGCTGATGCTGTTCGCTGGCTGCTTTGAGAACGTCGCGATGATGCTCGTTCGCTATTTCCATCGGACCGTCGAATGGTCCGAGCGGGCCCTTGTGACGTGCGACCGCTGCCGGGCTGAGTCGAAACAGATTGGACGGCGAACGTTGGAAATACAGCGTGCGTCCGTCGATGACGCGCTTCTCGAACAGACCGGCCCGATCCCACGCCGCGAATTCTTGATCGGTGAGATCGGGAATGCTCTCGCGCACCTTGGCTTTGACATCGGCCGGCGTGAGCGTGAAGTCCAGCAGAATGCGGCGCATCCGCTCGCGTTCGAATTCGAGCGCGGAACGTTCGTCCGCTGGGATTGAAGATGCTTGCAAGCGCGAGGCGATGCTGGCCTGGGCGTCCGCGAATCGGCCGGCATCCACCAGCTCGACCGCCCGTTGCACCGCTGGCGTTGCGGCCGATGCAACGCCAGCCGCCAGGCACATCGATAGAATGCCTGCGGCGATGAGCGAGGTGGCACGCGCACGCCGCGAGCTCGCTGCAAACACAGGTGCCTCGGAGATGATGACCACGTCGACTCTCGTACAGGCCAGGTGAGGCTGTGTAACACGGTCGAGAATGGCCGGTCAATAATTTATTCTTGTTCTTATTTCAGAAAGAAGAGAATATTCTTTCTGGCATCTTGGTCGAATCTGGCGGCGGCGGGGAGCGCATGATTCAGTCTGTCTGGCCCTACCTTGCGGTGTTGCTGCTCGCGGCCGGGCTGTTCCCATCGCTGGAAAACAAGTACCGCTGGCGCCTGTTCGAATTCCTGCCGCCGATCGTGCTGTTGTATCTGTTGGTGACCGCGCTGGCGGTGAGCGGCGTGTGGACTGCCACCGCCGAAATTCAAACCGCGCAACGAACGCTTACCAGCCAGCTGCTGCCCGCCCTGCTATTCCTGTTGATGGTCACGTGCGACCTGCGTGCCATTCTGCAGGTCGGCCCTCGCGTGCTGGCCGTTTTTGCCTGCGCCATGGCCACCATCCTGATCGGCATCGTGATCGCGTATTTGATGTTTCGCAATGTCTTGCCCGCCGACGGCTGGAAAATGCTGGCGGCGTTGAGCGCGACCTGGACCGGCGGCTCGGCGAACCTGGTCGCTGTCAAACAAATCATCGGGCTGTCGGAAAGCTCGCTGCCGCCAGTCCTGCTCGGGGACGCGGTGTGTTACTCCGTTTGGGTGTTGGTGCTGTTTTCCAGTCGCGGCTTTGCGCCCGCGTTCAACCGCTGGACGCGCACGTCGGATCGCGCGTATCCCGAGCTCGCGGCGCCAGCAAATATCGACAAGCCGCATCCCGGCGGAATCCTGCTGTGGCTGGGCCTGGCGTTGCTGGTCGGAGTGATTGCTGGAACGTTGGCCGGGCGTCTGCCGGTGTCGGCGATGATCACTTCAACTTCCTGGACCGTGCTGATTGCGACCGTCTCGGGATTGATCGTCGCGCGCACTCCGCTCGCGCGAATTTCCGGACCGGCGCCACTTGCGAGTGCACTGCTGACCGTGCTGGTCGCGGTGCTGGCTTCGCAAAGTAACTTTCGAGGCATGGCCGCCGCACCGTTGTTCATTCTGTGTGCAGCGAGCGCCATGCTGGTGCACATCGCGCTGCTGGCGCTGGCTGCTCGGTTGTTTCGATTCGATCTGTATCTGTGCGGCATCTCGTCGCTGGCACAGATCGGCGGCGTCGCCTCCGCGCCCATTCTCGCCGCCACCTATTCGCCGATTCTCGTTCCCGTGGCCGTGCTGCTCGCCATGCTGGGCTTGATCCTGGGAACCGTGATGGGTCTGTTGATGGCCAGCGTGCTTGCAGCACTTGCGCCGGTGGTGAGCTGATATGCGTGCTTCATTTATATGCGCCTTCGCGGCGGCGATCCTGGTCGGCTGCACATCGACACCCAATGTGTTGCCGGTGCCGGAGCACGCGGTCATCGGCGTTACCGACGCGCAACTCACTCCAGACTATTGGATCAAACGGGCCGCGCGTCCGAAACGTCTCACCTTGGACCGATCGCAGATCGAGCGTCAGAACGCGAAGCTGATCGGCATCGATCAATCCGTGCACGACATTCGGAACTTGCCGCCGATGCTGACCGGCGACGACGTTCGCAGCTGGATCGAAAAGCTGTCGGGCCGCCCATCCGGAACACTTTATGATGAGCACAGTGAACCGGTCCCAACAGCGACGCTCGACGAACTGATGAGTGCGCTCAACCTGGCGGCGATTCCGGCCTCGCAGCCGACTCGCTACGGCATGGTAGTCAAACGCTCGGACCTGCGCACGTTCCCGACTCGGCTGCGCGTCTTCAGCTCCAAAGGCAACACAGACATCGATCGTTTCCAGGAAAGCGGATTGTTCCCAGGCGCGCCAGTCGCCATCGTGCACGCGAGCCGCGACGGCCAGTGGCTGTTCGTCGTCAACGA
Organism: uncultured Steroidobacter sp.; assembly: GCA_946478975.1. The sequence goes on from CAMLEO010000090.1 coordinate 18,677, forward strand.
CTTCTACGCTGCGTGGATCGAGCGCACCGCCGTTGCCGAAGGCGCGAAAGCTGAAATATTCGCCTACGGCTCAAAGACTCCGTACCTGGTCGTGACCGGCGCAACGGCCAAAACAGTGTTCACACCGGACGCGCCGGCCGTATCGGAACTGCAGCTCGACATGGGCGTGCGCGTTCCCGTACTCGCCGACTGGCCCGCGAACGAGCCTGTGAATGGGCAGCACTCGTACACCGCTCACGTGATCGAGTTGCCAGTCCGCAACGCCGACGGCTCGTTGAGCTTTGTGCCCGCGCTGTTGCCGAAGACCGCCGATGTCGCAAGCGACTACCTGCCGTTGAACGACGCCAATGTACTGCGGCAGGGATTCAAATTTCTCGGTGAGCGTTACGGCTGGGGACATTCCTACAACGCCCGCGATTGCAGCGGCTTCGTTGCCGAGGTGTATCGCAGCTTCGACGTGAAAATGCCACGGAACACGCGCGATCAGGGCATGAGCCCGGCGTTCACGCGCATCGAGCTCACCAGCGCCGATTCGCACGAGCGACGCATCGAGCTCCTGCGGACGTTACAAATCGGCGACTTGGTGTATATCCCTCGTCACGTCATGATGGTGATCGGCCACGACCGCGGCGTGCCGTATGTGATCCACGACACGACCGGCATCACCTATCGCAATCAGGACCAGCTCGTGCGCGTGCCATTGAATGGCGTGTCGGTCACGCCGCTCACGCCGCTGCTGGTGGGAGAAGACCAGCCGATGATCGACACCATCTACAGCATCGTGAAAATCCGTCGTTGAAAGAGCGTAAGAAATGAAGATCACGGACATTCGCTTTGGCATGCTGCGCGTGCCGCTGAAAACGCCTTTCAAGACGGCCCTGCGCACCGTCGACAAGGTCGAAGACATTGTCGTCTCGATTCACACCGACACCGGGCACGTCGGTTATGGCGAAGCCCCTGCCACCGCCGTCATCACCGGCGACACGCACGGCTCCATCATCGAAGCGATCTCGAAGTTCATTGCGCCTCGCCTGATCGGCGTGGAGATCGCCAATCTCAATCGCATCACCCGGCTGATTCAAACCGCGCTGGAGAAAAACACCAGCGCCAAAGCGGCGGTGGAAATCGCGGTCTATGATTTGTTCGGTCAGCTGTACGACGCCCCGCTCTACAAAATGCTCGGCGGCGGCGATCCCGCGGTCACGACCGATATTACGATCAGTGTCGATTACATCGACAAGATGGTGAGCGACTCGCTGGCCGCGGTTGAGCGCGGCTTCGAATCGTTGAAGATCAAAGTTGGCAAGGACATCGGCGTCGACATCGAACGCGTAAAGGCCATCTACGCTGCCGTGCAGGATCGCGCATTACTGCGACTGGATGTGAATCAAGGCTGGACCGCCAAACAGGCGGTCCATGCGCTGCAAACATTGGAAGATGCCGGCGTGCGCCTGGAACTGGTCGAGCAGCCGGTGAAGGCCATGGACCTGGAAGGGATGAAATACGTCACCGAGCGGGTCCATACCCCTATCATGGCGGACGAAAGCGTGTTCGGCCCGACGCAGGTGATCGAGCTGATCCGGATGCGCGCTGCCGATATCATCAACATCAAGCTCATGAAGACCGGCGGCATCTCCAACGCATTACACATTGCCGACATCGCGGCGATGTACGATGTCGAGTGCATGATCGGTTGTATGTTGGAAACGAGCATCAGCGTCGCGGCGGCGGTCCATGTGGCCGTGGCGAAAGCCGATGTGATCACCAAGGTGGATCTCGACGGCCCGTCGCTGTGCGCGTTCAATCCGGTCGACGGCGGCGTGATCTTCAACGAATCGGAAATATCGGTGACGGACGCGCCGGGACTGGGAATTCGCGAGATCCGCGGCCTGGAAGCGCTCGATGTGTAACTCAATTTTATGGCGCCGCTAGTCAAAATCCGCTCCGAACGCGACCAGATGTCGGCCATCGAGCGGCGCATCGCCGACTTCCTGCTCGAAAACGCCCACCTGCTGCGCGACTATTCGTCGCAACAGGTGGCGGACGCGCTCAAGATCAGCCAGTCGAGCGTGGTCAAGTTCAGCCAGAAGCTCGGCTTCAAAGGCTATCCCGATCTGAAGTTCTCGGTCGGCGAAGCCATCGCTCGCGGCACCGACGGCTCGCAGGCACGGGCCACACACGTCAGCAAGCGCGATGCGCACACCGTGCTGGCGGAGGAACTGTGGCGAAGCAAAGCGCGCGCTGAGGAAGAAACGCGGCTCATCAATCCTCCGGAGCGCATTCAGGAAATCGCCGCCGCGATCGACGCCGCGGGAAAAGTGTTCGTCATCGGTTGCGGTGAAGATGATCTGCACGCTCGCGCGTTCTCCACTCGGCTGGCCATGCTCGGCGTCGTGTCGATGCATCAGATCGATCCGCTGCTGATGGCCACGAACGTTGAGACCGCCGACTCGGACGACGTGCTGATCGTGTTCTCCGAACACGGCAAACAAACGGCGCTCAATCACGTGAGCCGTCAGTTCCGGGATCAAGGCGCGAAAGTGATTTCAATCTCGCGGCACACAGCGAATCCACTGCGCGCTCACGCTCATTTGTCGTTGTTGGTGTCGGCTCACGATGAGCGCTCGCACGTCGAGCCGCTGTTGTATCAATCGGCTCTACAGCACTTGCTGGACCTCATCTACCTGCAGTTGTGCGAAGAAGGCACGGAACGATTGGAACGATTGCAGGCGAATCTCGAACGCATCCAGCACCTGCTGGAACCGTAGCTCATCTCTTGCGAATGTTCGGCCCCATCGCCTGCTTCACTTCGGGCGGTACGCCGTATTCCTGCGCGATGTAGTCGGCGTCCATCAGCCCCAGCAATTCTCGCTGAACGACATAACCCCAAAACGCCTCGCCGGCTACCGCAACCAACTCGGTCCTCGGCTTCCTGTGGCGGACACCGGCACCAGCGTCGGCATCATATTTATGTAGCGCATCCAGCGCCTTTCGCAGCCGACGACCCGCAAGACCGAGCGAGGCCGCGGCTTCGCCGGCAAATTGAGCTTCAATGTCGTTTTCGAAGCGAGGCATGGGTCGATTTTAACTAACTGGCGCTCGCGGGCTTGTCAGACGACCTCCCATTAATGATAATGATTCGCGTTTGTAGCCACCCATCTGACCATGCTCATCCATGCAACACCCGGGGACTTTGCGATTCAGCCGACAGACTTGGGTCGTTGCACATCGTTGGGCGGGGCTGTCGCTGGCGCTGTTTCTCACCGTCGTCGGACTGACCGGCGCGTTGATGGCGTTTTATGACGAGTTCGAAGCACTCATAGCGCCGCAGCTTCATCTCGTTCAGCCGCCCTCGCCGCAGGCGTCGCCACTGAGCTCGATCGAGCTGCGCGAAAAAGTTCGCGCCGCCTATCCCGGCGCGGTCATCAACTATCTGCCGTTGCAGGTCGAGCCCGGTCATTCATTGAAGCTCGACATTCGACGCCTCGATCCAGCCACCAAACGTATCGGCCCGTGGTCGCCGGAAGTGGATGAAGTGTTCGTCGATCCGTACACCGGTCGCATTCTGGGCGAGCGCTTGTGGGGCGATATCAGTCAGGGCGCGATCAATATCATGCCGTTCGTCTATCGGCTGCACTACACGCTGCTTGCGGACAAGACCGGCCGCTACCTGCTCGGCATCGCCGCGCTGATCTGGGTGCTCGATACATTCGTCGGTTTCTATCTCACATTGCCGCCGCGCCTCGGTGCTTCGTGGTTGTCCCGCTGGAAGCCGAGCTGGCTGGTGCGCTGGACCGGCGGTGAAACCAAACTCACATTCGATCTGCATCGCGCCGGCGGCCTGTGGCTGTGGCCGCTGTTGTTCGTGTTCGCCTGGTCCGGCGTCATGTTCAATCTCAAGGAAGTGTACGACCCGGTGATGCGCTTGTTTGGCGCCGAGAAGCTGCAAGACGGCCTCACCACACTCGCGCGTCCGAGATACGAACCGCAGCTCGACTTCACGGCAGCCGCAGCTCGCGGAAGTGAGTTGGCGACAGCCGAAGCTGCGCAGCGCGGATTGAGCGTCGATGCGGATCGCCTGAGCGCCCTCTCCTATCGGCCCGCGATGGGCGCGTATGTTTACTATTTCAGCACCGACCGCGACTTCACAGATCGCGGCGGCAGATCGCTGGTCGTCTTCGACGGCGACAGCGGCGAGTTGCAAAAGCTGCAGTTGCCGCGAGGCGCGAACGGCGCCAACACCTTCACCGAATGGATGATCGCCTTGCACATGGGCCGAGTGTGGGGACTGCCCTACCGCGTGGCCGTGACTGCGATCGGCCTGATGGTCACCCTGCTGTCCGTCACCGGTGTGCTGATCTGGATGCGCAAGCGCCAGGCTCGCAGCTTTGCCGCCGAAAAAATCAATCGTCGGCGCCTGGCCGACCCGCAGCCCGCGCTCGCGCCGAGCGAATGAATTCACGTTAGAGACGCCTCGAAAATGAAACATCAACCCGCCGCGGTCTGTGCCGCCGCTTTGGTCTTCGCTCTGGCCAGCAAAGTGTCGATCGCCGCTGCCGCCGACGGTGACCTGGAAGAAGTGATGGTCACGGCCAATCGCATCGAGAAGCCGCTGAGCACGATTCCAAACACCGTGACCGTCATCAACGCGGCGGAACTGGATCAGCAGCTCGCGATTCAGAACGACATTTCCACGGTGCTCGGCAACCTGATTCCGAGCTTTGCGCCGAGCCGTCAGAAGATGACCAACGCCGGCGAAAGTCTGCGCGGCCGCAAGCCGCTGTACATGATCGATAAACTGTCGGGCGTGGGGAAGGCGCTTA
>CAMLEO010000091.1 GCA_946478975.1 uncultured Steroidobacter sp.
CTTCCACGCCGCGCGTCGAGCCGATGCGGCAGGGCGTACATTTGCCGCACGACTCGATGGCACAAAACTCCATCGCGTAACGCGCCATGTGCGCCATGTCGACGGTATCGTCGAACGCGACGATGCCGCCGTGGCCGAGCAGCGCGCCGATTTCACTCAGCGCTTCGTAATCGATCTTCACATCGAATTGCGAGGCGGGCACGTAGGCGCCGAGCGGGCCGCCGATCTGAACAGCACGAATCGGCCGTCCCGACGCACTTCCGCCGGCGTAGTCATATAACAACTCGCGCAGGCTGAGGCCGAACGCGCGCTCGACGAGGCCGGTGCGCTTGAGATTGCCCGCGAGCTGAATCGGCAGTGTGCCGCGCGACTTGCCGGAACCGAAGTCTCGATAGTACTCGGCACCCTTGTCGAGAATGATGGGCACGCTCGCGAGCGAGATTACGTTGTTCACGATCGTCGGCATGCCGAACAAACCTTTGACAGCCGGCACCGGCGGCCGGACTCGAACTTCACCGCGCCGGCCTTCCAGGCTTTCCAGCATCGATGTTTCTTCGCCGCAGATATAAGCACCGGCGCCGAGCCGCACTTCGAGCTCGAAACGTTTGCCGCTGCCGAGCACGTTCTCGCCGAGATAGCCGGCGCCGTGCGCGATGGTGATCGCTTCGTTGAGTGTGCGATGTGCGTGCGGGTACTCGGCACGCAAATAGATGTAACCGCGTGTGGCGCCGACAGCGACGCCGGCGATCGTCATACCTTCGATCAAGGCAAACGGATCGCCTTCCATCAGCATGCGATCGGAGAACGTGCCGGAGTCGCCTTCATCGGCGTTGCACGTCACATACTTCTGAGGCGCGGGCGTGTCGAGCACCGTCTTCCATTTGATGCCGGTTGGGAAGGCGGCGCCGCCGCGTCCACGCAAACCGGAATCCATCACCGCTTGCACGATGGCGGCAGGCTCCATCGTCAACGCGCGTTTCAGGCCTTGATAACCGCCATGCGCGACGTAGTCGACGAGCTGCGTCGGCTCGATCAGCCCGACGCGCGAGAACGTCAGCCGCTGCTGGTTCTTGAAAAAGGCAATGTCTTCGGTGGCACCGAGGTGCAGCGGATGCGGCGCGCCCTGCAGGAATCCCGATGCAAACAAGCTCGGCACATCGTGCGGCGTGACCGGCCCGTAAGCCTGGCGGCCACGAGGGGTGACGACTTCAGCCAACGGCTCCAGCCAAAACATGCCACGCGAGCCGTTGCGCTTGACTGTGACTTCGACGCCGTGAACCGCTGCTTCCGACGCGATAGCTTGCGCTACCGACTCTGCACCGAGCGACAGTGCAGACGCATCTCTGGGCACATACACGACGACGCTCATAGGTCGCGCTCCAGCTGAGCCATGAGCTCATCGAAACGCGCCGCCGACACGCGGCCGTGCAGCTCTTTGTCGATCATCATTGCGGGCGAGCAGCCGCAGTTGCCGAGGCAGTACACCGGCTCCAGCGAGACACGGCCGTCCGGGGTTGTTTCATGAAAGCCGATGCCGAGACGTTTCTGGACGTGCCTGGCCAGCTGATCGGCGTTCATCGACTGACACGCCTCGGCCCGACACAACTGCACCACGTGCTCGCCGGGAGGCGTGCGTCGGAAATGATGATAGAAAGTGACGACGCCGTGAACTTCGGCTCGCGAAAGATTCAGGCCGGCGGCGATCAGCGGCACGGCGTCGGCCGGAATGAAGCCGAGCTCGTCTTGAATGGCATGCAATACCAGCAGCAGCGGGCCGGGCTGGCCGCTGAAACGGGCGACGATCGCGTTGATCTTCTCGCTCATGCTGATTGACCGCTGTGCAGGATACGCCGGGAGGTGAAGCCATGCCACCGAGGGAATCGTCTGTCGGTAAAGCTGTGATCTGACACTCGAAAGTTCCTATCGAAGCTTGAAGGCGGCGACCGCCTTGGAGAGTTCTTCCGCCTGGGCATGCAAGCTTTCTGCCGCTGCCGCAGCCTGCTCGACCAGCGCGGCATTTTGCTGGGTCATCTCATCCATCTGACCGATCGCCACGTTCACTTGTTCGATGCCCTTGCCTTGTTCCTGGCTGGCAGCACTGATCTCACTCATGATTCCGACCACGCGTTTGACGGCGGCGGCGATCTCCTCAGTGGCGCGGCTCGCCTGCTCAGTGAGTGCCGTGCCGGCGTCGACTTGCGTGGCCGATTCGCTGGTGAGCGTCTTGATTTGTTTGGCCGCCACATCGCAGCGCTGCGCGAGATTTCTGACGTCGCCGGCGACCACGGTGAAGCTGCGGCCCTGGGCGCCGGCGCGAGCTGCTTCGACCGCCGCGTTCAGCGCCAGGATGTTGGTCTGGAATGCGATGTCTTCGATCTCATTCACGAACTGCGTGACCTGCTGTGAGCTGTGCTTGATCGCGCCCATGGTGGAGACGACTTGCGATATTACTTCGCCGCCTTTCACTGCATGCGCCGAAGCAGAGAGCACGAGCTGATTCGCGTGCTGTGCATTCTCGGAGTTTTGCCGGACCGCGGCCGTCAGCTCTTCCATCGACGAGGCTGTTTCCTCCAGCGCTGCGGCTTGCGAGGACGTGCGGGAAGAAAGGTCGGCGTTGCCCGTGGCGATTTCTCGTGACGCCGCGGTGATCTGGTTCGAACCGTTGCGCACGTTGCCGACGATGTCCGAGAGCCCCTGGCTCACCCCGTTGATCGCCTGCATCACTTCGCCGATTTCATCGGCGCGATCGACGTGCAGCTGTGCGGTGAGATCGCCGGCCGCCAGTCGTTTGGCGGCGTCACGCGCATCGCGCAGCGGCTTGCTGATCGTGAGATTGATCATCTGATACAACACGCCGGCGATCACGGCCGCGGCGCCGAGTCCAAAGCCGAGCGAGGCGTTGCCGGTCTGGATGACTCCCCAGAACAAAACGCTGGCGAGCACGAACGTGAGCAGCGCCAGCTTCCCGGCCATGCCGATCTGATGCTCCTTGCTGACATCGATGCCGACGTACAGCGCGCCGATCAACTGGCCGCGTGCATCTTTGATCGCATCGTATTGAGTCAGGTACTGAGTGCCGAACAGCGTGGCGTAGCCCACATACGATTGGCCCGCCAGCAGCCGGGAGTAGCCCGGGTGCGCCCGGTTGAGCGCCGTGCCGATGGCACGCTCGCCGTTTTGTTTCTTGATCGAGGTCGAGATGCGAACGAAGTCGTCCGCATTCTTCACGAAGATGGTCGCAGTGACGCCGGTCTGGGACGTGAAGCGATCGGGGATCGAGCAGTCGAGGTTCAGGTCCGCTGAGCCATTCCTCAGGATGGGCGTAGCCTTCCCCTGGACGTCGACCACCCGGCCGGGATCCAGCGAAATGTTGTCCTCGAGGCAGCTTCTCAGCAAGGTCGCGAAACGGCCGATCCGGCGTTCACGTGGTATAAAAACATCAAAAACAGACGTCATGAGATTGCTGGCAATAGCTGCCCGGGCAGTTGGTTGTGCAAGCGACATGCCCGGCCCCCAAAATTCCGAAGCTCACAAACCTAGCGCGGCCTCCGCCGGCGAGGCATCAGGATTCCACGGCATCGCGTACGGGCGGATTGCTTCTTTCTGGGAGTCTGTGATCAGGGTTGATCGCATCGGGCGCCGACAGCGCTGGTCATATATGCGCGCTTATATGGAGAGCGCTGTCTATGCTAGCCGCCGACTGGAAAAAAAATTGACTTCGCAACGCCAAGGAAAGACTCGGGGGAAGCATGGAAACGCGGCGTTCATATACTCGATGGATCGAGAGCCTGGCCGTCATCCTGGCGGCTTTTCTGGCCTTCAGCGCCGCCCGCGCGGACGTCGTGATCTACGACGATGCGCTCGCGCCCGGCTGGCAAAACTGGAGCTGGGCTGTCACAGATACCGCCAGTGCTGACACAGTTCACGGCGGAAGTGTGTCACTGGCTGTGACACCCACTGCCTGGTCGGCCGCTTATCTGCGCTCGGCCGCGGCGCCGGTCGATACGCAAGGATTACTCAATCTCACGTTCTGGGTTCACGGCGGGCCGACCGGCGGGCAGCGCCTCCAGGTGGTCGCGGTCGTGAATGACGTTGCTCAGCCTGCCGTTGCCATCGGGACGCTGGCGCCGAACACCTGGCAACGAATCTCGGTGCCGCTGAGTGCGCTGGGCGCGGACAATCGCAACGACGTCAATGGCTTCTGGGTTCAGGAAGGAGCGGGGCAGGACTCGCCCACCTTTTATATAGATGACATGAGGCTTGCGTCCGGCGTGCCGCCGACGCCACCGCTGCACATCGATGGCATGGGAATTTATGACGACGCGTTGATCAACGGTTGGCAGAACTGGAGTTGGGCTTCGGTGAATATGGCCAGCACCGCGAGCGTGCACACCGGCTCAACGTCCATCGCGGTGACTGCGGGCCCTTACGCCGCGCTGTATCTGCAGCACAACGCCTTCCCGACCCAGCCGTATAAAACATTGAAGCTCTGGATCAACGGCGGGCCGCAAGGCGGGCAGACGCTGAATGTGAGCGCGCTGCTGAACGATGTCTCGCAGCCGCCGGTGCCGCTCGGGCCGCTGGTGCCGAACACCTGGCAGGAAGTGACGATTCCGCTCGCCGATCTCGGTGTGGCGAATGCGGCGGCACTCACCGGCATCTGGCTGCAAGAAAGCGCGGGCGCGAATCAACCGACGTTCTATGTCGACGACGTGGGACTGGAATTCGCGCCGCCGCCGAGCGTCGTCAACGTTCAAGTGGATCCGAACCACCGGCTACGCCGCGTCGACCCGCGATTGTTTGGTGTGAATGCCGCGGTGTGGGATGCGGCGTTCTATTCGCCCAACACAACGTCGCTGCTCAAGGAAATGGGCAACAACGTGCTGCGCTTCCCCGGCGGATCGCTGTCCGATGTCTATCACTGGTCCACCAACACCAGCGACGGTGAAACGTTCGAGTGGGCGACCAGCTTCGATGAATTTGCAGAGATCGCGGTGTCGACTCGCGCCACCGTCATCGTCACCGCCAACTACGGCACCGGCACGCCGCAGGAAGCGGCCGACTGGGTGCGCTATTCGAACAAAACCCGCAAATACAATTTCAAGTACTGGGAAGTCGGCAACGAGAACTACGGCACCTGGGAGGCCGACAAGAACGATCGGCCGCACGACCCTGTGACGTACGCAACCCGCTTCCGCGATTACTACCGGCAGATGAAGGCGATCGATCCGAGCATCAAGATCGGCGCCGTCGTCCAGCGCGGCGAAGATGCGGAGGTGATCTACACAGATCATCCGGTCACCAATCCTCGCACCGGCGTGGTCCACAACGGCTGGACGCCGGTGATGCTCACGACCTTGCGCAACCTCGGCGTCACGCCGGACTTCGTGATCTATCATCGTTATGAGCAAGGGCCCGGCGGCGAGAGCGATTTGTTTCTGCTCACGTCCGCGGCCACCTGGCCGAACGATGCCGCCAATCTGCGGCAGATGGTCGACGACTATCTCGGCACGAACGGCCACCGCGTGGAGCTGATCTGCACCGAGAACAATTCGGTCTACAGCAGTCCCGGCAAGCAGACCACCAGCCTCGTGAACGGGCTGTTCTATGCCGACAGCATCGGCAACATCATGCAAACCGAATTCAAGGCCATGGTGTGGTGGGACCTGCGTAACGGTCGCGAAGCAGGCAATAACAACAGTGCTTCTTTATATGGATGGCGCCGCTATGGCGACTACGGCATCGTCAATGACACTGACCCGGCCGGGCCGGCGGATCGCTACCCGACCTTCTATGTTTATAAGTTGCTTGGGCAGTTCGCGCGTGGCGGCGAGACTGTCGTCCAGGCACACAGCGACTACAGCAGCCTCGGCGTCTACGCGGTACGCGGGAACAGCGGCTCGCTGAAACTGCTGCTGATCAACAAACATCCGAGCGCCAGGTTGAATGCGTCCGTCACGATCCCCGGCTTGAAGAAAGGAATCAAGGCGCGCGTGTACAGCTACGGCATTCCGCAGGACGAAGCGGCGCGCACCGGCGAAGGCTCGGCGGATGTGCAGCAGTCGAAGTTCGTAACCACGAGCTCGACGCTGACGTACTCGCCCGAGCCGTACTCGGCCACCGTGATCGACGTGCCGCTCAACTAAGTCGGGGGAGCGGCGGCGCGGGCGAGGAGGAACTGCTTCTTCAGGTAATACTCGCGCCACAGGATGATGAGTCCCGAGCCGACCACCAGCGGTGCACCGATCCAGATGGTGACGGCCGGGATCTCATTGAAGAACAAATAGCCGAGCAGCACGGACATGACCATGTTCGTGTAGTCCAGCGGCGCGATGGTCGACGCCTCGGCGTAACGATATGAGTACGTCATCATCAGCTGGCCGAACACGCCAAACAGCCCGGCGAGAAAAATCAGCCAGGCCTGCGATGCCGTCGGCATCGGCCAGCCGCCCAGCGAGGTCAACGCGGCGCAGGCCATGAAGGTGAGCGAGAAATAAAAAGTAATCGTGATCGCATGCTCGCCGCCGCTCATGCTGCGCAGGAAAGTCATCGCGATCGCCGAGAACATCGCCGCACCCAGCGCGGTGAGCGCGCCGACCGAGGAATGCTCCGCAAACGACAAGTGCGGGCCGATCATGATCAGCGCACCCAGAAAGCCGAAGCCCAGTGCCGTCCAGCGAAACCGATGAATCTTCTCGCCCAGGAACATCATCGCGAGCACGGTCAGGAACATCGGCGCCGTGAACGCGATCGCTGTGACATCGGCGAGCGGAATCTGCGTCACCGCCGAGAACAGACAAAACATGCTGACGGTGCCGGACAACGAGCGCAGCGCATGGGAGCGCACGTTGCTCGTCTTCAGCAAATGCAATCCTTCGGTCCGCCAGGCGAGCAGCGCCAGCACGGCGACCGAGATCAGGCCGCGCACGAAAATCGTCTGGCCAATGGGAATATCGTCGCCCAGCAGCTTTACGCACACCGTCATTCCGGCAAAGAGCACCACGGAAACGAGTTTGAAAGCGATGCCGAGGACCGGGCGATGGCGGGAAGAAGCTGAGGCTTGCAAGGAAGACACGGATCGGGTGGTGAGGGCGAGCAAGTATAGCCGGCCGACGCCGTCGAATATGAATCCATCGCCCGGCGCGGCCGCGAATTCCCGCTCGTCATCGGCACGCAGCCCGCGTGATTGACAGAACCTGGGAGGCTGAAAATCAGCTATTGCCACCGGTGTCATTGCTTGTTAGCCTGAGTTCGCGGAGTGCGGACCGGAAGGTCCGCGCGACCGCTGACGAAGAACACGAGCGCCACTCACTCGCGACCGGCTGCGGTCGCCGCGCATATTGGGGGATATACAAATGAGAGCCACGCACCGCCTGCTCGGTGCTCTGGCGGCGACGTTATTTGTCGCTGCCGATGCATCCGCGACCCTTGTTGTGCCCGAGGGAACATCCATCGTCGGCGAGCCGGCGAGCCTGCTCGGCTACGACGCCACGTTGAACGATTACGTGTCCGGCGCCACGCCGGCGCTCACTGACAGCGACATCGAATTTCTTACCGACGACTACGCGCTCGGCCTCGACTTCCGCAGCGACGGCGTTTTGCGCCTGTGGGACAACCTCGGCAGCGGCGCCGATGCGTTCAATTACACGCTGCGGTTTTCGTTCGTCGACCTGGCGTGGCCGCTGGAAAACCTCTGGTTGCAGGATACGAGCAGCGTGCTCGGCGGCAGCCTGCTCGTTTCCATCATCGACAACGATACGTTCGAGCTGCAACTGCGCGACGTGCGTTTCAGCCCCGGCTTCACGTACGCCGATGTTGGAATCTCCGTCCCCGAGCCGTCGACGCTGCCGTTGTTTGCATTTGGCCTGCTCGCGATGGCTGCATGGCGCCGCCGCTTCCTCGCGGTTGGGAGCGTGCGATGAAATTACAAACTTGCGTGATGCTGGCGCTGACGACCGGCGTCGCGGTGCCGGCGTGTGCTCAAACTGATCCGGCTCGCGAAGTCGCACCGCCTGACGGCTGGGCCGCGATGGCGGGCGGCACCAGCGGCGGCTCCGCTGCTACAACCGATCAAATCTATTCCGTATCGACCCGCGCGCAGCTGCTGAATGCGCTGGCCACCGGCGCCTCCCGACCGAAGATCATCAAGCTCATCGGCACCATCGACATGAGCGAAGGCGTGCCGTTCACAAACAAAGCGGACCAGGATCTACGCGCTCAAGTCCGCCTGCCGTCGAACACGACGCTGATCGGCGCCGGCGCAGGTGCCGGGCTCGTCAATGGACGCATCGAAATCAACGGTGTTGCCAACGTCATCGTTCGCAATCTAAAAATCGTCGCGCCGTGCGACGTTGCAACGGTTTGGGATCCCACCGACGGAGCCACCGGCAGCTGGAACGCCGCGTATGACGCCATCGGCATCCAGGGCGCCGAGCACGTCTGGATCGACCGCAACACCATCACCGACGCGCCGGTCACCGACGACACCTTGCCGATCGAGAACGGCAAGACCAAACAATGTCACGACGGCGCCATCGATATCACACGCGGCGCCAATTATGTGAGCGTGACGTACAACGTTCTGGATCGTCACGACAAGACCATGCTGATCGGCCACTCCGACAGCAACACGGCCGACATCGGGCGACTGAAGATCACGATTGCGAACAACGTGTTCACCGACATCACTCAGCGTGTCCCGCGTCTGCGCTACGGCCAGGTCCATCTGTTCAACAACTATTTCGTCGGCAGCAAGACTGCGTCCGTCTATGCGCATTCTTATAGTGTGGGCGTCGGCATCGGCGGTCAGGTCATTTCGCAGGCGAATGTGTTTGCGATCGAAGGCGCGGTCGATTGTTCGAGCATCGTCACGACGTTGAATCCCAACGCCGTCAGCGCATTCAACGACACGGGATCGCTGCTCAACGGCTCGGCACTCGGCACGTGCCCAGTGAGTAGCGCCGTGAGCTGGACCGTTCCGTATGAGTTCACGCCGCGGCCCGTGGCACTCGTCAAGACCAATGCGTTGGCAAAGGCGGGCGCGGGCAAGATCAGCACGAGCATCACCGGTACCGGCACCATCGTTGTGCCGCCGGGCACGCTCTCGCCCGCGAAGGGCAGCAACGGCGTGCTCGCTGATGCTTCATTGCTGATCGGCTTCGACGATCTGCCGACGCTCGGCACCAGCGGCATGATCACTGTGCGCCGGGCGAGCGATAACGTTGTCGTCGATCAGATCGATGTTTCCGATGCACCGTCGGCCACCGACACGCAGACCGCCATCCTGCGCACCAACCTCGAAATCGACGCGCTCGGTCTGGGCACGATGCCCGACAGCGCGGCTCGTGCGCGTTTTGTTTGGTATCGGCCGGTCACGATCAGCGGCAACGCCGGGCGCATCAAGCTTCATAACAACAAGCTCGACTTCGGCACGACTTATCTAATTACGATCGATGACGGCGTGTTCAATGGCAGCATCGGCGGCTCGGCGTTTCACGGTGTCGCCGCGGGCGACGGCTGGCAATTCACCACCAAGAGCGCTCCCACGAGCAGCACGAATCTGGTCGTCGATGACGACGCCGACGCCGACTTCCATACATTGCAGGGCGCGTTCAACTGGATCATGCAGCGCTGCTCGACCGGCAGTCCGGCGAGCTTCGGTTGCAACACCGTGAGCACGCCGAAGACCGTCACGTTGAAGAACGGCAACTATCCCGAGTTCGCCATCCTGCGTAACGTCGCCGGCCTCACCATCGTTGGCGAAAGTCGCGACGGCGTGCGAGTGGGCACGGCAAACTTCGAATCGCTGAACTCCGGCACCGGCGCGACCAGCACGAGCCCGGGCACGGCGTTGACGACCAGCGGTCGCGTGCCGGGTCATCGCGTTCTCGGCGGCGGCCGAGCGGTGTTGCTGGTCGAAGGATCGGACCTGCTCACGCTCCGCAACTTCACGCTGGAAAATCCGCACGCACGCGCGACGCTTTACGACAATCAAGCCGAGACCATCTACTTCAACACCAGCACGACGCCGGCTGCGGCTCGCATGATCGCGCGTGAGATGAACTTCCTCAGCCAGCAGGACACGCTGCAGATCAAGGGATACGTGTGGGTCTACCGTTCGCTGATCGCCGGCAACGTCGATTTCATCTGGGGCAACGCCATGGCGGCGTTGTTCGAGGAATGTGAGATTCGCTCGGTGTTCGACGCGTCGAGCAACTCGGCCGGCTACGTTCTGCAAACACGTGCGACCGCGGGCGACACGGGCTTCGTATTCCTCAACAGCTCACTCACTGCCGGCCCCGGTGTGACTGCTGCTTACCTCGCGCGCAGCGGAGGCACGACCAGCAGTGTTTATATCGACAACATCGCCTTGATCAACAACCGAGTGGATTCTCACATTCTGCCGGTCGGCTGGTGCGTCGGCACTGGCACGAGCAAGACGGGTACGGGCACCGGCACGTGCGGCACAAATCCGCCGCCTTGGGCTGGCACCGCAGATGGCGGCTCGACCGACGCCGCTGGCTGGCGCGAAATCGGCAGCATGGATCTCGCCGGCGCACCGCTCGATGTGAGCGCACGTCTCGGCACCGCGTCCGTGACGGTCAATGGCGCGCCGGTGAATGTGCAACTCGCGAAGCCGTTGGGCAGCACCGAGGGCCTGGCGACCCGTGCGGAAATCTTCCGGAACAGCACGATTGCGACCGGAGCGCCGGGCGGCTGGGTGCCGGCGCCCTGACTCACGTCGGGTAGCGGACTCGATCGGGCACCGGTCGAGTCCGGTCGATCTTCGTGTACCACGGCATCAGCACGAAGAACGCGAAATAAACAATGGCAAACAGCCGTGCGGCGTTCGTGTAACCGGGCGTCGCCGGCTGCAGTCCCAGGTAACCCAGTGCCACAAAGCTGATCGCGAACGCGAACAGGAAGCCGCGGAACAGCCAGCCGCGATAGCGAATCGATTTCACCTTCGAGCGGTCCAGCCACGGCAGGAATACGAATGCCAGCACTGCCGTGCCCATCAGGATGACGCCGAATAGTTTGTTCGGCACTGCCCGCAGAATCGCGTAGAACGGCGTGAAGTACCACACCGGCGCGATGTGCTCCGGCGTTTGCAGCGGGTTCGCCGGATCGAAGTTGGCGTGCTCCAGGAAATATCCGGCCATGTTCGGTGCAAAGAACAACACGCCCGCGAACACTCCGGCAAACACGACCACGCTCACCAGGTCCTTGACCGTGTAATAGGGATGGAACTCGATGCCGTCGAGCGGATGGCCGTCGGGCCCTTTGAACTGTTTGATCTCGATGCCATCCGGGTTGTTCGAGCCGACTTCGTGCAACGCCAGGATGTGAGTAATCACCAGGAACACCAGCGCCAGCGGCAGGGCGATCACGTGCAGCGCGAAGAAGCGGTTCAGCGTGATATCGGAGATGTAGTAGTCGCCGCGGATCCATTCGACCAGGCTCTCGCCAACGCCGGGAATTGCGCCGAACAGCGACACGATCACCTGCGCACCCCAGTAGGACATATTTCCCCACGGCAGCAGGTAGCCGAAGAACGCTTCGGCCATCAGGCACAGATAAATCAGCATGCCCAGCAGCCATACCAGCTCGCGCGGGTTCTTGTACGAGCCGTACATGAGGCTGCGAAACATATGAATGTAGATGACGATAAAGAACGCCGAGGCGCCGGTCGAATGCATGTAGCGGATCAACCAGCCCCATTGGACGTCGCGCATGATGTACTCGACGGAGGCGAACGCCTCCGCCGAGGAGGGCTTGTAGTTCATCGTCAGGAAGATGCCGGTGACGATCTGCAACACCAGCACCACGGTCGCCAGAGCGCCGAAGTAGTACCAAACATTGAAGTTCTTGGGCGCGTAGTACTCGGTGACGTGCTTCTTCAGCAGCGGCGTCAGCGGAAAACGCGCGTCGATCCATGCGACCAGTGCGCGGGCGCGAGAACCGCCGGTGTTTGGTGATGTGGCACTCATGGCGACCTCCGATTCCCAGCTACGCTGCCGAAGCCTCGGCAACTCTGCCTTCCTCCTCAACGATCGCCCCGCGCACGCCAGCGTCGGCCGACATGCGAGCAAAGAAGCCCGACAGGTTGCCGAGACCGCTCAGGTCGATCTTGAGTTTCATCGCCCAGCGCAACATCACGAACAAGTAAGGATCGGCAATCGAGCGCTGCCCAGCGAGCCAATCGCGCCCTTGCAGGCGAGCGTCCAGCAGTTGCAGATATTCGCGGACATGCGTGCGCGCCGTGTCCGCAATGGCCTGGGCCAAAGCCTCGCCCGGATGAAAGCGGCCGGGCTTGAAGATGGGCTTGAACGCCGGATGCAAATCCGAGTTCAGCAGCGACAGCCACTTCAACACATCGGCCCGGCCTCGCGCCGACCCGTCGCCCAGCAAGTGCGCATTCGGATGCCGGTCGGCGAGGTAGTACAGGATTGCGGCGTTCTGGCTGAGCACGAAGTCTCCGTCGATCAGCAGCGGCACCGCGCCGTTCGGATTGAGCGCCAGGTATTCCGGCGACTTGGTGCCTGCCAGGTCCAGCTTGACGGTGTCGTATGGAATGTTCAGCCATTCGAGCACGATGTGCGTCGCGAGCGAGCAGGCGCCGGGAAAGTAATAAAGCTTCATCGTTTGATTCTCCAGATGCGAGTCAGCGAGCGGCCGTGGAATCTTTCAGCCATTCCTCGAAGCGCTTCGACCCGATGCGAGCACCGGGTGCAGTGACCAGGCTCTGATCGTCGATCTCGGCGCCGAAGTAGGGCGCGTGAGCATCGCCAATCACCTCGCGCTCATCGCCGTTTGCACTCAGCACGCGACGGACCAGATCGTCCATGCGGAATCGTTCCGGACCGCCGACTTCCACGAAGCCATTCACCGGCGGGCCCAGCGTGACGTCGGCCAATGCGGCCACCACGTCATTGGTGACAATTGGTTGAAACATCGCGCTCGAAACTCGAATGCTCTCCCCGTTGGTGTTGGGCGGAGCGATGCGGCCGATGAATTCGAAGAACTGCGTCGAGCGCAGGATGGAGTAAGGCACGCCGGAGCTCTTGATCAGGTTCTCCTGCGCCACCTTCGCACGCAGATAGCCACTGGCTGCGACTCGATCGGTGCCGACGATCGACAATGCAACGTGATGCCGCACGCCGGCGCGCTTCTCTGCGGCGAGCAGGTTTGTTCCCGAGGTTTGGAAGAACTTCAGCACCGCGGCGTCTTCGAACGACGGCGAGTTGGCCACGTCGACGACGACCTGGGCGCCGGCCAGCGCCGCATCCAAACCTTCGCCTGTGATCGTGTTGACTCCCGAATCGGGAGATGCCGGAAGAACTTCATGGCCCTTGCCACGCAGCAGGTTCACGAGTTTGGAACCGATCAGGCCGGTGCCGCCGATAACGACGATTTTCATAAAGGTCTCCTTTGTAGACGCGTTGTGCCAAGCGTGATCGAAACGCCCGCCGTCGCGTCGTCGTGTAACTGTCCGGCACCTCATCGGCGGCATCGCGCATGAACGGGCGGAAAATGCGCCTTGACGAAACAGCCCCTCGACGACCTGACGACCCGTCTTCTTCGTTGCGAAGGCGGGCATGATCACGAGTTCAATGCAATGTCGTGCACTTCGAACTTCGGGAGCATGGTCGACGATGGGGCGCTGGGGTTCTTGACGAACTGTGCGGCGACTTGGACGCGAGCCGCGCCGCGAACCCGGTGGAGATGTCGTTCGCGAATGTGATCCGGCGGCGAGTGGAGCGGGCGCAGGGAGAGCCCGAGGGCGGGGCGCGCTGCGCGGATCAGCTCTCCCAGGGATCGCGCCAGCTCAGTTCTGCAATCGTGATCGCTTCGGCGTTGACGTCGGCGGTTTCGAACGCGCCGGAGACCAGTTTGAGTTGCACGTCGCGATCGATCGCCTGTCTCAGGTCGTCGGTCCAGTTGTGCCGGTTGGCCAGCCACACCGGCAGGGCATCGTCGCCGTCGGAGGACGGCTCCAGCGCCACGAACACGACCAGTGCGTCGGCCTCGTCGACCGCCCACAAGCGGCGAATCGGCGCATGGTTCGCGTACCAGCGCGCGAGCGCGTTACTGACGTTACTCATGGTGTCTCCTGACGCGTCACAGCCCTTCCGCCAACCATAGCGCCGCGGTGCGCACGTAACAATGCATAGAAGCCCCCATGTCGGTGCAATGACTGCACCCGCCAGCTTACTTGCCGGTGCGACCGTCCAGGAACGGCAGAGCCGTCGCGACCAGCTCCGGTGCAACGCCCATTTCGTAGTGTGTGACGTTCGGGATGATGGCCAGTCGATTCTGCGACATATGTTCGCGCTGCCAGCCGGCATCCTTCTGTCCGCCGCCCAGCAGTTGATAGAACTTCACGATGTGTTCGAGCCGGTACATATCGCTGTCGCCGAACACGATCATCACCGGCATGGTCAGCTTCCTCACATCCGCCGAATAGTCATACGGCTTGCGCATCAGCGCGCCCATCTGGTCGAGCAGCTTCGGAAAATCTTCCGGATGCGGCGCGATCGCGACGTACGATTGATACATCGGCGTGTCTTTCAGGTGTTCCGCCATCGCAGCGCCGACCGCAGCCTGCTGCGGCAACATCTCCGGATAAAAACCATCCCGCGCGTAGCCGGCTGACGCCAGCACGAGGCGGCGAACCCGCTGCGGATGTTGAATCGCAAGCTGGAAGGCAACGCCGCCGCCCATCGAATAACCGAGCACATCGACTTTGTCGTAGCCGAGCTGGTTGAGCACGCCAGCCATGTCGTTGCCCATGGCGACCAGATCGATGGGGCGATTGCCGAGCGAGGTGCGGCCATGGCCGTGCAGATCGACGCCGATCACTTGCCGGCTCTGCGCGAGCCGGCCGAGGTTGGCGCCGAACATTTCGATCTGCCCCAGGCCGCCATGAAGCAGCAGCAGCGGCTCACCTTTGCCATACACGGCGTAGTAATAGTTGACGCCGTTGACCTCGGCGTGGCCGGTCTTGGTCGGAATTGCGGTTTCCATGGCAGGGAGCTCCTGGTTGAGTGTGCCCAAGGAACGGCCGGGGCCGGCACCTGCCGACAGCGAGGCGGAAATTTCCTCGATGGTGCGAAGTACGAAAGTCTTCGTTGACACTACGAAGAGCTTCGTACTAATCTCGCCCCATGGCAAAACCTCGTTTGCAGAAGCCCACGGCCTCCGAGCTCGAGATCCTGCGCGTCCTCTGGGAGCAGGGCCCCTGCACCGTGCGACAGGTGCATGAGGCGCTCGGGGAAGAGAAAGCGATCGGCTACACCAGCGTGTTGAAGCTGCTGCAGATCATGACCACCAAGGGCCTGGTGCGCAGAAACGAAGATCAGCGCGCGCATGTCTACGAGGCGGAGCACCCGGCGGAGGAAATGAAACGCCAGCTCGCCGGCGACGTGTTGCGACGAGTATTCGGCGGTTCGGCGAGCGATCTCATGATGCATGCATTGGAGGGCCGGCCGACCTCCAAACAGGAACTGGACGACCTGCGGCGGCTGCTGGACGAGTACGAGGGAAAGAACAAATGACTGCGATCCCGTTGCAAACGTTGCACGCATTGGGCTGGACGTTGTTGCATTTCGTCTGGCAGGGCGCGGCTCTCGCGGCGCTGCTCGCTGCTGCGCTGACGCTGAGTCGAAATGCGAATGTGAGATATGCGCTCGGGCTCGCCACGTTGTTTCTGATGATGGCAGCGCCCGTGATCACGTTCGCATGGCTCAATCGTGCGCCGTCGCCGGCTCCGGTCGTCGAAACGTCGGTAATTACGGCTGCGCCGGATATGACTTCCACGCCTGAGGCTGCTTCGTCGACGGATTCGCTGGTTCATGCGCTGGCAGCGACAACGAATCGGGTCGACATGATGCTCTGGCTGGTCCAGGCATGGTTCGTCGGTGTGATGTTACTTTCCGTACGCGCCGCTGGCGGGTTGTGGTGGCTGGCACGCACTCGGCGTGGCGAGATCGAGCCGCTGTCGGAAGAAATGGTTCGGCAGTGTTTGATCCTGCAGCAACGCATGGGATTGCGGCGGAACATTCGCTACGCGCAAAGCCGCGGGCTGGATTCGCCGGCCGTGCTGGGATGGTTCCGACCTGTAGTGCTGGTGACGACGCAGGCGATCACCGGGCTCAGCCCGCAACAGCTGCAAGCGATCATCGCTCACGAGCTGGCGCACATCCGTCGTTACGACGCGTTCGTGAATCTGTTCCAGGTCGCGGTGGAGATGTTTCTTTTTTATCACCCGGCGGTGTGGTGGGTCAGCCGTCGCATTCGGATCGAGCGCGAAGTGTGTTGCGATCACGAGGCGCTCGCCGCGTGCGGTGAGCCGGTGAGTTACGCGCGTGCGTTGACGATGATGGAGGAGTGGCGCGCGGCGCCGTCGCTGATGATGGCGGCAAATCGTGGTCCGCTAACTGAGCGAGTGCTGAGGTTGTTGGGAATGCAGGGCACGTCCGCTCGCTCGCGCATCGCTGGTGTGGGTGCCTGTGTTATCGGGGTGGCAGTGGCTTTGTTTGCAGGGTCGGTGTTTGTTGCTGCGGCTGAGACCACTGAAGAAGTCGCGCCGTCGCCGCCGGTTGATCGTGCTCCTGGACCGCCGTCGCCGCCTGTCGCTCGTGTTCCAGGACCGCCCGGGCCGCCTGTGGCTCGCGTTCCCGGACCGCCGGCGCCGGCCACCGTCGCTACGCCTGCGCCAACGCCGCGGCCCAAAGCAAGGCCGACGCACAACGCAACGCCGACGCCGGAACCAAAGCCGTCGCCGCGTCCGCGTGTCGATGCCGACACGCCCGGCAAGTCCAAAGTTTCCTATATCGACAGCGTCGAAGCCGCGGGCTTGCACAACGTCAGCGTCGACGACCTGATTGCCATGAAAGTGCAGGGCATTACGCCCGAGTACGTCAAGGCCATGCTCGCAACTCGCTTGAGCCCTGATGTCGGCGGGCTGATCGCGATGAAGGTGCAGGGGATCACGCCGGAGTACATCGCAGAGTTGCAGCGGATCGTCGCTGACGTGAGCGTCGGCGATGCGATTGGAATGAAGGTGCAGGGCGTGACGCCGGAGTACATCCGCCAGATGCAGGCCGCGGGCATGGATATTCGCCGGCCGGGCGAGGTCATCGCTGCGAAGGTGCAGGGAATTACGCCGGAGCTGGTCAAGAGCGCCGTCAGTCACGGCTTTCAGGATCTCACGGTCCAGAAACTGATGACGCTGCAGAACAACGACATCATATAAACGGAGACGGAACATGAAACATTGGGGCACACGGAAGCTGATCGCCGTCGGCGCCGCGGCTTGGATGTTGACGAATGCTCTGGCCGAGGAAATCACCAGCGGCCAATGGAACATGCAGCGCTCCGAGCGGCCGGACAGGTTGCAGTTTTCCATGCAGTCCTCGCAGGGCAAGCATTGGTTCAACACCACGTCCGACTGGCGCGTCGATAAATTCTCTGGGCTCGACCTGGCGCAGGACACGCAGTTCGCGATGAATGCCGACGCCGGCAAACTGGAGTTCGAAGGCACCGTGCGCAACAGTGCCGGCGGCGGCACGTTTCAGTTCACGCCCGACCCGCACTATCCCGCGCAGATGAAAGCGCTCGGCTTCGATGGCGTGGAAGGCAAGCAGCTGCACTTCGCCATGCACGATGTGAGCTTGGATTTCGCGCGCGAGATGAAAAGCCTGGATCTAAAGAACCTCGATACCGACAAGCTGCTTGCGTTCCGCATTCATGGCGTCTCGCGCGAGTTCATCGAATCGCTGCGGGCTGCAGGTCATGACGAGCGCAACAGCGACCTGTTGATTGCTTTCCGCATCCACGGCGTGACGCCCGAAATGGTCCAGCGCGTTCGCGCGGCCGGTTACACGCCGGACAGCAACATGCTGGTCGCCATGCGCATTCACGGGGTCACCCCCGACTTCATCGACCAGTTGAAGCAGCGCGGGTACGACCGGGTGCCGCAGGAGCAGCTGGTCGCGTTCCGTATTCACGGCGTCAGCCCCGATTTCATCGGCGAGGTGCAAAAGCTCGGTTTCGACCACCCGCAGCCCGAGCAGCTGATCACCATGCGCATCCACGGCGTCACCCCCGAGTACATCGGCGCAATGCAGGGCCGGGGCGTCAAGAACCTGACGATCGACAAGCTGGTGGCCATGAAGATTCACGGCCTCGATTGACGCCCTCGATCGATTCCGTCGCAACCAGTGATTGCCCAAGCCCGGTTTCCTGTGTTATCTATCGGTCCCATGAAGTCTTCCTCCGCCCGCTATTGGTTTTACTTTTATTTCCGGTATCCGATGGCTGGCGGAAGGATTGCACTCGACTGAACTGAAAGCACCGAGTCACTCAAAAAACCGCCAGCAAGACTGGCGGTTTTTTTTTGACCGCTGGATCTGGCCCACAGGAGCCCCCATGCACGCCCGCACCGACGACTTACGCATCCGTGAAATCCGGGAGCTGGTCACGCCTCA
This sequence comes from uncultured Steroidobacter sp., assembly GCA_946478975.1. Next base: position 18,492 of record CAMLEO010000091.1, read on the forward strand.
CCGAGTCATGAGCGAGCACCCCTGCACGGACGCCGCCGCGGCCACCGTGGCAAGAGCTCGCAAAGGAATGCAGGACATTCTTCACGGCCGGGACGACCGGCTCGCCGTCGTCATCGGGCCGTGCTCGATCCACGACACCGTGGCAGCAATGGACTATGCGCGGCGGCTGCAGGAGCAGCGCGAACGTTTTCAGGGCGAGCTGGAAATCATCATGCGCGTGTATTTCGAGAAGCCGCGCACCACTGTGGGCTGGAAGGGACTGATCAACGATCCCGATCTCGACGGCAGCTTCAACATCAATCGCGGCCTGGGCATTGCGCGCCAGTTGTTACGCGATATCAACGATCTCGGGCTGCCTGCAGGCTGCGAGTTCCTCGACATCATCACACCTCAATACATTGCGGACCTGGTCGCGTGGGGTGCCATCGGTGCGCGCACCACGGAGAGCCAGGTGCATCGTGAGATGACCTCGGGATTGTCCTGCCCGGTGGGCTTCAAGAACGGCACCGACGGCAATGTGAAGATTGCGATCGATGCGGTCCAGGCCGCGGCGCATCCCCATCATTTTCTCGCCGTGACCAAGCAAGGTCACAGCGCCATCGCAACCACCGCGGGCAACAGCGATTGTCACGTGATTCTTCGCGGCGGCAGCACGCCGAACTACGATGCGGCGAGTGTCGATTCAGTGTGCCGACAACTGAGTGCGGCCAAGCTTCCGGCACGTTTGATGATCGACGTGAGTCATGGCAACAGCAGCAAGCGTCCGGAGAATCAGCCGCTGGTGATTGCTGACATCGCTGCGCGCATCGAGGCCGGCGAGCACCGGATCAGCGGCGTGATGGTGGAAAGTCACTTGAAAGCGGGCCGCCAGGACCTGGTGCCCGGCCAGGCGCTGGAATATGGCCGCAGCATCACCGATGGCTGCGTCGATTGGGACACGTCGGTGCAGATCCTGGAGCAGCTCGCCAGCGCGATCGTGAAACGCCGATCGCGCGGCGAGGCACGTGCAGTGGGCTAACGTTTCTGGGCTAACGTTTCTGGGCGGAACGTTCGCGGATCGCACGAAACTCGGAATCCGCTCGCCACTGCGGCCAGCGGCGTGAGTTGGCGAGCTCGCTGGCGATGGCGTGGAACAACTCGACATCTTGAGCGGCTCCGCGCAGATCCCAGTTTGCGTCCCACGCGTCGCAGGTCTGGTGATAACACTTCATGTAATCGGCCAGCCATTTCTCGCCGGCCGCGCGGCCGCCGTCACGCATGTCGGCGGCGCCGCTGAGTGCCATCAGCAAAACCACCGGCACGCCCTGGCGCGCGAGCGGGAAGTGATCGGCGCGATAAAACAATCCACGCTCGGGCAATGTTTCAGGCGTGATGGTTCGATCCTGAGCCGCGGCGGCTCGCGCCAGATCGTCTTCGAGATCGTTTTGTCCCGCGCCGACGAGTAATACATCGCGCGCCAGGCCGGCGGTTTGCAATACATCCAACGTCAGGTTCGCGACTGTTTTCTCGAACGGATACAGCGGCTTTGCCGCATACGCCAGCGAGCCGATGAGCCCGCGCTCTTCCGCTGTCCAGGCGGCAAAGACCAATGTTCTTTTCGGCTTGGGCCCGGCTTTCAAAACACGCGCGAGCTCCAGTACGCCAGCGACGCCGAGTGCATCGTCGTTGGCGCCAGGGCGAACTTTTCGGCCCTGCGCATCCGGCGCACCCAGTCCATATGCGTCCCAATGGGCCGCCATCATGATTGTTTCATCCGGGTGCTCGCTGCCGGTGATTTTCGCCAGCACGTTGTGACTGACGCTCTTCGCGAGCTTCACCGGCACGGTCGCGCTGAATGTGACATCTTTCAACGGCACCGGCCGGAAATCGGCGCGTCGCGCTTGAACGCGCAGCGCGGCCAGATCGAGATCGGCGCTACGAAACAATGCCGCCGCCGTCTCGCCTTCCAGCCATCCCTGTAACTTCAGAATCGGCGGCGCTTCGGCAGGATTTGCGTACACCAGCGCGTAGTTCTCACCGCCGGGCGCGATGACTGTGGACCAGCCGTAACCGGCGCCTTCGGTATCGTGAACGATCAACGCCGCCGCTGCGCCGTGCCTCGCGGCCTCTTCGAATTTATAGGTCCAGCGACCGTAATAAGTCATGCGCCGGCTGCCGAATTTGCCAGCGACCGGTTCATTCGGCTGCGCCGAGAAATCGGGATCGTTGATCAAATACACGGCGACCTTGCCGCGCAGGTCGACACCTTTGTAATCGTCCCATTGACGTTCGGGCGCAGTGACGCCGTAACCGACGAACACCAGCGGCGCGTTCTCGATTGCGGCGGTCGATGCATCCTGCACGGTGCTGAGATAAACATCCTTCGATTGCGTGAGCGGCCGCGGCTGGCCCTTGACCGTCATCTGCAGTACACGCGGCGTTTCGAGTTGAGTTCGCAGCAGCGGCACGTCTTGCGTCCAGCCGCCGCGTTCGCCGCCGGGCTCAAGCCCCAGGCTGCGAAATGTTTCCACCAGGTAGTTGACAGTCTTGGTCTCGCCGGGCGTTCCCGGGCTGCGCCCCTCGAATTCATCCGAGGCCAGCACTCGCACCGTGTCCGACATGCGCTTGGGCTCGACGGTCTGCGACCCGGCGGTACTGAATGCGATCGTGCCGAGCAGTGCGGCGAAAAGGGCTGGTGTGATCTTCATAACGTAATAGGTTAACACTCGCCGCTGTCGTGCTGCATTCGCGCCGACCGTTGGCGCATAATCGGCGGACGCTTCAACTTGGGAACGAAGTGATGAGCATCATCGACGATTACGCCAGCCGCGACGACGACGGCAAGTGCGAGCTGCTGCGGGAGATCGAGTTCGAAGAGATCCCGGGCATGTGGGAGCTGATTCGCTCGGTGGTCGCCAACAAAGATGAATACGACCTGGCGCGCATCCAGGCGCTGAAGATCCTGGAGCTGGCGCCGCTGCCGGAAGAAGACATGCGCTCGTTCGGCGAGCTGCTGACGACCGTCATCGAGACCGATGCGGATTATGACGTCAAGAATTACGCAGTGATCGCCGCGTCGAACTTCGTCAACTCGAATGACGAGCTCAAGGAACTCATCATTAAGCTGGTTGAAGATCCGAATGAGGATATCGACATCCGGCATAACGCGCTCAAAGCGGTGATGGCATTCTTCGACCTGCCGCGCAGAAAGCAGGTGCTGGAGGACCTGGTTTCCGACAAGGCACTGGGCCCGCACGCGGTGAGAAACCTGGCGGAATATCACGGCGCCACGGTGGAAGTACCGGCTGACCCGAACGCCTATACGCCGCCGAAAGTGTGGATCTGGAACAAGCCCAACGGCGGCGAATTCCAAAGCATCAATCGACCGATCGCGGGGCCGACGCACGACAAGGTGCTGCCGGTCGGGCGGCATCCGCTGCAGCTGTATTCGCAGGGCACGCCGAACGGCCAGAAAGTCACAATCCTGCTCGAAGAACTGCTGGCGCTCGGCCACACCGGCGCCGAGTACGACGCCTGGCTGATCCGCATCAAGGACGGCGATCAATTCGGCAGCGGCTTCGTGAATGTGAATCCCAACTCCAAGATTCCTGCGCTGATGGACGTTTCAGGTGCGCAGCCGGTTCGCGTGTTCGAGTCCGGCGCGATCCTGCTTTATCTCGCGGAAAAGTTCGGTGCCTTGCTGCCGTCGCAAGCTCACTTGCGTGCCGAATGCCTGTCGTGGCTGTTCTGGCAGGTCGGCAGTGCGCCGTACCTGGGCGGCGGCTTCGGCCACTTCTATGCGTATGCGCCGGAGAAATTCGAATACGCCATCGACCGGTTCGCGATGGAAACGAAGCGTCAGCTGGATGTGCTGGATCGGCGCCTCGCGCAAACCCCTTATCTCGCAGGCGACGAGTACACGATCGCCGACATCGCGGTGCTCCCCTGGTACGGCGGGCTCGTGAAGGGCCAGTTGTACAACGCCGGCGAGTTCCTGTCCGTGCATGAATATAAGAACGTGGTGCGCTGGGCCGACATGCTGCTGGCCCGTCCTGCTGTCGCTCGCGGCCGGGTCGTGAACCGCACCAGCGGCGATCCCGCCAGCCAGCTGCTGGAACGCCACGACGCAAGCGACTTTCAAAATATCAGCGCACTTCGTTAGTATCGGCGCGGGGGTACGGCCGAACTCGAAGGAAGCACGTTGCAGCTAGTCGATGTGAGCTTTGGCGTCGGGTCGGCGGCCTGGCTGTATCCGATGAGCGCGTCGCTGCAACCGGGCATCAATGTGCTGCTGGGCGCAACCTCCGCGGGCAAGACGACGCTGATGCGCCTGATGGCCGGCCTCGAACGGCCCAGCCACGGCCGGTTGATCGTCGCTGGTAAAGATGTCACCGGCGTGCCGGTGCAAAAGCGCAGGCTGGCGATGGTGTATCAGCAGTTCATCAATTACCCCTCGCTCAGCGTGTTCGAGAACATCGCTTCGCCGCTGCGGCTCGCCCGCCAATCCGAGTCGTTCATTCGCGAACGCGTGCATGCAATCGCCGAGACGCTGCGGCTCACACCGTTTCTGGATCGTCGGCCCGCCGAGCTTTCGGGCGGTCAGCAGCAGCGCACGGCGCTGGCGCGCGCGTTGGCTAAAGATGCCGACCTGGTGCTGCTGGACGAGCCGCTGGTCAATCTCGATTACAAGTTGCGCGAGGACCTGCGCAGCGAACTGCGAAACTTGTTCGCTCGCGGTCGCACGACCGTGGTGTATGCGACGACCGAGCCACAAGAGGCGCTGCAACTCGGCGATGAAACACTCGTGCTCGACGCAGGCCGCCTCGTTCAGCATGGCAAGACGCTGGAGATCTTCCGACGTCCCGCGACGCTCGAGGAGGTCGTC